>JAKFXR010000148.1 GCA_021731285.1 Polaromonas sp. | reverse complement strand
TTGCGGGGACAAGATGTTGATTTTGATGATTTGCTGTGATGGCATCAAGATCACAGCACTTCAAATCTGAACACTACTTCAAAATTTGACGTGGGACCCCTCCCACACAAGCTCAGGCATAACAGCGCTATCGCCAGGCAGATCCGGCGCGCACTGTGGAGGAACAGGTTCACTCAGGCCCTGCATTCCTTATCAATACACAGGACCACCCATGACCGACCCACGCAACATTGCCCACGACAAAAAAGTCCAGCAGGAAAAGAAACACCGCGGCGAAGAGATCGCTCCCGGCGCGGAACATGCCGTTCAGCCCGGCAAGAAGCCGCATCTGGTGAGCACCGACGACGAGAAGCCCGAGACGGACGGCGAGACGGCTGAGAAGGACGCGCAGCCCGCCAACTGATGGGGCCCCACACCGGCCTTCCCATAAAAAAGCCTGCTACGGCAACGTGGCAGGCTTTTTTATTTGCGCGGCGCGTGGCGGGACTTGGTCTTCGAGCACAAAGCTGACGGGCACGGCGACCAGGCTGTCCACCGGCGAACCGCTGGCGTCGCGCGCCGGTACAAACCTGGCGGTGCTGAGGTAGTTCATAGCCGCTTCGTCCAGCGACGCGTGGCCCGAGCTTGAGCGCAGCTGGAGGTCAGCGACGGCGCCGCTGGCCAGCACGCGCAGCCTCACCAGCACCTTGCCCTGTTCCTCACGACGGATTGCCGCGGGCGGATACTCCGGCAGCAAGGGCTTTTCGGGCCGGGCGCTGGCAGCCAGGGAGGGGACGGCGGCAGGAGCCCCGCTGCCATTTGCCACCGGCTGACCCTGTGCCAGCGCTGCTGCGGCGGCGAGGGCGGCGAAGAGCGCCATTGCCTTGTTGATCATGCTTACGACGGCGCCTGCGCGAGGCGCTGCACGCCGTCTTCGATGTTGCGAACGTCGGCCATTGCAGTGCTAAAAATCAACGCGAACCGCTCGCGCATCTAGAACTTCTCGATCAGTTGTTTTCTCTTGGCGACATACTCTTCTTCAGTGATGACGCCGGCTTTGCGCATCTTGGCCAGATCCTCCAGCTTTGCGGCCAGCGCTGCTGCACTGGGCTGGGCCTCTTTTGCAACGGGAGCTGCCACCAGCGGTTTTGGTGGAGCGGCGCCCGCCTGCGCCGCCCCAGGCATGCCGGCCTTGTTGAAGATGTTGTTGACCACCTCGTCCACCATCGCGGACTGCGACAAACGCGTCAACGAGGTGTGATAGGAATTTCCTGTTGCCAGGATGGCTTCGGTTTTCGGGTCACGAATGTCTATGGTCAATTCCAGCATGTACATGGTGATATCCCACATCCATTTGTCCTTGTAGTTGACGATCGCATCTACATTGGCAGGTGGCGAGGCTGCACCAGTTGTCACGACAAAACCTTTGCTCCGCAGACGGTCAGCAATTTCCATGTTGACCCCGCTGTTGTCAGACGGGAAGTGTTTGACATACATGGTTTTGAGTGCAGACAGGTCACTCGACGGGCTGACCGTGGCTGTAGCCCGATTCGCGCAGCCCGTTGAGAGCACGGTGATTGCGACCAACAACACCGCCAGTTTCAAAATTTTGTACACGCAATTTCCTTGGTTTCGAGAATGAAGTAATGGCCCGATCGGGCGGCACGGGGACCGGATTAGACACCCGTCTGAAAATCGATCAAGCGCGTCGGCATGGAGTGATGATAGGGGTGCAAGCGAACGGGGTCATCCTCCAAACAGAGGGCTTTCATGAGCGTTTACGCGTGCAAGCATCATTTCCCGTCGCCGGGTCGTGACGGAAGGTTCACTGTCGGGCTTACAAGGCCTTGCCCAAGCGCCCCACACCCTCTTCGATCTTCGCAACATCCGCCGTCGCAAAGCTGAGACGGAAGGTGCTCACGTCCGGCGCATCTGCAAAAAACGGCGCGCCGGGCACAAAGGCCACGCCCTGCGCTATCGCCCGTTTGGCAAACTCGCCGGCGTCTTTGGTTTTGCCGCCCGCACCCGTGAGCCGCGCCCAGAAGAACAGGCCGCCTTGCGGTTGCGTGAATTCGATCGCGTCGCCGAGTTCGCGCTTGAGCGCTGCGCCCATGGCCAGCGCGCGTTCGCCATAAGCCTTGCGCACTTTCGCGAGGGTGGCGGGCATGCGGCCGGCCTTGAGGTACTGCGCGGCGGTGGCCTGGGCGAAGGTGCTGGTGTGGGCGTCGCTGAACTGCTTGCACATGGTGGCGCGGGCCAGCAACTCGGCGGGGGCGATCATCCAGCCCACGCGCAAGCCGGGGCTCAGCACCTTGCTCATGGAGCCGCAATGCGCGATCAGCTCGCGGCTACCGGGCACGTCATTGCTCAGGCTCAGGATGGACGGCGGCGGCGCGGCGTTGAAATACAGGTCGCCATAAGGGTCGTCCTCGACCACCAGGGTGTTGTACTTGACGGCCAGCGCCAGCACTTTTTTGCGGCGCTCCAGGCTCAGCATGGCGCCGCTGGGGTTGCCGAAGGTGGGAATCAAATACACAAACTTGGGCTTGTGTTCGGCCATCAGTTTTTCGAGCGCGTCGGTGTCCACGCCGTTGGCGTCGATGGGCGCGCTGACCAGGTCGGCGCCGTAAAGCCGGAAGCACTGGATGGTGGCCAGGAAGGTCGGGCCTTCGACGATCACCTTGTCGCCGGGGTCTATCATGGTTTTGCCGAGCAGGTCCAGCGCCTGCTGGCTGCCGGTGGTGACGATCAGGCCGTCGGGCGCGACCTTCACGCCCTTGCTGCCCATGAAGGCGGCGAGCTGCTCGCGCAGCGGGTTGTAGCCTTCGGTCGCGCCGTACTGCAGCGCGCCGCCGGCTTCTTCTGTCAGGGCCTTGTTCGCGGCCTCTTTAATTCCTTCGACATCGAACATGGCGCTGTCCGGAAAGCCCCCGGCAAAACTGATGATGCCGGGCTTGCCCAGCAACTTGAACAGTTCACGGATGGCGGAGGTTTCGACGTTGTTGAGGCGGTCGGCAAAGGGCAAGGGCATGGCGGTCTCTCTTTCTGCCCCGCATTGTCGCCAATTTGCGCGCCGCTTTCCGGGGTCGCGG
>JAKFXR010000091.1 GCA_021731285.1 Polaromonas sp. | reverse complement strand
CTCGCCGAGCTGGTACAGGTCAAAGTACTTCTTCGGGTCGCGATACACCACCAGCCAGGCCTGTTCCACCGCGTCGCTTTCGGTGTAGCCCTGGGTCCAGTCGCGCTGGGTGTGGCTGGCGGGAACGCCCAGGCCGCGCCGCGCCAGCAGGCGCAGGGCCTCGTCGTACAGCGATGGCGCCCCGTAGGCGGCCTGCACCTGCGCCAGCAGGTCGGGCCGGTGCGCATGGGGTTTGAGCATGGCGGCATTTTTGTTGCCCAGCGCAAACTCGATGCAGCGGTATTGCGCGCTCTGGAAACCGCTGGAGTTGGAGAGATAAGGCCGGATCGCGCTGTACTCGGGCGGTGTCATGGTCGCCAGCACATCCCAGGCGTGCACCAGCTGCTCCATGATGCGGCTGACACGCGCCAGCTTCTTGAAGGCATCACCGAGCTCGTCGGCCGCGACATTGGCAATCGCCGCGCGCAACTCGTGCAGCATGAGTTTCATCCAGAGTTCGCTGGTCTGGTGCTGCACGATGAACAGCAGTTCATCATGGGCCGGCGACAGCGGTTTCTGCGCACCGAGGATGGCGTCGAGTTGCAGGTAGTCGCCATAACTCATGTCGCGGCTGAAGTCGAGCTGGGCTTTTTCGTCGGCGACGATTTTTTCGGGGGTGCTCATGATCAGGTCACCGCGTGTTTCTGGTTGAACTTGGGCTGTTGCCACTCGGCGTTTTCCAGCACCTGCTTCAAATGCTCGACCGCATGCCAGACGTCCTCGAAACCGGTATACAGCGGCGTGAAGCCGAAGCGCAGGATGTCCGCATGGCCCGCAGCGTCGCCGGCTCGGAAGTCCCCGATCACGCCGCGTGCGATCAGCGCCTGCACGATGGCATAGGCGCCTTCGCTGCGGGTGAGGCAGACCTGCGAGCCGCGTTGTGCGTGATCGCGCGGCGTGGCCAGAGCCAGGCCGTGGCCCGCGCAGCGTTCTTCCACCAGCGCGATGAACAGGTCGGTCAGCGCCAGTGATTTCTTGCGCAGCGCCGCCATGCCCCCCAGCGACTGTGCGGCACCGAACACATCCAGCCCGCATTCGAGCGCGGCCAGGCTCAGGATGGGCTGGGTACCGCAGAGGTAACGCGTGATGCCGGGCGCAGGCCGGTAGCCCGGTGTGAATTCAAAAGGTGCGGCATGGCCCCACCAGCCCGACAGCGGCTGCTGGAAGCGGTCGGAGTGGCGCGGGTTGACCCAGACAAAAGCCGGCGCGCCGGGTCCGCCGTTGAGGTATTTGTAGCCGCAACCGACCGCGAAGTCGGCGTTGGCGCCGTTCAGGTCCACCGGCACCGCGCCGGCGCTGTGCGCCAGGTCCCAGACGACCAGGCAGCCGGCCGCATGGGCTGCGGCCGTCAGCGACGCCATGTCGTGCATGGCGCCAGTGCGGTAGTTGACATGGGTCAGCATCAGCAGGGCGGCGTCGCCATGGAGCGCGGGCCCGATGCCGTCCGGCTCGACCAGCTGCAGCCGGTAGCCGCGCTCCCGGCACAGCCCTTCGGCGATGTAGAGGTCGGTCGGGAAGTTGCTGCGTTCGCTGACCACGGTTTTTTTGCCCGGCGCATCTTCCGCGGCAATGGCCAAGGCCGCGCTGAGCACCTTGTAGAGGTTGACCGAGGTGCTGTCGGTCACCACCACCTCGCCGGGTGCGGCCCCGACCAGCGGCGCGATCTTGTCGCCCAGGCGCTGCGGCAAATGAAACCAGCCGGCGCTGTTCCAGGCGCGGATCAGCTGCTGCCCCCATTCCTCGGTGATGACCTCGGCGACACGCGCCGCCGCGGTTGCGGGCAACACCCCCAGCGAATTGCCGTCCAGGTAAATCACGCCGTCGGGCAGCACAAAGTGGTTGTGCAGGGTGCGCAGCGGGTCGGCGGCATCCAGCGTGCGGCAGTCGTTCAGGGTGGTCTTCATAAGGCTCTCAGGATGGCCCGGACCGGCGAGGCATCGGCCCGCATCAGTTTCAGTGGCAAGGCGATCAGTTCGTAGTCGCCGGCGGGCACTTCGTCGAGCACCAGGTTCTCCAGAACACGCAGATCGTGTTTGAGCAGCAGCTGGTGGCTGGGCAGGTCCTGGCTGGTGGACGGGTCCACGCTGGGCGTGTCGATGCCGATCAATGCTATGTTTTTTGTAGCTAACAATTCAAGCGTGGCAGGGGCTATGGCCGTAAATGATTCCCAACCCTGGCTGGCGGCGGCAGCCGTGCGCAGCAAGACGCGCGTTGGCAGGTCCTGCAGCGCATGGGCGATGTGATGCGGCTCGACCAGCGGCCCGCAGTCCAGGCAGTGGATCACGCGGCACACGCCGAGGTAGGGTTGCAGATCGACCGCACCGATCGCCGGCGCGCCATTGGCGTAATGCATGGGTGCATCGGCATGCGCGCCGGTGTGCGGCGAGAAGGTGAGGGTGTTGACGTTGACCGGGCAGTCGGGCGACAGCGCGAAATGCAGCTTTTGCGTGTAGGCGGCGTCACCCGGGAACACGGCCGCGTGTTCGTCCACCGGTGGCGAGATGTCCCAGATGCGCGGCTTGGCAGTTGTCATGTTTTGGAAGGTAGCACCATCCAAAACCCTGAGGTGTCGGTTATTTCCAACAGGCGCCGAAATACATCGCTGCCAGCGCGAAACGGAGCCGGGCTGTACAGTCTCTGGCTGGCGCGGAGACAGGCGCTCTCCCAACTCACAACCATCAAGAGGTAAAACATGACATCAGGCGGCACAGGCAAAGTGGCATTGGTCACGGGCGCAGGCACAGGCATCGGCAAGGCGGTCGCGCTGGCGCTGCTGCGCGCGGACTACAGCGTGGTGCTGGTGGGGCGCCGGTCCGAACCGCTCGACGAGGTGGTCAAAGCCTCGGGTTCGGGCGATCGCGCACTGGCCGTGCTCTGCGACGTGAGCCAGCCGGACGCCGTGCGCGCGGCCTTCGACCTGGCGCAGCAGACCTTTGGCCGGCTCGACCTGCTGTTCAACAACGCCGGTGTCGGCGCGCCGGCGGTGCCCATGGAAGAGCTGAGCTTCGAGCAGTGGCAGAACGTGGTCAACATCAACCTGACCGGTTCCTTCCTCTGCGCGCAACACGCGATCCGGCTCATGAAAGCCCAGTCGCCCCAGGGCGGGCGCATCATCAACAATGGTTCGATCTCGGCGCATGCGCCGCGCCCGAACTCGGCGCCCTACACGGCGACCAAACACGCGATCACCGGATTGACCAAATCAATCTCGCTGGACTGCCGCAAGTACGACATCGCCTGCGGCCAGATCGACATCGGCAACGCCCAGACCGAACTGGCCGCCCGCATGGCCAAAGGCGTGCCGCAGGCCAACGGCGAGATCGCCATCGAACCGCTGATGGATGTGGAGCATGTGGCCGATGCGGTGGTGCACATGGCCTCGCTGCCACTGGCGACGAATGTGCAGTTCATGACCATCATGGCGACGAAAATGCCGTTTGTGGGGCGAGGCTAGGCAGCCTCCCTTCTCCACCTGTCATCCCGGACCTGATCTGGGATCCATCTCTGCGTTCTCATGCCTTGAGGCGTGCCTGAGCCCGTTGGCCGGGGGTTGCCCGGCGGCAACTCACTTTTCTTTGTCTCGCCAAAGAAAAGTAAGCAAAAGAAAGGCGACCCTGCTGTCTGCGTCCCTCCTTCGCTGACGCTTCGGAGGGCAACCTGCGGTGCTCGGTCCAGCCGGGGTCGAGCTCGACTCGCTTCGCTCAGAATCGCTCGCCCTGATCCGTCTGGCC
>JAKFXR010000004.1 GCA_021731285.1 Polaromonas sp. | reverse complement strand
CCGCTGCACGGCCTGTGCGGCGCCTGGGGCGGCATCGCCTGCGGCATCTTCGGCAGCAAGGCGCTGGGCGGGCTGGGCGGGGTCAACCTCGGTGCGCAACTGATAGGCACGGCGATGGGCATTGGCTGGGCATTGCTGGCAGGCGTGGCGGTTTACGGATTGATCAAAGCCACCATGGGCCTGCGCATGACGCAGGAAGAAGAGTACGAGGGCGCCGATTTGTCCATCCACCGCATCGGCTCAACGCCGGATCGTGAAGTCAATTGGTAGGCACGGTGACAAGGGTGGGCCTGGTTTGCTTCCAGATTAATAGCAAACTATTCCCGTCCTTCAAGGGCAAACGGCCGCTTTTTCATCCAACTGTGCGCTAGGTACGCCGAAAACGCGGCCCCACCCAGCGGTCCAGCACCCAGGGGCCCAAGCCGTAGATCGCCAGTCCTGCCAGCAGCGCACCCCAAAAAACATGCTGCTGCAGAGCGGCGGGCGCTATCTCGCTGAGCGAGATGACCGCGACTGCATTCACCACAAACAGGCCCAGTGCGGACAACCGCCCGCCCAGTCCCAGGACAAGCAGGACGGGCAGCACCAGCTCGCCGGCTGTACCCATGAACGCAGCAGCGGCGGGCGGCAACAAGGGCACCTTGTACTCCTCGGTAAACAGCGCAACCGTGGTTTCCCAGTCCCGCAGCTTGGTCAGGCCGGACAGAAAAAACACCTGGGCCACATAGAGCCGTGCCAGCAAGGCAGCCAGCGGCTGCAAGCTGTCCAGCCAGCGTGTCAGTTGGTCCCATGCGCTAAAGCCCCGCTCAAGCCAGAGCGGCCGGCTGCTGGTTGTCATCATGTTTTTCCTCCGGTTGTTGCCAAATAACGTGCCCCGCTGACCAGGCCGGATTGCACTGCGGTGCCCAGCCAGGCGCTGAAATCAAATGACGGATCCAGCGCCTCCAGCGCGCTGGACAAAGACTGCCCGGCGAGCAGCCTGGAAAGCAGCAGGTATTCGGCCGGGGAAACGTCTCGGGTGTGGGGAGCAAAGCCCTGGCGCCAAACCACTGCCTGCTCGGCCGTCCCCGCGTTCAGACGCTGGCCGGCCTCCTGCAAGGAGGGACGGCCCAGCAAATGCGCGTTGACGATGCTTGCTACGGGGTAGGGGCTTTCGAGCAAGGCCGTGCCAGCACCCAGCGTGAGTGTGATGTCCTGGGGATCGCATGAGGTCAGCAATGAAAAGGAAGACGGATCGGCATCCGCGTCGGCGGCGCTGCCCGCTTCATGCAACAGCCACTCCAGACGCGCCACGTCGGCCAGATAGGGGTCGCCCGCCAATTGCGGAGCGGCCTCCACAAAAGCCGCAAGGGTGCCGCCCCAGCAAGCCATGTCGCCACACAGGGGAGGCTGCCTGGTCCAGAAGTGCCGCGACAACCGGGCAAAATTTTCCTCTCCCATCAGCTGGGTCACCACGGGGTAGGCGGCCGTGAGCGCACGCTCGGCCAAAGCCTGGCCATTGGCCCGATAGGCCTGCAAACCCCGGCGCCAGAGCTGCTCCTTTGCCGCGCTGCCGGTGGCCACCCATTGAAGCAGGGGCGCAACATCACCTTCGCCGAGCACGGCGAGCAGCAGCGCCTGCTGCTCGGATGAAGCGGGTGCTGAATGCATCATGCCGGCACATCAGCGCTTGCGACTGACAGCTCACGGGCACGTGACACTTCATCGAGCAAAACCTGCAAAGGCGGGATGTCGGTGTCCCATTCAAGCAGCGCGGCGACACCGCCGAAGCGCGCCTGCGCATGGCGGTAGATTTGCCACACCTCGTCACACACCTGGCTGCCGTGATCGTCGATCACGATGTCGCCGCAGTGCCGGTGGCCCGCCAGATGCAACTCTGCAACGGCGCCCGGCGCAATGCGGTCCAGCCACTTCATGCAGGCATGTACCGGGTCGGCTGTACTGCCGGCCAGACCATCGTTGAGTGCATTAACATAAATATTGTTCACATCCACCAGCAGGCTGCAGCCGGTGCGCCGAACCAGGCTGGACAGGAAATCGGTTTCGCTCATGCTGGAGCTGCTGTAGGCAAGATACGCCGAGAGGTTTTCCACGAGCAAGGGCCGCTTGAGCCGCTCCTGCACCTGTTGCACGTTGACGCACAGCACATCCAGCGCACTCTCGTGAAAGGGAATCGGCAGCAGGTCCGCAGCATGCACCGTGGCGTCGCCCCACAAACCGCGCGCAAAGCAGGCATGGTCCGACACACGGACCGGCTCTATTCGTTCGACCAGCCTGGCGAGCTGGTCCAGATGCCAGGGGTCAACGCCCGCCAACGAGCCCAGCCCCAGGCCGACGCCGTGCAAGCTCACAGGGTATGTGCGACGAGCCTGCTCGAGCAAAGCCAGGGCGGCACCGCCCTGACCAAAAAAATTTTCGGAGTGGACTTCAATGAAGTCCAGCTCCGGTTTTGACTCAAGCAGCTCCGCGTAGTGCGGGTGCCGCCATCCCATACCGGCAGACAATGGGCTAGAAAAGATGGCCATGGGCACTGGAAGGTATGTCGTGCACGTCGGGCCTGACGCTCAAACGGTCTGCCCCCGGTGCCTGTCAGCTCTTTTTGTCCATCATGGCTTTGGCTTTCATCTTGGCAGCGTCAGCGGTCATGCCCTTCATTCCGGCGCAAGTACCCTTGGCCACGTATTTCCACTCATTGGCATCGTCATTGACTTTGGATTGGCCTGCGCAAGAGTGGGTTCCGCTCAGGTTGGCGCAATCGTTTTGACCAGCTTTGGCAATGCCGTAGCACTTTTCTTTTTCCTGGGCAAGGGCGGGCGTGGCAACCAGCAGGGTGGAAAGCAAGGAGGCGGCGGCTGCAGCGACAAGGGCGCGTTGGTTCATGTGAATATCTCCGGTGGGTTGAAAATCCAAAATTGAAAAATACAACCAGAACAGCGGTTTTCCTGTCTGGTTAAAGCTTAGTCAAGGCTGGTCAACCTTTCTTACAGCCTTTTATCAATCGTTCATTTGTCACAACAAGTCGGCTATGCGGTCCCAGGCTTCTGCCGGTATCCGCCCGACATAACGCTCCACGATCTTGCCGGATTTGTCCACCAGGTAGGCAGACGGAAGCTGGACGTGTTTGCCAAGGTTGTCGCGGTAAGTGGCGTCCCCCGCCCAGAGTTGCACGAATCGCTGCTTCAGCGGAACCGTGCGCGCGATGATCTGCTCGTAGTCCAGCACGTCCTGCATGCGCGCATCGGTGCTGATGGCCACCAGCTCAAATGGCTTGCCGGCCCAGCCGGAATAGTTGGTACGAAGCTCGGGCATCTTGTCACGGCAAACCGCGCAACCGGTAGACCAGTACATGACCAGCACCACCTTGCCCTTGAGCGAAGACAGCGCGAAGGGTTTGCCTTCGATGGTTTTGCCTTCCACCGCAGGCGCGGCCGCAGGTGCCGTCGCGGCCTTGCTGCCGGCAGCGGGCTGCGCCATCGCAGGAAAAGCGCCCAGCGCCGCAGCACAAACCAATGCCGGAAAAAATGCCAGCGCCTTTGCCGGAATACGCACGCAGGTTTTCAATGGCGCGTGCGGCTTGCTTGTTTTCATGGTGTTGCCCCGTCGTTGATCTGGCCCAAGGATAGGCCCGATTGTGCTGACTGACCAGCGGACTTGCCACAAAGTTCCGCCAGCCACTCCGGACAACATGCCCCGCAACAGGACTGCGCTAGACTGCGCCCCATGCCAACATTCGAAGAACAGCTGGTCGAGCATCGCGTCTACCTGATGCGTTTTGCGCGTCTGCAATTGCGCAACGACGCGTGGGCTGAAGACGTGGTGTCGGAAACACTGCTGGCTGCGCTGACAAAGCCGCAGGCGTTTGGCAACCGCTCACAGCTCAAGACCTGGCTGGTCGGGATTTTGAAGCACAAGGTGATCGACATGATTCGCAGCAATGCCCGCGAAGTCGCGTTGCCGGACCATGATGGGGACAACGAAGCCGACGAGCTGGACAAAATTGCATTCAACAGCGACGGTCACTTCACCAACCCGCCCGGCGATTGGGGCGATCCTCACAAAACGCTGCAGCAACGCCAGTTTTTTCAGGTGCTCGACGCGTGCGTTGAGCGTTTGCCACCCGCGTTGGGCCGCCTGTTCCTGATGCGGGAATGGCTGGAGCTGTCGGCTGAAGAAGTATGTAAGGAACTGTCGCTGACACCGACCAACCTGTATGTCCAACTCCATCGAGCCCGCCTTCGTCTGCGCGAGTGCCTCACCATCCACTGGTTCAGCAAGAGCCCGGGCTGAGCGCGCATGAGCTACAGACTGCCTCTGCGGCGCACATGCAAGCAGGCCGCCGCGCTTTTGGTGGCCAGGGAAGACCGCGTCTTGTCGCTCCCCGACACCGTCGCCCTGCGACTGCACTTGATGGCCTGCAAGGCGTGCCCACAGTTTGAAAACCAGTTGCTCACCATGCGTCTGGCCCTGGGCCGCTGGCGCGATGGGGACGACAGCGGCACGGCGCCCCTCGGCATGGCGCCCGGACCCGCCCCGAAGTCCTGAACTTGCCGCATGAACTGGCGGCGCCATCAATGTATCGATGTGTGTCCGGCTTTGCCGCGGGACCCGGGCGCGTTGCGCTGACGCCGACGCATCTCCCCTTCGGGTCTCACAAAGAATGCGGGCGCTCGCTTACGGTCTGATCCGCCTGCCGTCATGTTGCCTTGTTGCGCGAGAGACCATCCATCGTCCACGCCCCGGGCTCCAAACCCGCGCCCAGCAAGGCTTCCCGGGCCAAAACCCCTGATTTGACCTGTGGCGGCGCGGGCTGCCCTACTAGGTGTAAACGATGGCTTGCTTGCGATGTGCTTGTCTGACGCATAATGCGGGGGGTGTGGGCCCCAGGTCCGCGCAGGTTTGGTGATCGGTCAGTTTCGCGCGCTACAGCGGTACGTTTAGATTTGTTGTGCTTTCGGGACCCCATCGCTTTTGTTATTGTGTTTTAGAGGAGTCCCTTCATGGGCAACAAACTATACGTCGGCAATCTGCCTTACTCAGTGCGCGACGAAGACTTGCAACAATCTTTTGGCCAGTTCGGCGCTGTCACCAGCGCTAAAGTCATGATGGAACGCGACACGGGCCGCTCCAAAGGCTTTGGCTTTGTCGAAATGGGCAGTGATGCCGAAGCTCAGGCTGCAATCACCGGCATGAACGGGCAGCCTTTGGGTGGCCGTAGCGTTGTCGTCAACGAAGCACGTCCCATGGAAGCCCGTCCTC
>JAKFXR010000079.1 GCA_021731285.1 Polaromonas sp. | reverse complement strand
CCATTGTTTCAAACCGGTCCGCGACGGTGACGACCATGTCCGGTTGCAGATCATCGAATGCAGATGAAAGCTCAACAATCCCCAATCCAGTTGACTTGGCCTGGGTGACGAGTGTTTCACCTTCAATCACATAGTGAATTGATCGCACCGGCGTAAAGCCGTCTTTCTTGATGACGTTGATCGCCTTGCCGAAGCGCTCAAGAAGTGTGGAGGCGCCCACGACAAGTTGCAGTTCCAGTTCCGGGTGTGCCTGTATGGCCTTCATGAGGTATTTGACCCGCCCATAGTTGGCTCGGCTGGCGACCACCACGCATATTTTCTTCATCGGGTATCTCGTGTTCTTTGTGAATCCGCGGTAAAAAGGGGCGCGCAGTCTCCAGGGTGACGATGGCAGCCTCAACGGACCGCTACCACGCCCCGGGGAAACTTAAGCAAGGTCATCTTGCGCGAGGAAATCCCAGCGCTTTTTGGCTCTGCCCAGCTTGCTGCCAATGACTTCACCCATTTTAGCGACCGGCAGGCCCCCGTCCGTCGGCTTCTTGCCTTCGAGGTCTTCGAAGCGCAAGACCTCCCCGGCTTGCATGTCACGGTTGACCGCCAGGGCCTTGCCGAACATGCGGCGCAATTCGCCTTTGCTTTCGTCGATCACCTTGTCAGGGCCGTTGCCTCGCGCCACCTCCAGAAAGCGTGTGCCTTTAACCAGTTCCGCAAACTCGTCAACAGTCAGTGAGGCTTTGGCATCGGGTCCGAACATGCGCCTGTCGAACGTGATATGGGCCTCCAGAACGACAGCGCCAAGTGCGGCGGCTCCCAGGGGGGAATAGATGGTTCCGGAATGATCCGACAGGCCGACCGGGCAGCCATACCGCTCGCGCAGTCGCGAAAGCCATGCAAGCCCTATATCGCCAGGTGCCGTTGGGTATTTGGTCGTGCACTGCAGCACGGCCACGGGTACTTTGCGCTCACGCATGAAGGCGACTGCCGCATCGATCTCTTCCATCGCACCCAGGCCCGTCGACAAAATAACCTCTTTGCCGGTACGCGCCAGCCGCTCCAGGAGTACAGGATTGGCAAGATCCCCGGAACCAACCTTGTAGCGCTGGACCCCGATGCTTTCAAGCAGATCGACCGCGGCATTGGAGAACGGTGTGGCCAAAAATTCCACACCCGCCGCTTCGCAGCGGCGCTTGAGGTCGGCCCATTGCTCAAGCGACAGCTCCATGCGCTTCCAGTAGTCAAAGCGGGTGGCATCCACTGGCGAGAAGCGCACTCGAAACGGCTCCAGAGCGCTGCTTTCTGCTTCGGCAATATGCACCTGAAACTTGACGGCATCCACACCGGCACCCGCAGCGGCGTCGACCATCGAGTGCAATATGCCCAGGCTGCCATCGTGCGCCTGAGCGATCTCGGCGATGATGAAGGTACGTCCAACAGACTCGTATTCAGCCAGCTTCATGTTGCGTTCTCCGTGCCGTCCAGAATTTTCTCAAGCTTTCCCACAATGAAATTTTCTGTTTTGGCCATTGCGGTAAAGGTAGCTCCGCCGATGTGAGGCGTCACAACAATATTGCGCCCGGCTGCTGCGGCGTTCCACCGTTCAAGTTGATGCGCTCCGGTTTCTTGGCTCAACACGTCGATGGCGACACCTTCCAGTGCATCGGCCTCAATCGCCTTCAGCAGTGCGCCTTCATCCACCAGTTCACCGCGCGCGGTATTGACCAGGTAGCGCCCGCGCATCGCTGCAATCTGCTCACGGCCAAAAACAGGGGCGGCCCCGTTGGTGTACGAAGCACAGAGAACAATGATCCGATTCGCCTCGATCAGCTGTTGCACGCCGGTCAGACGCGGCCAGCCAGGAGCAGCTTTCACTTCTTTTTCTGTGTCGAAATAGCTGACCTGGGCGCCGAAAGCCTCGCAATAACTGGCGACGCGAAAACCGACGCGCCCCAGGCCGACGATGCCGACTTTCTGGCCATACAGCTCTTCGCCGCGAAACAGGTCGCGGTTCCAGCCACCGGCGTCAACATGCGAGAACGCGCCACGGTAACGGCGCAGCAAGGCCAGTATCAGGCCAAAGGTATGTTCGGGCGTTGCACGGATGGTTTCCAGAAAGGACTGCTCCCCTCTCAAACTGACGACCCGGATTCCGCGCTGGGCCAGCGCATCCTCATCCATGTGCGCATGTCCGGTGGTGGGGCTGCACAGGTAACGCAAGGCGGGAGCCTGGGCCAAAAAAGCGCCGTCGATCGGGTAGGCAAGCCGCGTAAACAGCACCTGCACGGGCTGTAGGAATTCCGTCAAGTTGCTGCCATCAAAAGGAACAACCACATGCCCCACCTGCCGCAACCGGGCTATGGCCGAAGGATCAAACCGGTCGGGTTCGAGCAGGCCTACTTGCACATGACCGCCCGCAGCAAAATGAGGTCATCCGGCGCATCCACGTCGATGGAGTCAAGCTTGCTCATTTCCAGCAGTACCGGGCGATCACAGACCAGTGAACCGGTCGCCTTCAGGTAGGGTGTGCGGGTGACATACAGCGCGCCGTTGCGAACCATGGCCGGGCCGTGCTCTTGCCGCCGTACACCCTTGTTGTGCAGGGGGTTGCGAGGGATCAGCGTGCCATCGGCCTGCGGGTCATACATCACCAGTTCATTGATGTATTCCTCCCTGTAGCAGGAGATGAGGGAGTCTGACTGCCCGGCCGCCATACGCGCCACCGCTTCGGCGATGACAGTTGAATTGCGGATAGGACTGGTAGGCTGGAGCAGCATGACCGCATCATAGGCACCGTCCTGCGGCTCCAGCACTTCGAGCGCGTGCAGTACATAAGCCAATGCCTTGGCGGTGTCCGTCGCAGCAGCCGCGGGCCGCATGAACGGCACGTCTGCCCCCAGCGCTTTGGCGCAGGCGGCAATTTCATCGTCATCCGTCGAAACAATGCATCTGGCCAGCGTGCCCTTGTCCAGCAATTGCCGGCCCGTTTCAATTGAATAGGCAATCAGGGGCCTGCCGCATACATCGGCCAGGTTTTTACGCGGAATCCCCTTGGACCCCCCGCGGGCAGGCACTATACCCAGAATACGCATACAGCGGCCCCTCCAAAACCGGATGGTGGTGAAACAGAAATTGCAGCCGGCGTCATGGCTTCACTCTTCCGGGTAACCGGCGATTTTTTGGCCCATCGGTATCAAGGCCGCAGCTTCGGCCAGCGTCACAAGGCCCGCCTCGTGATCCCCCGCCAGAAAAGCTGCATTCTGATGGTACACACCGGGTTTGAAACGGATGTCCATCTCGTCGTCAAGCACCATGGGCTCCAGGTCAAAGCGACCTTTGCGCATGACTGACAGCTTTTCCATGGGCCTGAAAACATAGCGGGTGGATCTGGTCATCCACTCGAAGCCCCATCGTCCCGGCGCATCCCAGTTGGCGTGAAAGGCAAACGGCACGCCGCTTGTTGTATTGCCCGAACCCACAAAAAAGCTCCCAGCGGGGTGCCACGGCAAACCGCCGGAATGCTGGAAACGGCTACGCTGCAGGTCCGGAAGGCCAACGGGATGAAAGGCCGTGTCAATCACGTGCATGCTGTTGGCTAGCAGCCAGCGAGCGCTGACCTCGGGCGGGGCGCTGGGGCCATGCGCCGGCATGGCTTCGTTGAACTCAAACAAAACGCTTTCTATGTGTTCACCGGCATCACGCATGTGCGCAAGCGCTCCGCGCACAGAAGCATAAAACCGCCGGTTGTACGCCACATGAATTTCTGCGCCGGTTTCAGCGGCACAAGCCTGCAGCAAACCACACTCACGCTGGTCCAATGCAGCGGGCTTTTCAATCAGAAGGTGCTTGACGCCGGACTTCATGACTTCAATGGCTATCGGCGTGAGGGTTTCCACAGGCGAAGCAACAATGACATGGGTGGGTCGCACCGCGGCCAGGGTAGCCTGCAGCTCATCACGCCGGACCACCACGTCGCTCCCCACGTCACGCTCAACTGCACGGGGCCGCGAGCCGGGCGCCCAGCCCGTGAGTGAATCGGGCGCCAGCGCCGCAAGCGCCTGGAGGTGGGCTGCGCCCATTTTTCCGACGCCGATAACCAGACAATGAATCGCCATGCTTGATCTTATGTGTATTGATAAGGTGGCCGTGCGCCACCAGCCTGCAAAATGCGGTCCAGTAGGTCATGGGTCATGACGGCCTGTGCGAGTCCGGGCATTTCAATAAGGCCTAACGACCAGTCATGTGACAGCACATGCATCGCAGGAATACTAAAAGCACCTTCTTCCTCCAAGGCGTAATCGGCACCATAACGGTAATTGGGCATGGCACTGCCCGACTTGCGAGCGCTGACCTTCATTGTCATGTCTGTGTAATCCACCAGCGCCAGGAAATGTGAGCCACGCACGGTCATCAAGACATTTGCGCTGCTGCCAGCTTCAAGACTAGCGAGCAGGCGAGCCCGGGGGCCACTGAGCACAAAATCGCCACCAAAATCGGTAAACTGCGCCCCGCGGCCGCTGGCGACCCGCGTCGTTGACAACTCAGACCAGGTCACTTCAGGCACCTCGTCTCCGGTCAGCGCCAGAAAAGTATCGAGATAGTGAATGCCCATGCAACCCAGGCCAATCGCGCCCCCGTTCAATGTAACGCTGAACCGGTCTTCCTGTGCGCAGAGCGCGGCCAGTCTGTGCAGATGTGGCCAATGACGGCGTACAAAGTTGACCTGAGTCATCCCCGCGACGCCATTCGCAAGTGCTACTGCATGAAAATCCCGAACCTCATCAGGATCAGCGGAAATCGGTTTTTCCAGCAAGATGCGAGCGGCTTTCCCATGACCTAAAAACTGCTTGAAATTTTGCAAGCGGTTGACGGTAGTTTCTGCAAATATGGCGACGTCAAAATTGCCGCCTGGAATTGCACTTGTAAAAGTGACCCGGTCTGCGGAAAGGTCGGCGGCGATCAACTCCTTTTTTACGGTCTCTTCCAGGCCATCATTGATGTCATAGGCCGTGACCGAAAAGCCGGCACGCACCAGACCTTGGAGATGCCGTCGACCCATGGCACCCAGTGCGGACAAGAACGCTGTTTTCATCGCTGTAGTTTCAGATTTACTATTCATTTCGAGGACAAGGCAGGGGTGATGTCTACCCACGCTTTGACATCGTTCACATCGATCCGCTTCAATGCCATTGGATATCTATCACTGTCCGCATTAAAGCCTCGCTCCATCGTGAACCCATACTGCAGCCCCAACTCCTTAGCTGTTTCAAACACGGATGCAGAGACAGCAGATTGTCCGCCGAATGGGTATGAGATCCCCACTGGCCTTTGACCAGAAAGATTTTCCAGTACATCCAGCGATTGCTCGATTTCCTGCCGCGCATGCGTTGCCGACAAGGTCGCCAAGGGTAGGTGCGCATGGGCGTGGGTACCTAATAGATGCCGGCCGGCTAGAACGCGAAGATCTTCAGCACTCATGTAAAGCGCTTCCGAAGCTGCTTGCTCGCTGCCGAATATTTCCACGAAGCGCCGACTGGTCCACTCTAGCCGCGCCGAAGCGTCAAGTACGAAATTCAGAAAATACTTGACCTTGCGGCTTACGGGTTCATCGTAGCGGTACTGGATGGCAAGCAATTGATCGTCAAACTGGTAGGTTTCAAAATTGAAGCGCCGCCCCAAATCTGCAGCCAGTTCAACATCGCTT
>JAKFXR010000055.1 GCA_021731285.1 Polaromonas sp. | reverse complement strand
GCTTGCCACCGCGCAGCACGATCGCCTTGTGCAGCTGGACCAGAACATCCAGACCAGAGGCGTCCAGCGACTGCAGTGACTGTGCATCGAGCCGGACCAGCAAGCCTTGCGGCGCGTTCTCCACCGCCGACAGAACCGGATCAATCTTGGCCACGGCTCCGAAAAACAGCGACCCGTAGAGCTGGAAATTGATCGAATTGTCGGTGTGGTCCGTCTCCACCACCTGAAACAGCGAACTCATGCGCCGTACAAAAAGCACACAGGCCAGCAGCAGGCCCGCCTGCAGCGCAACCGTCAGGTCCAGCACCACCGTCAAAAAGAAAGTTCCCAGCATCAGCAGCGCGTAATGATTGCTGTGCTGGCGCAGGCGCAGAAACTCGTGCCACTCGCCCATGTTCCAGGCCACATACAACAGGATGCCGGCCAGAACCGCCAGCGGCACGTGAACCGCCAGCGGCGCAGCCAGCAGCACCACCCCCACCAGCACTGCCGCATGGACCAGCCCCGAAACGGGGGAGGTGGCACCAGACCTGATATTGGTCACCGTGCGGGCTATGGTGCCGGTGGCCGGCATGCCGCCAAAAAACGGCACGATGAAGTTGGCCACGCCCTGGGCCATCAATTCCTGGTTGGGGTCGTGCCTGGGCTGGCCTGAGAGCTGGTCAGCAATGCGGGCGCACAGCAGTGACTCCACCGCGCCCAGAACGGCAATGGTCAGTGTGGGTGCAAACAGCAACCGCACGGTGTCCCATGAAAAATCGGGCAGGGCAAAGGTGGGCAATGACTGCGGGATGCCGCCAAAGCGTGTGCCTATGGTCTCTACCGGCAGCTTCAGCAAGTAGGCAAAGGCTGTCAGCGTGATCAGGGCCACGATGGGCCCGGGGACACGCGAGGCCGCGCGGGTGGCGCGCAGCATCTGCACTCCTTCGACAGCCTGTACCAGCCGGATCAGGCGCGCCGTCAAGCCGGTGGCTGAACTGTCGCGGCTGACAAACAGCCGGGGCCAGATGAACAGGCCCAGAAAGCAGGCCAGCCCCAGGCCCAGCGCGTAGGCATTGAAGGAGTTCAGGTTGCTGCCTATGGCCTTGATCTGCGAAAAAAAGTCCGCCGGCATTTTTGCAATGGCCAGCCCCAGCAGGTCCTTGACCTGGGACAGCGCAATCAGCACCGCAATACCGTTGGTGAAACCCACCACAATGCTGACCGGCACATAACGCACCAGCGTGCCCATCTTGAACAGGCCCAGCAGGAACAGCAGAACGCCGGCGCAAGCGGTGGAGATGAGCAGATTGGCCAGCCCATAACGCTCGACGATGCCGTAGACGATGACGATAAAGGCCCCGGCCGGCCCGGCAATCTGCACCGCAGAGCCGCCCAACAGGGAGACCAGGCCTCCCGCAATGATGGCGGTCCAGATGCCGGCTTGCGGCGACAGGCCGGAAGCAATGGCAAAGGCCATGGCCAGCGGCAGGGCCACGATGCCCACCGTCAGGCCGGCGCCTACGTCTTTGCCAAAGCGCGCGCGGTTGTAGCCGGCCAGCGCGACCAGGATCCGTGGGCGAAAAGGGGCCAGGTAAGCAGGAAGGTTCATGACTTGCTGGCCTGGCGGGGCGGGGCGCTAACGGACCCGCATGCCGGGCAAAGCGCCTGAGGTGGGTTCCAGGACGTGGATGCCGGGTGTTTGTTTTTCATCAGCATGGCTTGCAGCAAGGACCATGCCTTCGCTGATGCCGAACTTCATTTTTCGCGGCGCCAGGTTGGCCACCATGACGGTGTGCTTGCCAATCAGGTCCCCGGGCTTGTAGGCGCTGGCGATCCCGCTGAAGACGTTTCGGGTCTTGCCCTCGCCCACATCCAGGGTCAGGCGCAGCAGCTTGGTCGAGCCTTCCACCGCTTCGCAATTGACGATGAGTGCGATGCGCAAATCGATTTTCGCGAAGTCGTCAATCGTGATTGTTGGGGCGAGTTCCTCGCCACCAGGGGTGAGCTTTTCGGGCTCAGGCGCGGCCGGGGCTTCGAACAATGCATCAAGCTGTTCAGCAGTGACGCGTTGCATGAGGTGTTGATAAGTGCCGACCTGGTGACCAACAGGAAGCGGAGTGGCTGCATTTTCCAGAGTCAGCGGAGCGCATTGAAGGAATGCTTCAACGGCCGCTGCAACGCCGGGCATGACGGGTTTGAGGCAGGCGGTCATGACACGGAACATTTGAATTGCCTCAGAGCTTTTCTCTGCGGCCAGATCCGCCTTGCCTTCCTTGATCAACTTCCAGGGTGCGGCAGCATCGAAAAGTGAATTGACGTTGTCTGAAAACGCCATGATTTCCCGCATTGCCTTGCCGTACTCGCGATCTTCGAAATTCTGGCTAACAAGCTTCAAAAGATTTGTTGAAGTCATGTGTGATTGCTCACGCGAAGCTACCAATTTCCCGTCTGGCAAGAATTTGGCAGCGCGGCTGGCAATGTTGACGTACTTGCCCACCAGGTCGCTGTTGACGCGCGCCATGAAGTCATCCGCATTGAAGTCGATGTCTTCATTGCGCGCATTGAGCTTGGCCGCCAGGTAATAACGCAGCCATTCCGGGTTCATGCCCAGGCTCAGGTACTTGAGCGGGTCCAGCCCGGTGCCGCGGCTCTTGCTCATTTTTTCGCCGTTGTTGACGGTCAGAAAACCGTGCACAAACACGTTGTCGGGCGTCTTGCGGCCGCTGAAATGCAGCATGGCCGGCCAGAACAGGGTGTGGAAGGTGACGATGTCCTTGCCGATGAAGTGGTACTGCTCCAGGCCCGGTGCGGCCATGTAGTCGGCATAACTTTCGCCGCGTTTTTCAAGCAGGTTTTTCAGGGAGGCGAGGTAGCCGACCGGCGCGTCCAGCCAGACGTAAAAATACTTGCCCGGTGCGTCTGGGATTTCAATGCCGAAGTAGGGCGCGTCACGGCTGATGTCCCAGTCGCCCAGGCCCTCGCTCTGGCTGCCGTCCGGGTTGGTGCGAACGCTGAACCACTCCTTGACCTTGTTGGCCACTTCCGCTTGCAGCTTGCCGTCCTGCGTCCACTTTTCAAGAAAGTCCACGCAGCGCGGGTCGGACAGCTTGAAGAAAAAATGCTCGGAATTTTTCAGCACCGGCGTGGCGCCTGTCAAAGCAGAGTAGGGGCTGATCAAGTCCGTGGGCGCATACACCGCGCCGCAGTTTTCGCAGTTGTCGCCGTACTGGTCTTTGGTTCCGCACTTGGGACAGGTGCCCTTGATGTAGCGGTCCGGCAGGAACATGTTTTTTTCAGGGTCAAAAAACTGCTCAATCGTTTTGGTCTCAATCAGCCCGGTCTTCTTCAGGTCCAGGTAGATTTGCCGGGCCAACTCGTGGTTCTCGGGCGCGTCGGTAGAGTGCCAGTTGTCAAAGCTGATATGAAAGCCGTCCAGATAAGGCTTGCGCCCGGCGGCAATGCCGGCCACAAACTGCTGCGGCGTCTTGCCGGCCTTGTCGGCGGCAATCATGATGGGCGCACCATGAGCGTCGTCGGCGCAGACGAAGTTCACCGCGTGGCCCTGCATGCGCTGAAACCTCACCCAGATGTCGGCCTGGATGTACTCCATGATGTGGCCGATATGGAAGTTGCCATTGGCGTAGGGCAGGGCGGTGGTGACAAAGAGGCGGCGCTGGGACATGGTGGGGCTTTGGTGGTAACCGGTGATTTTAAGTCCCTTGCTGCTCGCAAAGCCCTGGCAATGCAAGGGAGGTGGCAGCGGCGTTAGACTTTGGGCAACTGCGGCATCCGGCCCGCGCAGACAGATTCAATCGGAGATTTCCCCAGATGGCTTTAGAACAACAGGCAATCCTCAGTGCCTTGCAGGGGGTGCTCGACCCCAACACCGGCAAGGATTTTGTCAGCACCAAGGCGCTGAAAAACCTGCAGATCACCGACGGCGATGTGTCCTATGACGTCGAACTCGCTTACCCGGCCAAAAGCCAGCTCGCGAGCATCCGCAAGACCCTGATCAACGCCACCAAGGCGGTGCCCGGCGTGGGCAATGTGTCGGTCAATGTGAGCTTCAAAATCGCCAGCCACAGCGTTCAGCGCGGCGTGCAGCTGCTGCCCAACGTCAAAAACATCGTGGCCGTGGCTTCCGGCAAGGGTGGCGTCGGCAAAAGCACCACCGCCGTCAACCTCGCGCTGGCCCTGGCCGCCGAGGGCGCCGCCGTGGGCCTGCTGGACGCCGACATTTACGGCCCCAGCCAGCCCATGATGATGGGCATCGAAGGCCGGCCCGAAAGTGTGGACGGCAAAAACATGGAACCGATGGAAAACTACGGCCTGCAAGTCATGTCCATTGGTTTCCTGGTGGCGCAGGACGAAGCCATGATCTGGCGCGGTCCCATGGCCACCCAGGCGCTGGAGCAGTTGCTGCGACAGACCAACTGGAAAGACCTGGACTACCTGATTGTCGACATGCCGCCCGGCACCGGCGACATCCAGCTCACGCTGAGCCAGCGCGTTCCCATCACCGGGGCGGTGATCGTCACCACCCCGCAGGATATCGCGCTGCTGGACGCCAAAAAAGGCATCAAGATGTTCGAGAAAGTCGGCGTGCCGATTCTGGGCATTGTTGAAAACATGGCGGTGCACATCTGCAGCCAGTGCGGCCACACCGAGCATATTTTTGGCTCGGACGGCGGCAAAAAAATGGCCGCCGAGTACAAGATGGACTACCTCGGCGCCTTGCCGCTGGACATGCAGATCCGCCTGCAGGCCGACAGCGGCCGGCCCACCGTGGTGGCCGACCCCGACGGCGAGGTGGCCGGTATCTACAAGGCGGTGGCACGCCAGGTGGCGATCACGATAGCTGCCAAGGCCAAGGACTTCTCGGCCAAATTTCCGACCATCAAGATTTCCAAGGACACCTGACAGGGACATCCGGAATCTCCGATGCGGCGGGCGGGGACGCGCCGTACACTGCGACCATGCTTGACTTCCTGATGCAGTCCCCTGAGACGGATCCTGCGGTACGCCGACCCTGCGTTGCGGTTGCCGTCGTCATGCGCCGCGAGCGCATTGACAACGCCTGGCAGCCGTGGCGCTGGTCGCTGGCCGACATCGTGCCGGCGGAAGCAGGCTTCGGCTCGCAGCCGCGCCTGCTGCTCAAGGACGATCGCGAAGAGCGATGGCTGCACCCCGGCTTCCTGGTGGAACTGTTCACCGACGATGCCGAAGGTTATTACCTCAATGTGACCACGCAGCAACCCTGCTTCTGGGTGGTCTGGCGCATGGAAGAAGAGGCCACGATTGCCGATGCACCTGTCGCCCTGCCGCAGACGGTGACGGTGAGCTACCACGACGCTGGCCGATGGCTGGACGCGCAGGAAACCGTGGAGCAGGTTCCCGCGCCGCCCGGGGTGGTGCAGTGGATACAGGATTTCGTGGATGTCCATTACGTGGTCGAGGCCAAGCGCCGCCAGCGCCCGCAGAGCTTCAAGCCCTTGACGGACCGCTTTGGCAACCCGGCGCGGGTCAGCACCGACAAGAAGACGGGCGGAGGAGGCCGTGGCTGAGGGTTTTCTGGGCCGCTGGTCGCAGCGCAAGCAGGAGGTCAAGGCGGGCAAGCCGGTCGAGGCCGATCCGCCAGCCGATGGCACCCCGGCTGCCGGGCTTGGCTTGCCCGATGCCACGCCGGCGCTGACTGAGCCTGAGGGCGGCCTTGCGCCGGCGGCGACGCA
>JAKFXR010000104.1 GCA_021731285.1 Polaromonas sp. | reverse complement strand
TGCAGCGCTTGAGCGGCGCGTCGATGCCGGGCAGGATGCGGGTCGGCCGCACATTCGCGTACTGGTCGAAGCCCTGGCAGATCTTCAGGCGCAGGCCCCAGAGCGTGATGTGGTCGGGAATGTGCGGGTCGCCGGCCGAGCCGAACAGGATGGCGTCCATGCCGCGCAGTGCATCCAGCCCGTCGTCCGGCATCATCACGCCGTGTTTGCGGAACCAGTCCCCGCCCCAGCCGAAGGAGCTGAAGTCGAAGCTGAAGTTGTTCTCTGCGGCAGCCAGCGTCTGCAACACCTGCTGACCGGCCGGGATCACTTCCTTGCCGATGCCGTCGCCGGGAATACAGGCGATCTTGTAGGTTTTCACGGGTTTTCCTTTATCAAATCCATGCCATGACTGTACGGATGGACCTGCTCGAAAACGCGCGCTGAAGTTATGCTATTGTTTACTTTGAGTTAAGGATCAGTGCATGTCGACGCCAGCCTCCGCCCCTTCAGAAATGGCTTTTTTCAGCCTGCTGGCGCGCTGCGGCAGTTTTTCGGCGACGGCGCGTGAACTCGATGTCACGACGCCGGCCGTCAGCAAACGCCTGGCACAGATGGAAGCCCGTCTCGGCGCGCAACTGCTCAACCGCACGACACGGCGGGTCAGCCTGACGCCCGAGGGCGAGCTCTACCTGGGCCACGCCAGGCGCATCCTGGCCGACATCGAGGACATGGAGCAGCGCGTGGCCAGCGCAGTGGCGGCGCCCAAGGGCCTGCTGCGCGTGAACGCCACGCTGGGTTTTGGCCGCACCCACATCGCGCCGCTGATCTCGGGTTTTGCCAGGATGCATCCCGAGGTGCAGATCCAGCTGCAGCTCACGGTGAACCCGCCGCCGGCCGACGACGATGCCTTTGACGTGTGTGTACGTTTCGGCGAGCCGCCGGATGCACGTGTGATCGCCCGCAAGCTGGCGCCGAACCGCCGCCTGCTGTGCGCAGCACCGGCCTACCTGGCCAGACGCGGCACGCCCAAGGTGCCGCAGGATCTGGCGCAGCACAGCTGCATCGGCATCCGCCAGGGCGGCGAGGCCTATGGCATCTGGCGCCTGAGCGCGGGCAAACGTGTGGAAACCGTCAAGGTGCGCGGCAACCTGAGCACCAGCGACGGCGAGATCGCGGTGAACTGGGCGCTGGCCGGCCACGGCATCGTGATGCGGGCCGAGTGGGACGTGGCGCGTTACCTGCGCAGCGGCCGCCTGCGCCAGGTGCTGGAAAACTACCAGTCACCGCCCGCCGACATCCACGCGGTCTGGCCGCAACGGCACCAGATGTCAGTGCGGGTCAAGGCCTTTGTGGACTACCTGGCCGGTCATTTCGGAAAAACCTCGACGCGTTCGGCCGGCCTGGTGAGCAGCTGGTGAACTGCCCCCATCGACATCCATG
Organism: Polaromonas sp.; assembly: GCA_021731285.1. Taxonomy (GTDB): domain Bacteria; phylum Pseudomonadota; class Gammaproteobacteria; order Burkholderiales; family Burkholderiaceae_C; genus Polaromonas. Next base: position 4,295 of record JAKFXR010000104.1, on the reverse strand, counting down.
TGTCGAGGGGCGTTGCCAACCATTCGCGCGATAACCCGGCCCCTCTACGTGGGTTTATCCACTACCATCCATCCGAATACGGAGGTGCTGCATGTTTTACAAGATCTCGCCTGTTTTACTCGGCCTGTGCGGCCTGCTTTCGCTCGCCCATGCGCAAAAGCCGGCGGCGGAGAAACAGCAGGAAGAAGCCGGGCCCGCCACCGCGCCGGCCTATGAGAAGGTTGCCGTGGACAGCCTGGCCAACAGCGGGGTCTTCTCTTCAAAGCCGGCAGTCATCACAGCTTATCTTCTGAAAGCCCCCGCCTCCGAATCCGGTGGCAAGGCACCAGGCGCCGTGCTGGCCCCGGCCTGCGAAGGCTTGATGGCGCCGGACGGCAAACGCATCAAGGTCAAATACCGAAGAATGGGCAAACTGCTCAACGACATGGGCATGACCGTTCTGATGGTGGACGGGTTCACGCCAAGGGGCTTCGACGAGGTCTGTACCCGGGCCCACATCGACCCGATCACGCGGCTGAAGGATTCCCTGGGCGGCCTGGCCTACCTGCGCGGCCTGGACAGTGTTGCAGCCAACAAGATCGTGCTGGTAACCTGGGGGGCGACCGCAGGCTTGCAGGGCATGAACAAGGCCAATGCATTGGCCGCAAAGCCCGGGGCTGGCTTCGCAGGCGCGGTGATGTTTTATCCCGATTGCACCCAGGTGGAAAATCGCTTTGCGCCTTACGCGCCCGTCCAGATGTTTGTGGGCGAGAAAGATGCATGGAACCCGGCGGCACCCTGCCAGGCGCTGTCGCAGCGACAGGAAGCTGGCAGCGCCCCCTTTTCCATCACGATATACCCGGATGCGTATCACGGCTTCGACGCCCCGTTGCCGCCGCACATCAACAACGACAACCGAAAGCTCGGCCCCGTGATGGTCGGCAACAACCCGGCGGCGATGACCGACGCCTACAAGGTGACCGCCGGGTTTGTCTCGGGCTTGTTCAATAAACCGTAGCGAACGGGGCTGCTGATCCTGTCACCCCTGTGCCCGGACAAACCTTATTGCCGGATGCGGCCGCTGGCGGTGACGATGGTCAGCTCGACAAAACGCGAACCGGAACGCATGCCGGGCTTGAAGCCAAGCTTGTAGCCGCCGAGGTCGACATCGACCGTGTCCAGCGCATTGACAAAACCTTCGCGCGAGATTTTCGGGCCCATGCGGCGCGCGGCCTCGACAATCACCGAGCCCGCGATGTAGCCTTCCATCATCGCGTAACTCACGGGCACCTCGAGGTTGGGGGTGGCGGCCGCGATGTCGCTGAACTCCTTGGACAGCCGACCGGAAATCTTGTACGGGTTGGGCGTGACCTGGGTAATGGCCAGCCCCTTGAGCTGGTCCTCGCCCAAACGCTGGGAAATCTGCTCGATGTCGGCGCCGGAGTGTGCGAACAATTGCGCGGTACCGCCGTCCAGCCGGTACTTCTCGATGAAGGCCGCGGCGGCAGCGCCACTGGCCACCACAATGATGGCCTGTGGCGCGGCATTGATGAAGGTGTCCACCACGGCATTGGGGACCTTGTTGGTGCCCTGCACATAGGTGGCCTTGGCGGTGAGCTTGGCGCCCCGCGCTTTCATCACGTCTTCCATGGCAGCGAGCAGGGTGGCCGCGCCGGCGCCGTCGGGGTAGAACAAACCGAGGCGGGTCACGCCCACCGTGACCAGGTGTTCGGTGATCTTGTTGATCTCGTCGCGCAAATTGGCGCGCACGCTGTAGAGCAGCGGCGTTTCAGTGCGTATTTCATTGACACGGTAACCAATCAGCGGGATGTTTTCGGTCTCCAGCAGTTTGGAAGCCACCAGGTCACCAATCACACGGTCGCCAAAATACCCCGCCAGCACCAGCGGCCGGTTTTCGCCCAGCAGCGCCTTGGTGGCGGCCATGTTGTCGGCCGGCCGGCCGCCATCGTCCTTGCGCACCAGCGTGAACGTATGGCCATTGACACCGCCGGCCTTGTTGGCTTTGGTCAGGGCCAGCTGGATGCCGGTGGAGTAAGCGCGGGCCTGCGTGCCTTCCAGCCCGGAAAGCGGGGCGACCTGCCCGACAACAATCTGGGCAGCGCCTGCCGCCAGCGAGGCGGCCGCGAGGCCGGTGATCGCGATGCTGCGAACCAGCAGATGAATAGGCTTCATGTTTTTGTCTCCTCGGTATCAACGACGGCGGCGCTTCGGCGACTGCCTGCGCTGCCCGCAGCAAGCGGTGTGCAGCGTTATCGCATTGAATCACGCAACGGGGCCAGCGTCGATACGCGAAATTACGCAGAACTTACAGCCTCAGTTGGCACCAGCGTAAACCCTAGGTGCGCGGGCCGGTGCAAGCGGCCGTGTGGGGCCTTAGGGTGTCTTCGCGCCGCCTTCAAACCACTGCCGGACCAGCTCGCGTTCGGCGTCCAGCATGCCGGTGGCGTTGTTCATCGGCATGATTTTGCTGACCACCACCTGCTGGTACACCGCCTGCGCGTGCTGGCTCAGCAGGGCCGGCGAGTCCAGCCGGATGTTTTTCATCTGCAGCTGCGCGCCGTGGCACTGGTAACAGCGCTGCTCCATCACCTTCTGCAGTTTTGCATAGTCATTTTGGCCTGTAGCCCCTGTCGGACCTGGGGAAGCAGCTCCTGAATTGATAGCAAGCGCGGTGACGGCAGGCGCCGGCTGGGGCCGCATCCAGACGATCGCGGCCAGGATCAGCACGCTACCGACCAGGGCGTAAGGCAGGGGATTGCCGTTGCGTCCCAGCTTGTAGCCGTGGCGCATCACAAAAAACTGGCGGATCAGCGCGCCGGCCAGCATCATGAGGATCAGCACCAGCCAGTTCTGCGGGTGGCTGTAAGTGAAGCTGTAGTGGTTGCTGAGCATGGCAAACAGCACTGGCAGCGTGAAGTAGGTGTTGTGCACGCTGCGCTGCTTGCCGCGCTGCCCGTGCACCGGGTCCACCGGCTCGCCGGCCTTGATGCTGGCAATCACCTTGCGTTGCCCCGGGATGATCCAGAAGAACACGTTGGCGCTCATGGCGGTGGCGATCATGGCACCCACCAGCAAAAATGCCGCGCGGCCGGCAAACCAGTGGCAAGCCAGCCAGGACGCCACGCAGACCAGCAGCAACACCAGCGCGCCCACAATCGCATCGCCATTCTTGCGCTTGCCAAACACCTGGCAGATGCCGTCGTAGAGCATCCAGAACACCACAAAAAACGACAGCGCCACACCGATGGCCGCGCCCGAGGACCAGTTCATCAGCGACTTGTCGACCAGGTAGGTGCCGGCATTCCACAGATAGGACACCGTGAACAGCGCAAAGCCCGACAGCCAGGTGCTGTAACTCTCCCAATAGAACCAGTGCAGGTGGCCCGGCAGCTGGGGCGGCTTGACCGCAAATTTGACCGGGTGGTAAAAACCGCCGCCGTGTACCGCCCAGAGTTCACCGCTGACGCCCTGTTTCTTGAGGTCCTCATCGACCGGCGGCGTCAGGCTGGAGTCGAGAAAAACAAAATAGAAGGAGGAGCCAACCCAGGCAATCGCGGTGATGACATGGACCCAGCGCAGCAGCAGGTTGGCCCAGTCGAGGTAGTAACTTTCCATAACCCAGCTTTCAAAGCTGCTCACCACTGCGGGCGCTCTGAGCAGAATTCCGGCCGCGAACACAAAGGGCTCCGCTGCGACCTGTCCACGAAAGTGTATACAACTTGAGGGCCTGAGGCAAAAGCGCAGGCCTTGTTACTGCTTCCCTGTCGACTCCATGAGCAACAACTGTGCCGCCACCGCCACGGCAATCACCTCCGGCTCCTTGCCTGTGATGCCGGGCAGGCCGATCGGGCTGGTGACATGCGCCAGTTCCTCTTCACTGAAGCCGCGCGCCTGCAAGCGGTGCCGGAAGGTCGCCCACTTGGTCTGGCTGCCGATCAGGCCGATGTAAGGCAAGTCACGTTTTTCGCGCTGGCGCTTCAGGCATTCGGCCACGATGTCCAGGTCTTCGGCGTGACTGAAACTCATGATCAGCACACGCGACTGCGGCGCCAGGCCGCGCACCGCGCCCTGCACCGGATCCGAGTGTTCGCTGATCACGTGGGCCGGCAAGGCCGGTGGAAAAATCCCGTCGCGGCTGTCTATCCATGTCAGGGCATACGGCAGGCGTGACAGCACCTGCACCAGCGCGTGACCCACATGGCCGCCGCCGAACAAGGCCAGCGGCTGCGAATTGTCAGGCAATTGCTGTCGCAAAGCCGCCACATCGGCGGGCCCAACCGATGCAAAACGTAAAT
>JAKFXR010000161.1 GCA_021731285.1 Polaromonas sp. | reverse complement strand
CTGCCAGACCGCGGGCGCAGCGCCCACCAGGGGCTGGAGCCTGCGGCTCCAAAGCTGCTTGAGCAGCTTTGGACAGGCGACAGAGGCGAAGCGTCTCGCGAGCCGCGGCCTGCAAGGCCTCGGGAGCTACACGAAGTGAGCGACCGTGGGGGCTTACTCAGTTCGTGTCTGCGCCATGTTGGCGGCGGCAAGCAGTTGTTGCCTGCTCTGGCCGGCCAACTGGCGGAACAGCGGTTGCGCTGCGGCGGACAGCGGCACGGTTTCGTTGAGTTTGGCAATCGTCATCGGGTCCTGGTGCTGGCCATTGACGCGGAACTCAAAATGCAGATGCGGGCCTGTGGCCCAGCCGGTGGCGCCGACTGCGCCCAGATTCTGGCCCTGGCTGACGGCTTGGCCTTTTTGTACGCCGATGCGGCTCAAGTGAGCATAGACGGTGGTGTGGTTGTTGCGGTGCCTGACGAAGACCACATTGCCAAAACCGCCCTGCACGCCGGCAAACTCGACCACACCGTCGCCCACGGCGCGCACGGCAGTGCCCGTGGGCGCAGCATAGTCAACGCCGAGGTGGGCGCGCCAGGTTTGCAGAATGGGGTGGAAACGCATCTTGAAACCGCTGCTGACCCGCGAGAACTCCATCGGCGAGGCCAGGTAGGCGCGGCGCAGGCTTTGGCCATCCAGTGTGTAGTAGCCGCCCTTGCTCGCCACGGCGCTGGACAACCCTGCGGCAGCCGGGTCGTCAAACCACATGGCCTGCAGTGCCTTGCCACCATTGACAAACTCGGCGCTGAGTACCCTGCCCGTACGAATCGCTTCGCCGTCGGCTTCCAGGGTTTCGTAAACCACGCTGAAGCGGTCACCCTTGCGCAATGCACGGTGAAAATCGATGTCGCCCGAGAAAATTTCGGCGATCTGCAGAGCCACTGCGTCAGGCACACCCGCATCGTCAGTGGCGGCAAACAGCGAGGTGCGGATGGTGCCGCCGGCCAGCTGGGTGGAGCGGGTGTAGGGGGCGGTTTCAAGGCGGGAGGTGAAGGTGTTGCCTTCGGCGCGCTCGATCACCAGGCGGGTGAACCTTGTTTCGTCCTCGGTGCCCCAGCGCACGGTCAGCTTGAGCAACTGGTTGTTGTCGGTGGCTTCCACGGTGACGTTGCGGCCTGCACGCCCTGCCAGGGCCAGCCGGGCCTGTGCGTCAGAGCGCAGGAAAGCGGCGCCGGCGGCGTCGTTGATGTTCAGGCGGCGCAGCAGCGACTCTGCGGTGTCGGCGCTGCGCGTGCTTTCGGTGCGAAACAGCTTGAAGCGGAAATCACCGAGGATTTCGCCTTGAGTTTCGGTCGGCACGGTCTGGACAGCTTCGAGCACCTGGCGCACCGGCAGATCGGCGGCATCAGGGGCCAGCGGCGCGACGCCAAAAGCGGTGACACCGGTGCCCAGCAGCAACACGGCAAGGCTGCCGGTGACCCGTTTCGGGTGCAGGCGCATGGTGTTGACGAGGGGGCGAAGGAGGCGGGACAGGGAGGGCAAGCGCAAAACGGAATTCCCAACTGTTGCATCCGGCCACGTTGGCGGGCGGACTGCGATATAAGGACACCGGCGCCGGCCCCATACTTCACTGGTGGGTCGCGGGAATGCCGGAGGCGGATTTCGTTTCCATATCAGCAAGTTACAGGCCACTAAAATGGGCGGCTGATGTAGGAGAGGAGCAAGTATATCTGTCGGACAACTCCCCGACCTATGAAAAACCCTTATGAATCAAGAGTCTGTTACAAATTCAAACCACAGCGATCGGGTATCTGAGGCCCTGGCCGTGACCCTGCGCGGCTGCGAAGAGTTGATTCCCCAGGCCGAGTGGCTGAAAAAGCTGGTCAGGTCAGAAGCCAGTGGCCAGCCGCTGCGCATCAAACTGGGGCTGGACCCCACCGCGCCCGATATTCATGTGGGCCATACCGTGGTGTTGAACAAGATGCGCCAGTTGCAGGATCTGGGGCACAACGTGATTTTCCTGATTGGCGACTTTACCAGCCTGATCGGCGACCCGTCCGGGCGCAACACGACCCGGCCGCCGCTCACCCCCGAGCAGATCAAGGTCAACGCCGAGACTTACTACAAACAGGCCTCCCTGGTGCTGGACCCGGCCAAAACCGAGATTCGCTACAACAGCGAGTGGAGCGACCCGCTGGGCGCGCGCGGCATGATCCAGCTGGCCTCGCGTTACACCGTGGCGCGCATGATGGAGCGCAACGACTTTCATGACCGCTTCAAGGCCGGCACGCCGATCAGCGTGCATGAATTCCTCTACCCGCTGATGCAGGGCTACGATTCGGTGGCCCTGAAGTCCGACCTGGAACTCGGCGGCACCGACCAGAAATTCAACCTGCTGATGGGCCGGCACCTGCAGGCCGAATACGGCCAGGAGCCCCAGTGCATTTTGACCATGCCATTGCTCGAAGGGCTGGACGGCGTGGAGAAAATGTCCAAGAGCAAGAACAACTACATTGGTATTTCCGAAGACGCCAACACCATGTTTGCCAAGGTGCTGTCGATCTCCGACGTGCTGATGTGGAAGTGGTACACCCTGCTCAGCTTCAGGAGCGAAGCCGACATTGCCGCGCTCAAAAAAGAAGTCGAGGGTGGGCGCAATCCCAAGGACGCCAAGGTGGCGCTGGCCAGGGAAATCACGGCACGCTTCCATTCGGCCGCTGCCGCAGACAGCGCCGAGCAGGACTTCATCAACCGCAGCAAGGGCGGTGTGCCTGACCAAATTCCGGAAGTCACCCTCAGTGGCGCCCCGCTCGGTGTTGCAGCGCTGCTCAAGATGGCAGGACTTGCGGCTTCCACTGGCGAAGGCAACCGCCTGATCGACGGCGGGGGTGTGCGCATCGACTCCAGCGTGGTCAGCGACAAGGCCCTCAAACTCGGGGCAGGCATTTATGTTGTGCAGGTAGGCAAACGCAAGTTTGCGAAGGTCGTGTTGACCTGAACTGAAACGCGCGCGGGCGTGAAGCGGCGCCCGTTGCGGTCTTACTTCGCGCCCGCCTTTTCCAGCATCTTCACCATGTCTGCATAGCCGCGCGATCTGGCCAGATGCAGCGGGGTATGGCCCTGGCGGTCGCTCAGTTGTAAATTGGCCCGCGCGTCGATCAGGGCTTGCAGGGTTCTCTGGTGTCTGGGCCCGCCGTCGCCCAATACCACCGACTCGATGGCTGCGGTCCAGTGCAGGTTGTTCACATGATCGAGCGGCGCGCCAGCGGCGATCAGTTGGCGGACCACGCCGTCGTGGCCCAGATGCGCGGCGGCGATCAGCGCCGTGCCGTCATAGCGGCTGGTGACCTGTTTGGCGCTGGCGCCGAGTGACAGCAGCAAGCGCAGTGTTTCCTCGTCGTCCGCAACCGACGCAATCGTCACCGCATCGTACATGTCCTTGTCGAGCAGATGGACGCCGGCGCCGGCCGTGACCAACGCACGGATGGCGCCGCGCTGCTTCGCAAACGTTGCCACATGCAGGGGGGCGCGGCCGTTGCCGTCGCGGGCATTGAGATCGGCTTTGGCAAGGGCGAGTTTTTCAATGCCGGCGACGTCGCCTTGATGAGCGGCAGCATGCAAGTCTTTGTACTGCGCCACTTCTGCGGCGCTGGGGGCGACTTGTGCGGCTGCGAGACCGCAGCCAGCCGCACCCCACCCAAAGGCGGTCGCCACGACCATGCGTTGCAATGACAGGCGAAGGATGCTTGGCTTCATGCGTAACTCCTGAGGAATGGTGATTTTGCGCCAGGGCGGGCTTGGATTGATTCACAATGGGTCAATGAAGTTTCCGCAAATGCAGTCCCTGACACCCCAACGCCTGCTGATGGCGTCGGTGTTGGTGGCGCTTGTCACCATTGTGCTGAAAACCGGGGCCTGGTACATCACCGACTCGGTGGGCTTGCTGGCTGATGCGATGGAATCTTTTGTCAATCTGGCCAGCGCGATTTTTGGATTGACCATGGTCACGATTGCGCAGCGGCCTGCCGACGATGACCATCCCTACGGCCACCACAAGGCCGAGTACTTTTCCTCCGGATTTGAGGGCGCGCTGATTATCGCTGCGGCACTGGCCATCATCTGGGCAGCGGGTCACCGGATTTTTGACCCGCAACCCCTGCAGCAGGTCGGATGGGGCCTGGCGCTGTCGGTGGCCAGCTCGGGCCTGAACGGCTTGCTGGCCTGGTTCATGTTCCGTTCCGCCAGGGCGCATCGATCGATTGCGCTGGAAGCCGATGCCAGGCATTTGGTCACCGACGTCTGGACTTCGGCGGGTGTGGTGGTGGGTATTGGTGCTGTTGCAATGACGGGCTGGCTCTGGCTCGATGCGCTGGTGGCTATCGGCGTGGCCCTGAATATTCTCTACGAAGGTTTTCACCTGATGTGGCGCTCATCTCAGGGCTTGATGGACGAGGCGGTTGAGCCTGAAGTGCTGGCCGAGATCAACAACACACTGGCCGGTTTTGACCACGCCACCATCCGCTTTGACCACATCAGTACCCGGCGTTCCGGCCAGCGCCGCTTTGTCGATCTGCACATGCACATGCCGGGCGGCTGGTCGCTGGGGCGAGCGGCAGCGCTGCGCACCAGTGTTGAGCAGGCGCTCATGAGTGCGGTACCGGGCTTGCGTGCGACCATTCAGTTGCTGCCTTCCGATGTGGAAGCGCATTTTGACGACGAGAAAGACTTGATCTGACCCCATGGCTTGAGGCCCGGGCGCGTCGGTTTTTCTCCGCAGCTTTATTCAGGATGATCGTATGCACAATGGGGTGATCAGGCTCTTTGTCGCATCTGGCGTGATGGGGGATTTGCCATGAGGGCTGTGCTGCAGCGCGTGGCCGGGGCGCGCGTGGTGATTGCCGGTGAAACGGTTGGCCAGATCAACGCCGGCTTGCTGGTGCTGCTGTGCGCGGAGCGCGGCGACGCACAAGCCCAGGCCGACAAGCTGCTGGCCAAAATTTTGAAGCTTCGGATCTTCTCTGACACTGCCGGAAAGATGAATCTCAGCGTGCAGGACATGGGCGGAGGTTTGTTGATCGTCAGCCAGTTCACTCTGGCCGCTGATGCCTCCGGCGGCAACCGGCCCAGCTTCACGGGCGCTGCGGCGCCGGATGAAGGGCGCCGGCTGTACGACTACTTTGTGGCGCAGGCCCGGATCGCGCATCCGGTGGTGCAGACCGGGCAGTTTGCTGCGGACATGCAGGTGCATTTGGTGAATGACGGACCCGTCACTATTCCATTGAGGATTGAGCCGCTCTACGTGGGATAGCCATTGCCAGCGTGCACTTTAAAGTGCTTCATACAAGCCGGGGGTTGCCCGGCGGCAACTCACTTTTCTTTTGCGTCGCCAAAAGCGCGTTCCACGCGCGGGGTTCGCTCACTTTGCAAAGCAAAGTTACGCGAACACCAAAAGTAAGCAAAAGAAAAGGCGACCCTGCTGTCTGCGGAGTTGTTGGGGTCAGTGCGGAGTTTTTGGGGTCAGAGTCCAAATTCGCCGAGCCTGTGGCTCGCCCTTCGGGTGCGGTGCAAGGCACCGCAGCGAAATTGGCGTCTGACCCCAATAACTCAAGCTGCGGTGCTCGGTCCAGCCGGGGTCGGGCTCGAACTCGCTACGCTCAGACAATCGCCCGCCCTGATCCGGCTGAACCTCCGCTCCTAGTCGCATACAGAAGGGGGTGGGAAGCGGGATCGGGTGCGGGGAGACGATGACGCGCAGAGCGCGTCATCGTCGGAGTACGGGACTGTCATGTTTGCACGCGGCTGCAAC
>JAKFXR010000111.1 GCA_021731285.1 Polaromonas sp. | reverse complement strand
CGTTGCGGGAATCTGATTGTTTGTATCCATGATGGGTACTCCTTTGTGTGAGCCTCTGTTGTACCCATTTCGTGTCAACGGCGATGTAGGACGCCGTGAGATTCGTAAGTAAAGGTATACGCAGCCCTGCTGCAAACGTGCACTATTGCGCACTTGCGGCCGGCTTCACCGACGCCTCACATGCGCTTTGCCGGCGCTTTACACGCCGCCGCGCGGGTGCGTGGGATCAATCCACAGAACTTGTTCGGGTTGCTCGGCCGGCGCGATGTCGAGGTTGACGGCGACCGCCTCACCATCGCTGCGGCACAGCACACACTCGAGCAACTCGGTCGGGCTGGCGTTGATTTCCTGGTGCGGAACATAAGGCGGCACATAGATGAAGTCGCCCGGCCCGGCTTCGGCGGTGAACTCGAGCGACTCACCCCAGCGCATGCGGGCGCGGCCGCGCACCACATAAATCACGCTTTCAAGATGCCCGTGATGATGCGCGCCGGTCTTGGCGTTGGCATGGATGGTGACGGTGCCGGCCCAGAGTTTCTGCGCACCGACGCGCGCAAAGTTGATGGCAGCCTTGCGGTCCATGCCGGGCGTGGAAGGCACATTGCCGTCCAGCTGGCCGCCGGGAATGACGCGCACGCCGTCGTGTTTCCAGTCGGTGCTGGCGGGCGCATGGCTGTGTTCGTGAGGGTGGCTGTGGCCGGCATCGTGGCTCATGGTGGGTCTCCGGGAAAGCGCGTTCAGTCGACAAGTGCAGCGTACACCAGGCTGCGGAACAGCGGCCGGTAGTGATCACGCTGATTCGGCGCCTGGATCATCAGCAGCGCATACAGGTCCTGGACCGGGTCGACAAAAAAGGTGGTGCCCGCGATGCCGCCCCAGTAATACAGGCCGGCCGAGCCGGGCATGGACGCGATGCCGGCGGCCTTGCGCACGGCAAAGCCGAGGCCGAAACCATAACCGGGCGGCAACACGTCGCCCGTCACCGGGATGGCACCCAGGTGATCGGCCGTCATGTAGTCCACGATGTGCGGGCCCAGGAGGCGCACGCCCTGCAGTTCACCGCGGTTGCGCATGAATTGCAGAAAACGCGCGTAATCCATGGCGGTGGACATCAGGCCGCCGCCACCGCTTTCCATGGCCATGCGGCGGCGCGGGTCCAGCACACGCAGCGGCACGCCACCGTCGGGATCGTGCGCAAGAGGTTCGGCGATCCGGTGATGGTTCGCCTCGTCCACGGCAAAGCCGGTCTCATGCATGCCCAGCGGGGTAAAAATGGCCTCACGCAGGTAGTCACCGAGCGACTGCCCGCTGAGCACCTCGACCAGCCGTCCCAGCACATCGGTGGCGCGGCTGTATTCCCAGACACTGCCGGGCTGGTACATCAGGGGCAGCCCGGCCAGCGTGCGCGAAAATTCTGCATTGCTGCGTTCGCGCGAACCCATTTGCAGCTCCGCGTATTGGCGCTGCACGGCCGCCGAGCCGAGGAATTCATAGGTCAGGCCGGCGGTGTGGCGCAGCAGGTCCTGCACGGTGGCGGGCCGGGCGACGCCCTCGAGTGTCACCCCGCCATCACGCGCGACGGCCACCTTCTGGTTGGCGAATTCAGGCAGGTGTTTCGCGACCGGGTCGCTGAGCAGCAGCTTGCCCTGCTCCATCAGCATCATCACGGCGACCGAGACCACCGGTTTGGTCATGGAGTAGATGCGGAAAATCGCATCGCGCGGCATGGGCGTGCCCGCTGCCGGATCGAGCATGCCCATGCTTTCGAACAGCGCGAGCTGGCCGCGACGCGCAACCAGCGCCACCGCGCCGGGCAGGCGGCCGCGCTCGATGTCGGAACGCAGCACCTCCAGCAGCCGCTGCAGGCGGTCCGGGCACAGGCCCAGCTCGCCGGGCGCGGCCAAGGTCAATTCAGTCATGCCGGCCCTCACGCAGCGTAACGCTCGCGCGCCAGCGCCGCTCCCTCGGCCAGTGCCTGCAGTTTTTTCAGCGCGATCTCGCGGTTCATGGGCGCCAGGCCGCAGTTGGTGCAGGGCAACAAGCGATTTTTGGGCACGTATTGCAGCGCCTTGCCAATGGTGTCGGCGACCTGCTCGGGGGTTTCGACCACGTCGCTGGCCACGTCGATCACCCCCACCATCACGTCCTTGCCCTCCAGCAGCGCCATCAGGTGCGGCGGAACATGCGAGTGGTAACACTCGAGGCTGACCTGCTGGATGCTGCTTTTGGCCAGTGCCGGCAACACCTGTTCGTACTGGCGCCATTCCTCGCCCAGGGTCTGCTTCCAGTCGTCGTTGGCCTTGATGCCGTAGCCATAACAAATATGGACGGCGGTGGTGCAGGTCAGGCCCTGGGCGGCTCGCTCCAGCGCCTTCACGCCCCAGTCGGCAGCCTCCTTCATGTAGACATTGAAGGCCGGCTCGTCGAACTGGATGATGTCCACGCCGTCGGCCTGCAGCGCCAGCGCTTCCTGGTTGAGCAGTTCGGCAAAGGCCATGGCCAGCTTGATGCGGTCGCCGTAAAAGCGGTCGGCCACGGTGTCCACAATCGTCATCGGACCCGGCAGCGTGAACTTGATCTTCTTGCCGGTGTGCGCGCGCAGCAGCTGCGCCTCGGCAGCATGCACACGGCCCTTGAGCCTGAGCGTGGACACCACTTGCGGCACCATCGCGTCGTAGCGGTTGTCGCGTATGCCCATCTTGACCTTGTGCTCGAAGTCGATGCCTTCGACCTGCTCGAGAAAGCCGTGCACAAAATGCTGGCGCGACTGCTCGCCGTCACCGATCACGTCGAGGCCCGCATCCTCCTGCGCCTTGATCCACAGCAGGGTGGCGTCGGCCTTGGCTTGAGCCAGTTCCGCGCCTTCGGCCTTCCATTGCGGCCAGAGCTTCTGGGTTTCGGACAGCCAGGCCGGCTTGGGCAGGCTGCCGGCGATGGTGCTGCTGAACAGTGGTCTTGTCATGGTGTCTCCTGATTGTTGTTGGGGAAAGTTTTTCAAGTGTTTGGCGCACGCAATTGTGCCGCCAGCAATTCGTAGGAGCGCCGCCGAACGGCCGGGTCGTGCGCCCAGGTGATCACCACCAGCTCCTCGACATCGAGCGCTGCCGACAGGGCGCGCAACTTGTCGGCAACCTGCGGCCCGCTGCCCACCAGCGCCGTTCGCCTGAGCTGTTCGGCCTGCATCTGCTCGGCAGGACTGTAGGGACGGGACGCCACCTCGCCCGGTGATGGCAGCGGCGCCAGCGCGCCGCGGTTGCGGTCCAGCTTCCAGCGCTCCCGGCTGGAAAAATAATGCCAGGCCTCCTCTTCGGTGTCGGCGGCCAATGCCCAGACACACAGGGCGGGCTGCGGCTGCGGATGCTGGGGGCTGGGACGGTACAGCTCGCGGTACAGGGCGATGGCTTCTTCAGCGCCCTGACCGTCGGTGATGAAGTAGGCAAACGCATAAGGCAAGCCGTAGTGGGCGGCGAGCTGCGCGCCGTAGTTCGAGCTACCCAGCATCCACAAGGTCGGTGCCGTCGGCCCGCCGGGCTCGGCCGTCACGCCGCGGCCCGGATGGCCTTCGGGCAGGTCCTTCCCGCAGACCCAGGCTTGCAATTCACGCACCTGCAGCGGGAAGTGGTCTGCGGCGCTGCGCGCCTGCGGATTGAGCAACTGGGCGGTGCGGCCGTCCGAGCCGGGCGCGCGGCCGACACCGAGGTCGATGCGCCCCGGCGCCAGCGCTTCGAGCACGCGGAACTGCTCGGCCACCTTGAGTGCCGAATAATGCGGCAGCATCACGCCGGCGCTGCCTATGCGTATGCGCTGGGTGGTCGCGGCGATCGCCGCCATCAGCACCTCGGGTGCGCTGCCCACGATGGTCGGGTGGCTGTGGTGTTCGCTGACCCAGAAGCGTTCATACCCCAGCGCTTCGCAATGCTGCGCCAGGGCCAGGGTTTCACGGATGGAGGCATCGGCGCTGCGGCCCGTCACGGCCACCGATTGGTCAAGAACAGAGAGGCGGATCATGGGACGACTATAGCCAGACTGCCCCGCCCTTGCTGGTCTGTTCCAATACAACCATCTCCACCCGAATCCTCAGAAAACAAGCTATGGCACTCAAAGCCACCATCTACAAAGCCCAACTGGCGATTGCCGACATGGACCGCGGCATCTACGGCGACCACAACGTGACGATTGCGCGGCATCCGTCGGAGGCCGACGAACGCATGATGATCCGGCTGCTGGCCTATGCGCTGAATGTGCCGGCTGACGACAAAAAGGGTCACCTCGAGTTTGCCAAAGACTTGTGGGACGTTGATGAAGCCGCGCTCTGGCACAAGGACTACACCGACCAGATCCTGCACTGGATCGACGTCGGCCAGCCCGATGACAAGCGCCTGATGCGCGCCGCCGGCCGGGCCGGCAGGGTCAGCGCCTACAGCTTTGCCAGCAGCACACCGGTCTGGTGGAAAGCCATCGAAAGCAAACTCACGCGCGCCGCCAACCTGGTGGTCTGGCAAATCGATGCCGCGCAAAGCCAGGCCCTGGCCAAACTGGCCGAGCGCAGCATGCAACTGCAGGTGTCTGTGCAAGATGGCACGGTGTGGATGAGCACGGCGGCAGACTCGGTGGAGATCACGCCGCGTCGGTTGACGGCCGGCAGCTAAGGCTGTGCCGACTGCTGCTGATAAGGCGGCAAACGCACGCCGCAGTTGAAACAGAAGTTGGCCTCGGCCGCATGACCCTCGGTCAGACACTCGTGGCAAGTGCGCGTGGTTGGCGCCTGCGACAACTGGAAACGCCGCTGCGCCGCCATCTCGGCAGTCACGATGCCGGTAGGCACCGCCAGAATGCCCCAGCCCATCAGCATCATGAAGGATGCGATCATGCGCCCGAGATCGGTCTTGGGCACGATGTCGCCATAACCCACGGTGGTCACCGTGCTGATGGCCCAGTAGACCGAGGTCGGAATGCTGGTAAAGCCATTGGTCTGCCCCTCGACCACATACATCACCGTGCCCATGACCAGCACCACCATCAGCACCGCCGACAGAAACACCAGAATCTTGCGACCACTGGCCGCCATGGCACGCCCCAGAAACTGATATTCGACCACATAGGCCGCGAGCTTGAACACGCGAAATACACGCAGCAGGCGCAGCACCCGCACGTCGATCAGCGCCTGCAGTTCCGGAAAAAACAGCGCGAGATAGGTCGGCAACAACGCCACCAAATCGATGATGCCGAAAAAACTGGTCACGTATTGCAACGGCCGGCGCACGCAGAGTAGGCGCGCGATGTACTCGGCGGTAAACAGCAACGTGAACACCCACTCCAGCGATGTAAAGACGCGGCCATACTGCAAATGGATGGCCTGCACGCTGTCGGCCATGACCACGGCAATGCTCAGCAGAATAACCGCGATCAAGCTCAGATCGAACCAGCGCCCGGCACGCGTGTCGGCCTCAAAAATAACCGTGTACCAGCGCAGCCGCCAGCCGGCCAGCGGTTTGTCGTCGGACGAGGGGAAAGTGGCGGGTTGGGGTGGGGTCATGCTTGCGTGGGATGCCTTGTCGTGCAGGACCTGAACCTTAACCGAGTTCCTCGGGAGGACATGTCAGCCGGCAAGCTGTGGCGACGTGGGCGCCGTCTTGCCGGTAAATTGCTATTTATTTGATAGCTGCTTGCGCTTGCTGGATATGGGCTTGAGGCCGATTTCATTCGTAAAACGGTTCCGGAAGGGACTTCATGCCTTCGCTGCATCGCGCTGCGCTTGCGGTTCGCCGTGGGCAGTAGTTTCAACTCCCCACTCCCAACC
>JAKFXR010000025.1 GCA_021731285.1 Polaromonas sp. | reverse complement strand
AAAAAGCCAAGGTCGAGGTCACCGGCGACGACATGCGTGAAGGCCTGACCTGCGTGCTGTCGGTCAAGGTGCCCGAGCCCAAGTTCTCGAGTCAGACCAAGGACAAGCTGGTCAGCTCCGAGGTGCGCGGCCCGGTCGAAGACATCGTGAGCAAGCTGCTGGCCGACTACCTGCAGGAGCGTCCCAACGACGCCAAGATCATCGTCGGCAAGATCATCGAAGCCGCGCGTGCGCGTGAAGCCGCCCGCAAGGCGCGCGACATGACGCGCCGCAAGGGCGTGCTCGACGGCATGGGCCTGCCCGGCAAGCTGGCCGACTGCCAGGAGAAAGACCCCGCGCTGTGCGAGATCTACATCGTCGAGGGTGACTCCGCCGGCGGCTCCGCCAAGCAGGGCCGCGACCGCAAGTTCCAGGCGATCCTGCCACTGCGCGGCAAGATCCTGAACGTCGAAAAAGCGCGTTATGAGAAGCTGCTCACCAGCAACGAGATCCTGACGCTGATCACCGCGCTGGGCACCGGCATCGGCAAGGCCGGCGGCACCACCGGCAACGACGACTTCAACGTCGCCAAGCTGCGTTACCACCGCATCATCATCATGACCGATGCCGACGTCGACGGCGCGCACATCCGCACGCTGTTGCT
Organism: Polaromonas sp.; assembly: GCA_021731285.1. Classification (GTDB taxonomy): domain Bacteria; phylum Pseudomonadota; class Gammaproteobacteria; order Burkholderiales; family Burkholderiaceae_C; genus Polaromonas. The sequence continues at coordinate 5,290 of JAKFXR010000025.1, read as the reverse complement.
GACCTTTTTCTACCGCCAGATGCCCGAGCTGGTCGAGCGTGGCCACATCTACATCGCGCAGCCGCCGCTGTACAAGGTCAAGTCCGGCAAGGAAGAACAGTACCTCAAGGACAGCGCCGCCCTCGACAGCTTTTTGCTGAAAATCGCGCTGAAAGACGCTTCGGTGCAAACTGGCGCCGACCCGGCCAATGGCAAGGGCACGCTGCTGACCGGCGACACGCTGGCCGAGCTGGCCCGCAAACACCAGCTCGCCGAGTCGGTGATTGCCCGTCTGCGTGGCTACATGGACGCCGAAGCGCTCAAGGCGATTGCCGACGGCGTGGCGCTGAACCTGGACACCGTGGAAGACGCCGAGCGTTCAGCCGCCGCGCTGCAGGCCCAGTTGCCCACCGCTGAAGTGGCCGGCGAGTTCGACGCCCGCAACGACAAACCGATTCTGCGCATCAGCCGCCGCCATCACGGCAACGTGAAAAGCAGTGTGCTGACCCAGGACTTCGTGCACGGCGCCGACTACGCCGCGCTGGTTGAAGCCGCCGTGACCTTCAAGGGCCTGATGAGCGAAGGCGCCAAGGTCACCCGCGGCGAAGGCGAGCGCCAGAAGGAAGAAAAAGTCGAGACCTTCCGCGACGCCATGGCCTGGCTGATCGTGCAGGCCGAAGGCGCCACCGCACGCCAGCGCTACAAGGGCCTGGGCGAGATGAACCCGGCCCAGCTGTGGGAAACCACCATGGACCCGACCGTGCGCCGCCTGCTGCGCGTACAGATCGACGACGCGATCGAAGCCGATCACGTGTTCACCATGCTGATGGGTGACGACGTCGAGCCGCGCCGTGAGTTTATTGAGACGAATGCGCTGCGGGCTGCGAATATCGACGTTTGAGCTTCCGGTTTTGAACGGCTCAATGCGGACCCGTCACAAGCATGACCCGCATCGCCGTCATCGACTTTGAAACCACTGGCCTGTCGCCCGCAATGGGGGATAGAGCCACCGAAGTGGCCATAGTGATGATGGAGGGCGACCAAGTGGTGGACCGCTTTCAAAGCCTTATGAATGCGGGCCGATACATCCCGTCGTTCATCGAAGCCCTGACCGGCATAACCAACGCCATGGTGGCCACTGCGCCGCCCGCAGAGCGAGTGATGGCAGATGCCAGTCGCTTTGTGGGTAGCGTGCCCATGGTGGCCCACAACGCCTCGTTTGACCGCCGCTTCTGGCAGGCCGAGCTGACCCGCGCAGGCCATGAAGCCAGCCAACCTTTTGCCTGCACCATGCTGGTCGCCAGAAGGCTGTATCCGCAAGCACCTAGCCACAAGCTGGGCGTGCTGGTGGACTACCACCGCTTGCCCAAAGCCGGCCGTGCGCACAGAGCGATGGCTGATGCAGAGATGGCGGCTTCTTTATTGGGGCAGATTCAGCATGATCTGCGTACTCGACACCGTTTCGCAAGAACTGATCACGCGGTGCTGATGGGCTTGCAACGTTGCGCAAAGCCCGGGGTACCAGCGTTTATTGCTCGACATGCAGCTTGAGTTGATGTGTTCGCTGTGACATGACGGGACATGCACTTGAAATGAATCTAGCCTGTGATTGGAGAACTAGAAATATGACCGACCGCGCCTTTTATTCAGATTCAATCGAGGTCTTTTATCGGCGTTCAGCAGAGGAAATTCTTGGAATACTTACCAAGGGTGGCATGGCCTTGGAGGCCACTCAGCGAGATGCTTGGCTTTCTCAAATCGCCTTATTGAGGGATTCGCTAGGAGCTTATGTGGGCCGCGGGCGGCTCTACTTTGAATACGTTGTGCCGCGTATCGGCCGCCGCATTGATGTAGTTCTGTTAATTGACCACGTTCTTTTTGTTGTTGAATTTAAAGTAGGTACCGCGGTCTTTAACACTGCTGCGATTGATCAGGTCTGGGACTATGCGCTTGACCTTAAGAATTTTCATGAGACGAGTCACGCGATCGCCATCGCTCCAATTCTCATAGCCACCAAAGCGAAAGCAGTTCTAACAGCCCTTCAGTCTACGAAGCATGCAGACGGTGTATTGCTGCCGATTTGCTTGTCACCAGATTGCTTGATTTTGGGGATTGAAGAGGTACTAGCGCACTGTCAGGGCGTAGCTTTAGTCGCCGCAGACTGGGAACACGGACGGTATCGACCCACACCAACCATCATTGAGGCGGCAGCGGCGCTCTATAGCGAGCACTCCGTGATGGAGTTGTCTCAGAGTGGTGCCGATCGAACTAATTTGACGCAGACGTCGAAGACTATCGCCGCTGTCATCCGTCAGGCACGCGAAGAATCGAGCAAGGTTATTTGCTTTGTAACCGGGGTTCCTGGTGCTGGCAAAACCTTGGTCGGTCTAGATATTGCAGCCAAAGATAGAGATGAGAGCAGCGAACTACATGCGGTGTATTTATCTGGCAATGGCCCCCTAGTGGCGATACTTCGCGAGGCACTGACGAGAGATAAGGTTCGGCGTGATTTAGAGATCGGGAAGAAAACCAAAAAGGGTGATGCTAGACGGCCCATTGAAACCTTCATACAAAACGTCCATCATTTTCGTGATGAGTGTTTGCTTGATGTCGGTCCGCCACGAGAACATGTCGCAATCTTCGATGAAGCACAGCGCGCCTGGAATAAGGAGCAAACTGTGTCATTCATGGCGCGAAAGAAAGGACGACCTGACTTTAGTCAGTCGGAACCTGAATTTCTAATTTCCTGCCTTGATCGCCATCCGGACTGGGCCGTTGTTGTTTGTCTGGTGGGCGGTGGACAAGAAATAAATACAGGCGAAGCGGGAATTAGGGAGTGGATTGAAGCAATAAGTAATTCGTTTCCGCACTGGAGAGTTTGTATATCGCCACAGCTGGAAGAAGGCGAATATTTTGCGCAGGATGTTTTGACTGCTTTAACGCACGCCAATCGCGTCTCGTTTGACGAGGGGCTCCATCTTTCGACTTCGATGCGGTCTTTCAAGGCGGAAACGGTGTCGGACTTTGTAAAAGAGCTTTTGGATTTAGAGGAAGAAAAAGCAGCGACTCTTTTAGAGAGTTTTTATGCGCGCTACCCGATAGTTCTCACACGTAGCCCAGCTCGGGCCAAGCAATGGCTACGAAGTCAGGCTAGGGGCACCGAACGATATGGGATTATGGTTTCGTCTCAGGCGCAGCGACTCAAGCCACACGCTATTGATGTTCGTTACCAAATTGACCCCATCCACTGGTTCCTCAACGGTAAAGATGATGTCCGCTCTTCTTTTTATCTTGAGGATGTTGCAACCGAGTTTCACGTGCAGGGGCTTGAGGTTGATTGGGGTTGCGTAGTTTGGGATGGCGATTTCAGATACTCTGAGGCCGGGTGGGGCCAATTTTCTTTCGTCGGTAATCGTTGGCAAAACATTCGCAAATCTGAACGGCAAAGCTATTTGAAGAATGCTTATAGAGTTCTACTGACAAGAGCGAGGCAAGGGCTCGTCATAGTTGTTCCAGAGGGAGACCCAGAAGACGTGACGCGGAGTGCTCACTTTTATGACCCTACGTACGAATACCTTCGAAGCGTTGGCCTAGCTGAAATTTAACGATTCGGTTCTTTGAGGCAAAACTCCGGCGCGATGTAGCAGATGTCCCAGTCGCCGTAGCACTTTTTGTCATACACGAGCGTTCCTTCGATTACCTCAAGCGAGTTGATTGGGATTGTCGTATCCGGAAAGAAGCGTCGCGCATCGCGACGGTTTTGAAAGCGCAAGGTGACTTGCTGAGCGTAGTGAGTTTTCACGTATAGAAGAGGCCCTAGCTTGGGGCCCGGGAACCCTCTGCCTTTCATTGCTTGTTGTGGAAAATTTCTCCCGTGTGAAAGCGACAGATACAGGCCCGGCCGTTTCGGCATCTCACCCCATTCGGGAAGGGCCTCGAGTAATTTATTCATTCGCTGCTCGCAGTCCAAAATGCACAGGTTATCTATGCGCTGTGGCGTTGTGACCCAGGGCTTTACCTGGGTGCGGCATCACAGTGGATCTGAGATGAACAATTCCAACTTACTTATCCCAACCCAGTTTCCAATTCACTCTGCTGAAGCATGCGAGCGCTCAGTCGACTGTTGAGATATTCAAACCCTTTGTTGTGTGCAAGATAGTTCTTCTGGTCCAGCACCGCTCCAAGTTCCGGGCCGGTGCGCAACACTTCGCGAATTACCCGATCTAACTTTGTCTGCTCGAAAGACGACTGATCAACGGTATCAACTGGAATCTGAAGAACTGAGTGGTTTTTCAGGTACTCATAAATTGCTTTGACTTCCAATATGCTGCGATGGAATGAGTCGTTCTTTTCCAAGAATTTGCGGTACGGAATTTCTTGAAACAGAACATCCGGCTGGATGAGCTTAAGAATGCGAGCTAGCTCACTGGCGTTGCATCTGCCGCTCTCCGCATGGACCGACCCAAGCAATACTATTTCAGGCATATCTAGCAGCGAAGTGCAAACTGACGATCGCGATCCTTCTTTCGTTGGTCCTTGATCCAGTCTTGCATTTGCCCACTGTGCGGCTGACGAGCCATTGCATCTAGATACTTGATGTGTTCATCAAGTGCCTTGCATTCATTGGCGTTGCTCGATGCCGAGCCTCCGGTTGGGTCAACGGCCGATATTGATGGCGCGGCTGGCTGTACACGATCTGCCGCAGCCATCTGCGCAGGCGTCAAGCCTGCCATCAAGTTGTGGTCTGCTTTGGTGACGACTTGCGTGCCGGCTGTGCCTTGCGGGCAGGCGTTGTCGCTGTACAGCGTTTTGCCGTTGACCACGCATTTGCTGACGATGCGGGTGCCCGGTGCTGGTGGGGCGGGCGCTGCTGACGGAGGTGGTGCCGATGTCTGTGGTGGCGGTAAGGGCTGGCTGGTTGCCGACGTTTCATGCCGGGGTTTCGGCGGAGATGCGCGATCGCTTGAGGACTCCCAGACCCGGTTGCCCGCGTACACCAGCGCAAGCAGGACCAGCACGGTCGCTATCCAGTGCGTCAAGGGTCGCTCTGGCGCTGGGCCGAAAGGCCGATCGGCCTTGTCGCGATTCATGAAGTCCGGGTCCATCGGCTCTCCCTGCCTCATTGTTTGGGTAAGCAGCCCGGGATGACAGGGAAGGCGGTCTTCAGGCGGCCCAATCGGCCTGAATCAATACCGCGTTTCCCCCGCCACCCGCTCCACCTCGTTGATTGCGTAGGTGGTGAACTCGTCGATCTCTGTGGCTTTGTCGAAGACGGCGTCGGCGCCGGCGGCCAGGCAGCGCTGGCGCATCT
>JAKFXR010000136.1 GCA_021731285.1 Polaromonas sp. | reverse complement strand
GCGCTGCGGCCGTCGCCCCCACGCTCCCCCACTTCGTGTGGGTCGCTGCCCCCCGAGGGGGCTGGCCTTGCTTGGGGCGGCCCTGCGCTGCGGCCGCGCCACAATAAAAAGGGATCGCTGATGGACTACCCCGGAAATCTGTTTGTTGTCGCCGCCCCGAGTGGGGCTGGAAAATCCAGCCTGGTCAAGGCCCTGATGGAGCTAGACTCCCGTGTGCAGCCCGCCGTGTCACACACGACCCGGCCGCCGCGCGGTCAGGAAAAGCATGGCCGGGAGTACTTCTTCATTTCGTCCGAAGAGTTTGACGGCATGGTGTTGCGGGACTCATTTCTTGAATGGGCGCATGTGCACGGCCAACGTTACGGCACCTCGCGGCAGACCATCGAAGAGCGTGTGGCACACGGCGCAGACGTCATTCTGGAAATCGATTTCCAGGGCGCCGTCAACATCAAGCGGATTTTCAGCAACGCCGTCCTGATTTTCATCCTGCCCCCCAGTTGGGAAGAGCTGCGCTCACGCCTGCACCGGCGCGGTGAAGATGCGCCTGATGTCATCGAACTGAGGCTCAAAAACGCGGCTATTGAGATGAAGCAAGCCCACGAATTCGACTTCGTTATAATCAACGAGTTATTTGAACGAGCGGTTTTTGACCTCAAAACCATTGTTCATGCCCAGCGGCTCAAGTTTTCAGCGCAACGACGCCTGCGCGCCGAGACATTCAAGGCCCTGAATATCGGCTGAATCGCCGCCCCTTCCTGACATTGCAAATTAACCGGAGATTCTCATGGCCCGCATCACTGTTGAAGACTGCCTGGAAAAAATCCCCAACCGCTTTCAGCTGGTTTTGGCCGCCACTTACCGCGCCCGCATGCTCAGCCAGGGGCATGCACCCAAGATCGAAAGCAAAAACAAGCCAGGCGTGACCGCCTTGCGTGAAATTGCAGAAGGCAAAATTGGCCTTGAAATGCTGAAAAAAGTACCAGGCTGAGTCATCACCGACTTTCATCGAAAGCACCGCCAGCCGGTGCTTTTTTTCGTTTGCACAGGGCAAAAGCCTGTTTTTCTCATGATGTACCGGCATCGCGATACATTTGAGGCATGAGCGCCCTGGTTTCCCCCACTGCCAGCATCAAGTCGACCCCGGCTGCCGCCAACGCGGCCGCCGCGAGTTTTGCCGCGCTCACCGCCAAACTTGACTACATGAGCCGCGGCGACGTCGACAACGTCCGCCGCGCCTACCGCTTCGCCGACGAGGCCCACCTCGGGCAGATTCGAAATGGCGGCCTGCCCTACATCACCCACCCGATTGCCGTAGCCCAGCAATGCGCCGAGTGGAAGCTGGACGCCCAGGCCCTGATGGCTGCGCTGCTGCACGACGCCATTGAGGACTGCGGCGTCACCAAACCAGAGCTGATCGAGCGTTTTGGCGCGCCGGTGGCTGAACTGGTGGACGGGCTGACCAAGCTGGAGAAGCTGGAATTCAATACCCGTGAAGAAAACCAGGCCGAGTCCTTTCGCAAGATGCTGCTGGCCATGGCCCGCGATGTGCGCGTCATCCTCATCAAGCTGGCTGACCGCAGCCACAACATGCGCACCCTGGGGGACGTGCCCCGAAACAAGTGGGACCGCATCTCCCGCGAAACCCTGGACATCTACGCGCCCATTGCCCACCGCCTGGGTCTGAACACCACTTACCGCGAACTCCAGGACCTGGCTTTTCAGCATCTCTACCCCTGGCGCTACGCAACCCTGACCAAGGCCCTCGCACGAGCCAGGGGTCGCCGGCGGGATGTCATCAAGCGGGTGCAGTCCGAGGTCACCGGCGCCTTTGCAGAGGCCCAGATCCAGGTGAACATTTACGGACGGGAAAAAGCCCTGTATTCCATCTACCGCAAGATGGACGAAAAACACCTGTCGTTTGCGCAGGTAACCGACATCTACGGCTTTCGCATCATTGTGGGTGGCGTCACCGCCTGCTACACCGCCCTCGGCGTGCTGCACCAGCTCTACAAACCCCTGCCTGGCAAGTTCAAGGATTACATTGCCATCCCCAAGGTCAATGGGTATCAGTCGCTGCACACCACGCTGGTCGGCCCTTTCGGTACCAGCATCGAGTTCCAGATGCGTACCGACGCCATGCACATCGTGGCCGAGTCCGGCGTGGCTGCGCACTGGCTGTACAAGGCGACCGACCCGGACAGCGATGCATCACAAAGGCTGGGCACGCAGTGGCTGCAATCACTGCTGGACATCCAGCACGAGACCCGCGACGCCGCCGAGTTCTGGGACCACGTCAAGATCGACCTTTTCCCTGACGCCGTTTATGTGTTCACGCCGAAGAGCCAGATCATGGCCATGCCGCGCGGCGCAACAATTGTTGATTTTGCCTACGCCATCCACAGCGATGTCGGCCACCGCGCCGTGGCAGCCAAGGTCAACGGAGAACAGGTGCCGCTTCGCTCCGAACTGCGCAACGGGGATGTGATCGAAATCATCACCGCCTCCGTCTCCAGCCCCAACCCGGCCTGGCTGGGTTTTGTCCGCACCGGCAAGGCCAGGTCCAAAATTCGCCACCATCTCAAGACCATGGCGCTCAGCGAGTCCCAGGAGCTGGGCGAGAAAATGCTGGCGCAGGCCTTGCGGGCCGAAGGCATAGAACGCCTGCCCGACGACGACGAGAAAAATCACGCCACCTGGGAAAAAATACTGCGTTTTTCGGGCAACCGGTCACGCGCAGACCTGCTGACCGACGTCGGGCTCGGCAAGCGCATTGCCACCATGGTGGCCAAGCGCATCGTCACCCTGCTGGCCGAAAACGGTGAAAAGCCCGACCCGCTGCTCATGAGCCGCGAGCGCTATACCTCGCATGAGTCCATATCGCAGGGCGCACTGGTACTTGATGGCAGCGAAGGCGCTTCGGTGAAATTTGCCACCTGTTGCCGCCCGATTCCGGGCGACAGCATTGTGGGTTACCTGGGTCGCGGCGAAGGCCTGACGGTTCACACCGACGACTGCACCGTCGCCAGAAAATTGCAGCACCGCGACAGCGAACGCTTCATCGCGGTGGACTGGTCAGACGAGCCGGCCCGCAGCTTTGAAACCGGCCTGCTGGTGACCGTCACCAATGGCAAAGGCGTGCTGGCACGGGTGGCCTCTGCCCTGACCAGCGCGGAGGCCGACATCACCCATGTGGACATGGCGCAGGAAGCGGCTCAGGACGCGACAGACCTTCGATTTGGTGTCGGCGTTCGCGACCGTGTGCACCTTGCCTCGGTCATGCGAACCGTCAAGCGCACACCATCGGTCTTGCGCGTGCAGCGGACCAAGCCCGGCGTCTGAAAACCTTCAGCCCCCGGGAGCCGGCGCCGGGTAGATTACTTCCACGACCTCAATCTCTTTGGCGCCCGCTGGCGTCACGAGTTTCAGTTCGTCGCCGACCCGGGACTTGAGCAATGCGCGGGCAATGGGCGAGATCCAGCTCACTTGGTTGAGGGCACTGTCGGCCTCGTCGATGCCCAGAATGGTCACAGTCTGCTCGGCGCCATCCCCGTCCGCATAAGTCACAGTCGCGCCAAAAAACACCTGATCGCTCCCATGGTGCACGGCAGGGTCGGAGATTTCTGCAATTTCCATCCGCTTGGTCAGAAAGCGGATGCGCCTGTCAATCTCGCGAAGGCGTTTCTTGCCATAGTGGTAGTCGCCGTTTTCCGAACGGTCGCCATTGCTGGCAGCCCAGTGGACAACCTCGACCATCTTCGGCCGCTCGTTATCGATCAGGTCCAGCAGCTCGGCTTTGAGCCTGGCATAGCCTTGAGGTGTGATGTAGTTTTTGCCGCCCGCAGGCAGTGGCGGCAACGACAGCTCTTCATCGTCGTCTGCGTCGGATTCTTTGGTGAAAGCTTTGCTCATGATGAGCCAGGGGCAGGAAAATTGAACGTCATTAAGCAGCCCCTATTTCAAACATGCTTATTAGATCGACTGCGCAGGGATCGAAACTATGGAGCGGCCGTGAAGATGAAAACTCCCGACGCAATCGCCCCCACGATGAAGCAGGCCAGTGACGCCCAGCCCACCGACCAGGGAAGCCACCTCAAGTTGTGAACCCTTGCGTGATCATTCCGCGTGAGGGCTTTCCACTCAATTCCGTTGATGTGATACTGGTTAATGTCCTGAATCCATCCTTGAACAAGATTCTTCGACATCATCAGCGCTATTACTCGCAAGACGCCAGCCAGAATTAAACCCACGACAAATACCGACAACACCCAATATGGCCAGTTCTGTGTCCGCCATTTTTCAACCGCTCCAACTAACGCCAGTATTGAGACAGCGCCACCGCCATTGACAGTGAGTAGATATTGCATCGTGCCCTCTACATGGCCAACCAGCAAAGTATTTAGCTGAAGAAAACGGCGCTCGTTATAGCGAGTCCGGGTCTCATGTTGTGTCGAGGAGGCGTTTGCAAATGTGTCGGGTTTGTCGGTGGGTGCATCCATTGGTAGAGCATAGCTCACGCTATTCCGGACACAATTCAACACCCAAAACAAAGGAAAAGGGATATGGCATGGAATATTTAATGGCGAATTCCACTCCCGCCGATGATGTTCAAATCAACATCCCCGACGCCATACACCTTGTGGCGGTCGAGGGCGACACCGCCAAACGACTGTCAGACCTGTCGCTATACCAGAGCGACCTTAACTTCGGCATTGAGGCTTTAAACCTCCTAGAGAAACTTGCCGAAAGCGAAAAAATTCATCGAGAGGCATTGTGGCGTGTGGCCATCCTGCACTACATGAAATGCTTTGGTGGGCAACGCGTGCGATTTGCACTTGAGCCGCTGACGATCTACCGAGACTCGCCACCTGAGGCCATGGAAAGTTTCAACTATTTCAAGACGCTTCGAAATAAACACTTTGTTCACGACGAAAATTCCTATTCACAGAGCATTCCGGGCGCTGCGCTTAACGACGGATCCAAGGCATACAAAGTGGAGAAAATCGTGTGCTTTGCCGCCCGTGCCGAGACCCTTGTCTCGGCAAATTATGGCAATCTTTACAGCTTACTCATCGAAGCACTAAATTGGGTCAACAAGGAATTTGACAAGCAATGCAATGCACTTACTGCTGAGCTGGAAAAGCTGAGCTACAAAGACCTCAAAGAAATGCGCTCGCTGCAGTACGTTCCGCCCAGCCTTGAGGATTTGTCCAAAGCGAGGAAAAAACCCAATGGACTCTAGGGCATCTCATCGGGCCGACCGCTGAAATTACCACTAAAGCACGGCGCAGATCGTCGAGCTCCACGGTGCGCTGGAGAAAATCCGGGCCGATAAAGGCACCTGGAATAAGAGCCTGCAGAGTTTGAGGCTTGAACAAGAGGCGACGCGGGAGGCTGTCAGTCCCCCAAAAGTCCCCATGCAAAGAAAAATAGCCTAGAGGGGTCAGCCTCTAAGCTATTGAAAACACTCGTAAAAAGTGGTGCGGCTGGCAGGAATTGAACCCACGACCCCTTGGTTCGTAGCCAAGTACTCTATCCAACTGAGCTACAGCCGCTAAGCCTCGAATTATAGCTTATGAGTGGTAGGGCGTCACAGACTTGAACTGTGGACCAAAGGATTATGAGGCGGTTCAAGCCCTACGCGTCGTAGCCGCTTGAGAGGAAACTGCCGCTACTAGCCTGTCTCCCACACTCTCCGTTGTGCTTTTTCTGGCACAAGCTTGGCACATTGCCGAGCCCGAACGTATAGCTACTGCTGTGTAGCAGGATCCACAAACTGCGGGGTTGCATAGCAACCCCGCAGACCACCCTTAAGCGCGCACGAGGAAGCGCCAGGTCGTATATCCGTAATCGTGCGCGTCAAGAACTTTTACACTGTTCTTTACGCGTCGATAGCGGCAATAGACCCAACGCCAACCCTTTGGCGCAGGTGGAGTTGGCACGACTGAGGTCATGTCATTTCTCCGACGCACGTGCGGGAAACAAACACGTACGTTGCGTTGAGGGGCGGAATCCACTACGATCAAGTTGCAGCAAGTCGGTGTGGGTTTCCCATTCCGCATAGGGGCCTTCCTAAAAACCTTGGGAAGGCCCTTATTTTTTGCGCTAGCTCATTTGCCACCTCCGAGCGCAATGATTACCGCAGCGATCTTGGCTGCCTCTGCCTTAGATAGATCGTGGGGTACATTTGTAATTAGTACGATCACGTT
>JAKFXR010000152.1 GCA_021731285.1 Polaromonas sp. | reverse complement strand
GGAAGGTCAAGCTGCAGCAGCGCGACGCGCCGGGCGGCAGCGGCTGGATGGTCGCTGCCAAGGCCGGTGCCGCCAACAAGATCGGTTACATCGCCGCGCACGGCGCCATCGTGCTGGTCTGTGTCGGTGGCCTGCTCGACGGCGACCTGGTGGTGCGGGCGCAGATGTGGCTCAACGACAAGTCGATCTACACCGGCGGCGGCCTGATTGCCGATGTGCCGGCCCAGCATCGGCTCAGCGAGCGCAACCCGACCTTTCGCGCCAACCTACTGGTGGCCGAAGGCACGCAGTCCAGCACCGCCATCCTGAATCAGCCCGGCGGTGTTTTGCTGCAGGACCTGCCGTTTTCGGTGGAGCTCAAGAAGTTCATCGTTGAGTACTACTCGACCGGCATGCCCAAGCTGTTTGCCAGCGAGATCGTGATCCACGACCGCGAAACAGGCGAGAAAATCCCGCACCGCGTCGAGGTCAACCATCCGGCGCACCACAAGGGCATCGAGATTTATCAGTCCAGCTTTGACGACGGCGGCTCCAGCGTCACGCTCAAGGCCGTGCCCATAGCCGTGGGTGCGCAGCCTTCGAGCAAACCGTTTGAAATCCAGGGCACGATAGGGGGCTCGAGCAGCCTGACCAACGGCGCCGAAAAAATGACGCTGGAATACACCGCCCTGCGTGTCATCAACGTCGAGAACTTCAGCGGTTCCGGCAACCTCGGCGAATCGGGGGCGGATGTGCGCAAGGTCGACCTGCGCCAGTCCATCGATGCGCGTCTCGGCGCGGCCAACAAGACCAAAGAGCAAAAGGAATTGCGCAACGTCGGTCCCAGCCTGACCTACAAGCTGCGTGACGCGGCCGGCCAGGCGCGCGAGTTCCACAACTACATGTTGCCGGTGAAGATGGACAGTGCCGAGTCCACCCCGGCGCTGTTCCTGCTCGGCGTGCGTGAAACACCGGCCGAGCCTTTCCAGTACCTGCGCATTCCGGCCGACGAGCAGGGCAGCATGGAAGGTTTCCTGCGCTTGCGCCGCGCGCTGGCCGACCCGGTGCAGCGCGAGCGCGCCGTCCAGCGTTATGTGCGCCAGGCGATTGCGGCGGACCGCCCTGACCTGGCCGCGCAACTGGCGGCGTCGGCCGGCCGCGCGCTGGCCTTGTTAGCCGGGCCCGACCAGCCGGCCGCTGCGGGCCAGCCCCGGCCGGTGGCGGGGCTGCAGGCGATTTCGGATTTCATGGAAAGCAATGTGCCCGAAGCCGAGCGCAACCGCGCCGGCGAGGTGCTGGTGCGCATCCTCAACGGCGTGTTGTTCGAGCTGGCGCAGCTCACGCGCGAGCAAAACGGGCTCCAGCCCCTGCCGCTGGACGAAAGAACCCAGGCCTGGATGGCGCAGGCGGTGTTGTCGCTCAGCGATGCCCACCACTACCCCGCCCCCATGGCTTTCGAGCTCAAGGACTTCACCCAGGTGCAGGCCAGCGTGTTCCAGGTCACGCGCACACCGGGCAAGAACATTGTTTACCTCGGCTGCGCGCTGCTGATCCTCGGTATTTTTGCCATGCTGTATGTGCGTGAGCGCCGGCTCTGGATCTGGCTGGCGCCGGCCGGCGGCGCCGGCGCCGAAAAAGGGCCAGAATCGGGCTCAGGCAGTCAGGCGACCATGGCTTTGTCGACCAACCGCCAGACCATGGAAGTTGACAGGGAATTCGAGATGCTCAAAACCAAACTTTTACAGGTGCCACTATGAACACCACGACCCTGAACAAGCGCAACACGGATGCGAACACCATCAGCCTGCATGAGGGCTATTTTGCAAAGCGCAATCTGTTCGACTGGATTTTTGCGGTCCTGACGCTGGCCGGCGGCTTGTATGCCTTTCTCCAGTACAGCGCTTTCATGGATGTTTACGAAAAAGGCATCCTGCTCAGCGCCATTCCCGCCGTGGTGGCCATGGCCTGGTTCTGGCGGCCACTGCGCGCGCTGACGCTGCTGGTGGCGGGCTTTTCACTGCTCGGCATCGTGGCCTACCAGGGAGACCTGGCGCGGGCAGAACAGGTGTTCTGGCTCAAGTATTTCCTGTCCAGCCAGTCGGCCATCCTGTGGATGAGCGTGCTGTTTTTTATGAGCACGGGTTTTTACTGGCTCGGCATGTTCGCCAAAGGACAGAGCGCAACGCTGGAGTCGCTGGGGTCCAAAATTGCCTGGGTGGCTGTCGGCATGGCCCTGATCGGCAGCATGGTGCGCTGGTACGAAAGTTATCTGATCGGCCCCGATGTGGGCCACATTCCGGTCAGCAACCTGTATGAAGTGTTTGTGCTTTTTTGCTGGATGACTGCGGCTTTTTACTTGTATTTTGAAGAGCATTACCAAACTCGGTCGCTCGGCGCGTTTGTGATGCTGGTGGTCAGTGCGGCGGTGGGTTTTCTGCTCTGGTACACCGTGGTTCGCGGGGCGCATGAAATCCAGCCGCTGGTTCCCGCGCTGCAAAGCTGGTGGATGAAGGTGCATGTGCCGGCCAACTTTGTGGGTTATGGCATGTTCTCACTGGCGGCCATGGTCTCGCTGGCTTACCTGATCAAGCAGCAGGCGAACGAAAACCGCTGGTACAAACTGACCCCGCTGTGGCTGCTGGGTGTCGTGTTGGGTTTGGTGCCCATCGTTTTCCGGGCCACACCCGCGACTGCCGGTGGCAGCAACTACTGGGAGGGCTACCTGCTGGTGTCGGGGCTGATTGCCGCCGTCATTTTGCTGGGTCGCAAGCGCATCGCCGAGCGGCTTCCCAGTTTTGAAGTGCTCGACGACGTGATGTACAAATCGATTGCCGTGGGTTTTGCTTTCTTTACCATCGCCACCGTGCTGGGCGCGCTGTGGGCGGCCGAAGCCTGGGGCGGTTACTGGAGCTGGGACCCCAAGGAAACCTGGGCGCTGATCGTCTGGCTCAACTACGCGGCCTGGCTGCACATGCGCCTGGTCAAGGGCCTGCGCGGCACCGTGGCGTCATGGTGGGCGTTGGTGGGGTTGGCCGTGACCACCTTTGCCTTCCTCGGCGTGAACATGTTCCTGTCTGGCCTGCACAGTTACGGAACCTTGTGATCCTTGAATCCTTGTAAGAAGTGGCTGCGTATTCAGACTAACCGTCAAATCCTGACCAACGACTCCAAGGAAGCAAGATGCTGATCAAGACCCACAACAGCGGATTCATTCACCCGGTCTCCAGCGAGATCACGTCCCAGGGCATTTACCAGCAGCGCCGCGACATGATCAAGCTGATGGCTGGTGGCGCAGCCGGTGCAGCGCTGGCTGGCTGGGCCGGGCGCGAGGCGCTGGCCCAGGGGGTGGCCAAACCCGGCAAGCTGGCAGCGCTGCCCGGCGCGAAGTCTGGTGTGGCGGGTGCGGTGACCCTGGAAAAAGTCACCGACTACAAGGACGTCACGACTTACAACAACTTCTACGAATTCGGTACCGACAAGGCCGACCCGGCCAAAAACGCGCATACCCTGGTCACCAAGCCATGGACCGTCGCGGTCGAAGGCCTGGTCAAGCAGCCGAAGACGTATGCGATCGAGGACCTGATCAAGCTCAGTGCCCAGGAAGAGCGCATCTATCGCTTGCGCTGCGTCGAGGGCTGGTCCATGGTGATTCCCTGGGTCGGTTATTCGATGGCTGAGCTGATCAAAAAGGTCGAACCGCTAGGCAATGCCAAATACGTGGAGTTCATCACCCAGGCCGATCCCAAGACCATGCCTTTTGTCGGCTCGCGTGTGCTCGACTGGCCTTATGTCGAGGCGCTGCGCCTGGACGAGGCCATGAACCCGCTGACCCTGCTGGCCTTCGGCATGTATGGCGAGGTGCTGCCCAATCAGAGCGGCGCGCCGGTGCGTCTGGTGGTGCCCTGGAAATACGGTTTCAAAAGCGGCAAGAGCATTGTCCGGATCCGCTTCACCGACAAGGAGCCGCGCACCGCGTGGAACAAGGCGGCCGCCAACGAATACGGCTTTTATTCCAATGTGAACCCGAACGTGGACCATCCGCGCTGGAGCCAGGCCACCGAGCGCCGCATCGGCGAAGACGGCCTGTTCGCCAAGAAGCGCAAGACGTTGTTGTTCAACGGCTACGAGGCACAGGTCGGCCAGCTCTACGCCGGCATGGATCTCAAGAAGTACTTCTGATGAAGATGGCCCCCACGCTTGTCACTGCGTGTACGTCGCTGCACCTTGCAGGCCGCCGCTCGCCAGAGGCTTCGCTGCTGTTGTCCGTCCAAACCTGCGCGGGCAGGTTTGGAGCCGCAGGCGCCAGCCCCGAGGGGGCGCCATCCGCCTTGGGGCGGCCCGGCGGCGGATGAGTGCCGCGTTTAACAAAGCCTTGCTGCACCCGGCGGCCAAGCCGCTGGTGTTCCTGCTGGCGCTGCTGCCGTTTGCCTGGCTGTTCTACGGCGCCTTCACCAACAACCTGGGCGCGAATCCGGCCGAACACCTGATACGCGCAACCGGCGACTGGACCCTGCGTTTCCTGTGCATCGTGCTGGCGGTCACGCCGCTGCGGGTGATCAGCGGCACACCGGCGCTGGCGCGTTTCCGGCGCATGCTGGGGCTGTTCACCTATTTTTATGTGGTGATCCACCTGCTGAGTTACAGCTGGTTCGACATGGGTTTCGATGTGCCCGAAATCATCAAGGACATCATCAAGCGGCCGTTCATCCTCGTCGGTTTCTCGGCCTTCCTGCTGCTGACGCCGCTGGCGGTCACTTCCTTCAATGCCGCGATCAAAAAGCTGGGCGCGCGCCGGTGGCAAATGCTGCACAAGCTGGTCTACCTGATCGCCGGGCTGGGCCTGCTGCACTTTTTCTGGATGCGTTCAGGCAAGAACGACTTTGCCGAAGTCGCGGTGTATGCCGTGATCCTCGCCGTGCTGCTGGGCTGGCGGGTGCGGGACTATGTGAAGAAAAAACGGCCCCAGCGCCCGCCCGCCGTGTGTGAGCAGCTATCGAAATAATAGCGTGACAAGCCCCGGCGAGAGGGCGGCGGGACGCGCTTCAGCCGGGAACCAGCTGCTCCTGCCGCATCTGGTCGGCGGCGGTTTCCCGGCGTCGAATGAGGTGGGCTTTGGCGCCATCGACCAGCACTTCGGCGGCGCGGCCGCGGGTGTTGTAGTTGCTGGCCATGCTCATGCAGTACGCACCCGCCGACAACACCGCCAGGCAGTCGCCGGCCTGGACCGCCAGCGCGCGGTCACGGCCTATCCAGTCACCGCTTTCGCAGACCGGCCCGACCACGTCGTAGGTGGTTTCCGCCGTGGCCGATGAGGGCACGACCGGCACGATGGCGTGGAAGGCCTGGTACATGGCCGGGCGCGGCAGGTCGTTCATGGCCGCGTCGATGATGCAGAAGTTTTTCTGTTCGCCCGGCTTGAGGTAGAGCACTTCGGTCAGGCAGACGCCGGCATTGCCGATCAGCGAACGGCCGGGTTCTATCATCAGTTGTTTGCTGCCGTAGCCTCGCGCGTCCAGCCTGGCCAGCAGCAGTTGCCACAGGGCATCCGCCGCCGGCGGCGTGTCCTGGTTGTAGTTGATGCCGAGGCCGCCGCCGAAGTCGATGTGATGGATGGGGATACCCGCCGCCTCGATGGCGGCGACCAGGTCAAGCACGCGGTCCATCGCGTCCAGGTAAGGCGTGGTCTCGGTGATTTGCGAGCCGATGTGGCAGTCGATGCCGGCGACCCTGAGCCCGGGCAGCGAGGCCGCATGCCGGTAAATGCGCAGGGCGTCTTCATGCGCCACGCCGAACTTGTTGCCCTTCAGGCCGGTGGAAATATAGGGATGGGTTTTCGGGTCCACATTGGGGTTGACGCGAATGCTGACCGGTGCGACCTGGCCCATCGCCAGCGCCACCTCCGACAGCACATCCAGCTCGGCTTCGCTCTCGACGTTGAAGCAGCCGATGCCGGCTGCCAGCGCCTGCTGCATTTCCGCGCGGGTTTTGCCGACGCCTGAAAAAATCACCTTGCGCACGTCGCCGCCTGCGGCCAGCACGCGTTCGAGCTCGCCGCCCGAAACAATGTCGAAACCGCAGCCGGCCTCCGCAAACACCTGCAGCACGCCCAGCGAGGAGTTGGCCTTCATGGCGTAGCAGATTTGCGCATCGCGCCCGGCAAAACCCTGCTGGTAAGCGGCCAGCGCAGCCAGCATGGCGGCTTTGGAATAGACGAACAACGGCGTGCCGTGTTCACGGGCCAGGGCGTCCATGCTGGCCG
>JAKFXR010000059.1 GCA_021731285.1 Polaromonas sp. | reverse complement strand
CCGACTCGGTGTTCTGGAGCAACGCCACGCAGCCGGGGCAAGGGGATCTTTTTGACTGAAAGCTAATCCTCTTTCAGAGGGGAAAACCGCTCGTTTTACCTTTTCGAGGGGATGGGCTCATTTAGCCTACGTCCCGGCGGGCGCGTCATCGTGGCCGCTTTCGGGCCCGATGGGCCGCCTCAATGCAGCGGTCTGCCTGTAGTGCGTTATGCGCCCGATGCCTTGCATGCGGAGTTTGGCGGCGCGTTCGAGCTGTTGGAGCATGTGAAGGAAGACCACCATACCCCATCCGGGGTGGTACAGCATTTTGTGTACTGCCATTGCGTGCTGCACTAGCCGCCAGAACGACCTAAGGACATCCTCTTGAAATCGCTGACGCAACCCGGTGTTCTGGCGACCCTGCTGGCCGCCACATTGTTTGGCGCCGGTACCCCGCTGGCCAAGCTGCTGTTGGAGCAAACCAGTCCGTGGCTATTGGCGGCCCTGCTATACCTTGGTTCCGGCATTGGCCTGTTCTTGCTGCGTTGGTTGCGCAGATCAGCGCCCGTACGACTGCCCCGCGGTGAGCGGAAGTGGCTCGCAGGAGCCGTGGTTGCCGGTGGTATGGTCGGCCCTGTCTTGTTGATGGTGGGCCTCTCGGGCATGCCTGCTTCGGGCGCTTCGCTCTTGCTCAATGCTGAAGGCGTGCTGACCGCACTTATCGCGTGGTTTGTATTCAGAGAGAATTTTGACCGCCGCATCGCGCTGGGGATGCTGGCGATCGTGGCGGGCGGCGTGGTTTTGTCCTGGCCGACGGAAGCCCACTTTGGCACGCTATGGCCGGCTCTTGCTGTGGTCGGCGCCTGCCTGGCCTGGGGCATAGACAACAACCTTACGCGTAGAGTTTCGCTGTCGGGTGCATCGTTTATCGCCATGGTCAAAGGCCTGGTTGCCGGCGTGACCAACCTGATGCTTGCCTTACTGTTGGGTGCGGCCTGGCCGGATGTCCCCGTGGTACTGGCGGCTGGCGTGCTGGGCTTTTCAAGCTATGGAGCCAGCCTGGCGCTGTTCGTCCTGGGTCTGCGCCATTTGGGAACGGCGCGCACGGGGGCCTATTTCTCGATTGCGCCGTTCGTAGGCGCTGCCCTGGCGATTGTGATGCTGGGCGAACCGGTCACGCTGTCGCTGATCGTCGCCGGCACATTGATGGCGGGAGGCGTCTGGCTGCATCTGACGGAGAGCCACCAGCACTCGCATACCCACGAACCGCTTGAGCACAGCCATGAACATGAGCACGGTGCAGGTGACGAACATCACGATCATACGCACGAGGCTTCGGTTGGAGCCGGCACCAAACATACGCATTCGCACCGGCACGCCCCGGTTGCTCACAGCCACGCACATTTCCCGGACGCGCATCACCGTCATTCGCATTGAGCCAAGCCGGCCAGCCGCCAGCGACGCTAAAGCTTCAGAAGTCCCCGCAGATTGAGATGGTGGAGGAGGATGCCCATCAGGAAACCTGCGGCCACGTTCCACATGCACAGCGCTGCGCATACGAGTACAACGACACGGTCGCCACGCCCCGCTGGCAGCACGCTGCTGCCCACCGCCAACTGCACGCCGGCAAGGAAAAGCACCACGCCCAGCACCGCCGTCGGGAACAACTGGAACAGAGCCTCCACCGAGTGGCTGAAGAACAGGGCCAGGGCCAACAGCATTCCGCCGAGAATGACGATCGAACCACCGGTTCGGGCCCCGAAAGCAATGTGAGCAGCCATGCCGCCTGCGCCGTGGCACATCGGAACGCCACCGACCGAGCCGCTGAACAGGTTCATCACGCCGGTGGATACGGCGACGCGGCTTTCTGTCACGGACCTGTGAGGAAACAGGCGGTTGTTCTCGTCCGTGACGGCAATCACAGCATTGCCCAAGGTCAAGGGGATTTGCGGCAAGGCCAATAAAACCACGCCCACAAACACCTGATTCCAGGTGATGTCCGTCAGCGCGAAGGTAGGCGTTCTGAAGCCGATGGAGGCATCGCCCAGTCGGGTGAGCAGCTCCGGATGCTGGATACCGCCCACCACGGCACCAAAGGCGAGAAGAACAAACATCGCTGGCAAAGTACGGTTGCCCATCAGCAGCAAGGTGCCTGCGGCGCCGATGATCGCAATGACCCAGTCGGCCTGCATCATCTTGATGCCTTGCAACATGAACCCGAAACCAAGCCCGAGCACGATCCCGACCACCACCGATGCCGGGACCAGCCGGGCAACTCGCGCCATCAACCCGCTTAAGCCCAGCAGGAGCCAAATCACCCCGGTGGCCAGTGCCGCGCTGTACACGGCCGCCGGTGTGACGAACGCCGTCTGCACGGCTTGGATCGATGCGACCGCGCCTATGGCCTTCATGGGCTGCACAGGGAACGGGGTCTTGTAGTACAGGCCGCAGACCAGCATAGAGACTCCGAACCCAAATAAGACACCAAAGGGGTCGAGTTTGAGGACGCCGATGTAGGCGACAACAAAAGGGATCAGTGTGCCGAGGTCACCGAATGCGCCCGCCCACTCCATGCGGTCGTAGCGGTTGACGGCATGGTTGGAAGCCGTTGCGACTTCGGACGCTGGTTCTGTAGCCATAAAGCACGTGCAAAAAGTTCAAGTATGGCCCATGAACCTCCTTGCGGGCGCGGCACAAGCGCGGGACTGGCGGACCTGAGCCCGGTCACTTTTGGACTCCGCTGGAAAGTGCTGGCCTATTCGGTGCGGGACAACCGCACCCGCCAGCGCCAGCGCCAGCGCCAGAAACGGTCGCACAACCACGGGACACCACAGTG
The DNA here is from genome assembly GCA_021731285.1 of Polaromonas sp. GTDB lineage: Bacteria > Pseudomonadota > Gammaproteobacteria > Burkholderiales > Burkholderiaceae_C > Polaromonas. The sequence goes on along the minus strand of JAKFXR010000059.1, from coordinate 3,439 downwards.
GGTGCAACCGTGCAGAACGCGCTGCTCCTACGGCGCCTCGCCAGCCATGTTGCGACGCCCACCAGAACTGCAACCGCGATGACACTGGCGATGACCGGGGCCTTGCTGCTCAAACCCCACCAATCACCGCTCGCCATCGCGATAAGGCTGCCCACTGAAACACCACCCACAAGGGGAACCAGCAGGGGAATGGCACAGCAGGCGGCGCACGCTCCCGCGACCCCCACAGCCGCCAACACAGGTTTTTTCATTCTTTGCTCACTTGGATGAACTCGGGGAAATTCCCTTAAACTGAATGTAGAACCTCAAGTAACTTGAGATGCAAGGGGCATTGATGAATAACCTACAGACATCGGGGCAATTGACGATTGGCACGATGGCAAGCCGCACCGGTATGAACGTATCGGCTATCAGGTACTACGAAGAAGTGGGCTTGATTCCCCAGGCCGCTCGACGACCCAGCGGACACCGTGTGTATGGCCAGGAGGTCGAAGAAGTGCTGATGCTGATCCGCCACTGCAGAGACTTGGGATTCTCGATTGACGAGACGCGGGCCTTGGTTTCGCTCTCTACAAACGATGAGCGCGATTGTGCGGAGGCACGCGACATCGCAAAGGTTCATCTCGATGCAATCCGGACCAAATTGGCGGAGTTGCAAAAGCTTGAGCGCACGCTGTCAAATTTCGTGCAGACCTGTACTGACCAGTGTTTGGGTGGCCCCGCACCCAAATGCACCATCCTCAAAGATTTGAGTTCAGACGAAGCAAAGAACCCTGGATCAACACGTTGCTGCTGCTAAAGCAGGTAACCGTCAGTCGATATGAAAACCTTGCTTTTGTACCTTGTCACCGCTCTTGCGGAAATCGTGGGTTGCTATTTGCCCTACCTCTGGTTGGCTAAACGCGGACCGATCTGGTTGTTGATTCCTGCCGGGGTGAGCCTGGCACTTTTTGCCTGGCTGCTGACCCTTCATGACGCCGCCGCTGGCCGCGTTTACGCTGCCTATGGTGGCGTCTACATTGCCGTTGCCTTGGGATGGTTGTGGGCAGTCGATGGCATCCGTCCTACGGCTTGGGACATGGCCGGCGTTGCTGTGAGCCTGACGGGAATGGGCTTGATCGCCTTTCAGCCAAAGTAGTCTCCAGGCCGCACACACACACGACACCACCTCGGTTAACTGTTGAATTCCGCTGAAGTCTGACCCCCAGTAGGTCAGATTTCTACGGAACTCAACAGCTGACGCCTGCTGAGGTGTTGAAGGACTGTCGGCAGCAGGGCGATGCATGGATGGCACAGAAAAACGTCAAACCGCAGCCTGTGGGGTGCTGCATTTGTTCTGGTTGTGTGGATCGGTGTGGGGTGGGGAACGTGGATGTGGCTGGGGCGATAGCCTGATCAACAACCGAAGCCTTTAAAGCCAAGCACCCATGTGCTTGGCGCAGGGGAATAGAAGTTCCACCGCTGGACGGTATGCACTTGCCTCCATCCTGCAGGGCTGCAATGAACCCCGTTCGAAAATCCACGGCATTGGCTTCGCCGGAAAGTATCTGACGCCATCGGGATTGCTGCAGCTTAAGCCTTTTGACTTCAGTGTGCCTCCGGCACCGGAGGGTGCTCAACTCTTAAAAGCCTGCCCATGGCTTGGCGGCTCGCTTCGGGGTATGAGCGGACTATTGCAGTCCATCACCTTCATATATACAAGATCTCCCACGCGCGCACCATCACTCGGGCCGAATGGGACTACTCGTTTTCGCGGTCTGTTCAAGTGTTTGTACGACAGCACAATAAACTTATCTGAAGCAAGGTGCGGCTGCGACGTGGTGGCACGACAATCTGAAAACTGTGGCTTCGCAATTTCGCTAGCACGCTCTATTTGAATGACTTTGGCTTCGCGCCATCCTTCGCTGAAATCGAACTTGCCCTCATACACAGTAGTGCACCCAGACAGACCGAAAATTGACAGGCCGAAGACTGGAATCCATATGTATTTCATGGTGGCCTCCTATCCGCACTGCAATGAACGACAAGCGCGTTCTTAATGAACATGACTTGAATGACTCTCTGGAGCTTCGGTGATCCCGGTGCGTCGATCGATGAAGTTGCAGCCATCAGCGCTGTGTTCGCACGCCACCAGTTCACACTGAATCGTGGTATGGAAAACCTCAAAACGTTTTGCCACAAGAACCTGGATGTTTTCAATAATCTGCGCGGGGGCAACATCCGATTTGTGTACAACGTGGGCGGTCAGGCTGTTCTTGCCGCTGGTCAGCACCCATACGTGCAGGTCGTGAACTTCAGTGACGCCTGCAACCCCCTGCATGGCGGTCGTCACATCATCCAGCGAGAGCCCTTCGGGCGTTCCTTCAAGAAGAATATTCAGGCTTTCTTTCAACAAGATCCATGTCCGAGGGAGTACCCACAATCCGATGCCGGCCGCCACCAAGGTGTCAATCCAGGTCCAGCCGGTAAATCGAATCAAAACCGCAGCAACAATCACGCCCAATGAGCCGAGCATGTCGCTCCATACTTCCAGGTAGGCTCCTTTGATGTTCAAACTGCTGTCTTTGCCGGCGCTGAGCAGGCGCATGCTGATCAGATTGATTACGAGGCCGATGGTGGCTACCACCAGCATGCCTGTGGTTTGTACGTCACCCGGACTGCGAAAGCGCTGATAGGCTTCATACAGAATGTAGGCCGCCACGCCAAACAGAAGCAGCGCGTTGAAGGCCGCAGCCAGGATTTCGAAACGGTGATAGCCGTAGGTTCGTCGGGCATCCGCAGGCCGCCTTGCAATGCGCACGGCGGCCAGTGCAATGGCCAACGCTGCGGCATCGGTAAACATGTGCGCTGCATCAGCTAGAAGAGCCAGACTATTGAGAAAGAAGCCGGCTGCCGCCTCTGCGACCAGGAAGGTTGAAGTAAGAATCAGCGCCACCCAAAGAGTGGTTTCTTTTTTGTTCTCCGGTATGGCGTGTGAATGTCCAGCACTCATTTTTTAATTCCTTGTTCGATTGAGCCTTGGTACGACCGCTCCCGCTTGGACGAAAAACCGTCTGAACGGCAGGGTGCCGCCAGCTGGCGGCACCCTGCGTAGATTGACAGTTATTTCACTTCAAACCGTGCCGTCGCCGGCGGTTTGCCGGCTAGTGTCACTACTGCAATGCCTTTGGTGCCTTTGGCGACCTTAAACGCGCCTTTGGCTTCAAGCTTGTCGCCGGCGGGGGTCAGTTCCACTTCTGATTTTTCCGAGCCATTTAGCAAAGTCACCTTGGCCTTGGCGCCGTCCAGCTTCACCGCTTTGCCGTGGTCACTGATATGGATCTGCAATGTGTCGGACTTTGCGACGATCTCGAAATCACCGGCTTTGGTCTCCACCACCACACCGCCGAATTTAGGATCGTGGCCGTGGGCCCCTGCGGCTAGGGCGGCTGCGCCGGAG
>JAKFXR010000077.1 GCA_021731285.1 Polaromonas sp. | reverse complement strand
GCGCCAGCCATGAAACAGCGGAGGGGCCCAAAGACGGGCGGGGGGGGGGTGAAGTGCTACCGCTTCTCGTCGGGCAACCCCTCACGGGATGCTTCTCAGCGCAATAGCTGATGTGTTGCGGTTTTGGCCGCTCTTTTGTCCAGGGTCAGCACCGGGGCATACCCTGCCGCCTGTGCTCTCACTGCGAGCAGATAGTCAGAAAAATCGGCCGGCCCTTCGGCAAACATCAGCAGGGACTGGCGCACAAGCGCAGGGGATTCCACCTTCAAATGGTCCTGCTCCAGCAGCGCGGCCAGGGCTGCGTGCACCTCGGCACGCGCGTAGGTGTAACTGCGCTCCAGAACCCAAGCCAGTTCACACAGCACCACATGGTCCACATAAGCTGGCGCTTTGGGGGTGGCGTTGTCGCGCAGCCATGCCTCTACTTTTGCAGCCTGGCGCGGATCATCGTTGGTGAGCAGGCGCACCAGCAGGTTGGTGTCCAGCGCGATCAAGATTTGCTGCCCGGCCGGTGTTTGGCGGCCAGGTGCGCCACAACGCCCGCATCCATTTCTTCCACCGTAAGCGCGCGTTTGGGCCGGGACAACAAGCCGCGCAAGGCCGTACCGCCGGCACTGGGGGGCCGCTTAAGAATAATGGTGTCATCGTCCTGGATGGTCACCAACAGATGGTCACCCGCCTCCAGGCCAAGGCGCGTTCGCACAGCGCTGGGCAGCGTCATCTGTCCTTTGGAGGTGAGTGTGGCTTGCATCTGATTCTCCTTACATTTTTGTAAGGATATCACGGCTGCTCCATGTTGTAAACGCAGGCTTAGCTGCCTGCGCTCACATCTTCTCGCCCGGCAACTTGCTGGCCTGCTTGATCCACGCGATGAGCTGGGCTTCGTTCCATTCCGCGTCCTCGCGGATGTCGAAGTAACGCGTGTCCTGGCTTTTGGATTCACCGGGCGGAATCGGCGACAGCGACTGGCCGCGGAAGAAGGTCAGCTTCACGTAGTGGGTGAAGCAGTGAAAGCTGATGAACCAGCCCTCCTGCCCCGGCGCGCCATACAAGGGCGAGTTCCATTTGACCGCCTTGCGCACGCCGGGCACGGTGGCCGCGATGAGTTTGTCCAGCTTGCGCCCGACAGCCTGCTTCCAGCCCGGCATGGCGGCGAGGTAGGCCTGCACCGGGGCGTCGCCCTCACCTTTGGGGATTTGCGGGTTGCCGCCGGAGAGGAGCACCGGCTTGCCGAACTTTGCTGCTGGTTGGGGTTTTGGTTTGCTCACTGCATCACTCAAAAAAGTCGTGGTGCTCAGCGGCCTAGGCAAAAATCAAACCACCAAATCCATCAGCTTGCCGTAGCTGTCCACCACGTCGTACTTCACCTGGTCGGAAGTAATTTTGGCGAAGAACTTGCGGGCGCATTCGATCTTGCTTTCCTCGATTTTGCGCAAATCCATGCTGGACATGGAACCCTTGGTTTCTGCGACAAAGTACACGTGTTTGACCTTGCCCGCCTGGAAGGCAATAGCCCAATCAGGGTTGTAGTTGCCAACCGGGGTGGGGATAAAAAACCCGCGCGGTAGCTTGGCGTAAACCACAACCTCCGTGCTTGCATCCAATTCCCGCACAAAGTCGCGCTCGTTCTTGGAGTCGGTGAACACGTAGTCGTAAATGTGGTGGTCTGCCTTCACCGCCTTGCTGAAATCTTCCTTCGGCTTGTCCTGGGTAAAGATGTCCATGGTGTGTATGTCACCCGTGGGGTCGTAGGCAATGTGCTCCACGATCACGGTCGCCTTCTGCTCGTTCATCAGGCGCGCGGCCTTTTGCATGAAGTCTTCCGGGTTTGTGCGGTACTGACTGAACACGGCTTTGTTGATGCCCTGCAAGACACTGGCCACTGTCGCACGGGTTAATTGCGTCTCACCAGCGAGTCGGCCAATCAGGTCGTACTTGACGGCGGAATGCGCTGACGCACGGTGAAAATCCGTCGTGGACTCGGTCACTTTGAACGACTCGCCCTGGCGAATACCGTCGTAGGTCGCAGTATCGGCCTGCTCGCCTGCCACCACGGTGTATTGCATGGGGCTAATTTTCAGCTCTGCCTCCAGCGCCTTCACGCACTTTGCTACCAGCTCCGGCGTTTCAAATTCCACCGTGTACGCGGCCTTGCGGTTGATGCGATTCCAGAGCACCTTGAACTCGGCTTTCTCAAAATTGGCGTTCAGCGGATTGGCTTTGGCCTTGCGGTCGTCTTCTGGTAATGGCAACTTCGCGTCGCTGAACACACTGTCGATCAGCGCAAACACGGCATCGGCATGCGCCGCCAACTCGGGCGGCAACGCTGCAAGCGTGCCCTCTTTCTTGGCCTCGTGGTACGCATCGGCGATGCGGTCTTTGTCGTCGGAGTAGTCGTTCTTAGCAAGGTAGCGGTAAATTAGTTTGGCCAATTGCGGAGTCACAGCCACGTCACCGGCTGTGGTTTTGAGCACCTTGCCTGTGAAATAGGATTCGTTGGCCTCGCGTGGCCGCTCAGACAATCCCTCACTGATATCACGCTGCAAGGCCGTCACAAAGTCCTTGTAGCTCTCGCTGGCCACCACGGTCAGCACGTTGATTTGGTGCACCGTGGCCGCGTTGTCCATACGGTCGCCATGCTGATTTACAGATAAACGCAGGCCACGCCCGACTTCCTGGCGGCGGCTTACCGTGTTGTCGCTGTGCTTCAAAGTGCAGATCACGAACACGTTGGGGTTGTCCCAACCCTCCCGCAAAGCGGAGTGCGAGAAGATAAACCGCACCGGCTCGTCAAACGACAGCAGCCGTTCCTTGTCCTTCAAGATCAGGTCATACGCATCCACGTCGTCGGCTTCGGTGGACTTTTTGCCTGTCTCAGGGTCCACCATGCGCTTGGTCTTCTTGTCGATAGAGAAGTAACCGTTGTGCGTTTGGGTGGTCGCAATGCCTTTGAGATACCGGTTGTATGGCGTGTCATCCAGCGTCTGCACCTCGGCCAGTTGCTGGTTGTACTCCTCCTCAAACATCTGGGCGTACTCGCCCGGCTGCTCGCCCGCATCGGTATAGCTGCGGTATTTGCTGACCGCGTCAATGAAAAACAGCGACAGCACTTTGATACCCTGGGCGAACAGCGCCTGCTCTTTTTCAAAGTGGGCTTTGACCGCTTCGCGGATCTGAATCTGCCGCAACGCCGATTCACTGACATCACCCGTGGCCTCTCCCGCCACCAGCTCATGTCCATTGGTGAACGTCACTGTGTTGGTCAGCGCATTGATGTCGGCCACCACAAAGCCCCGGTACTGCTCCAAGTCGCCAGACAGGTCGAACAGGTTGTCATTACGGGACAGCTTGCGCAGCACGCGCTTGATGCCATTGTTCTGCTTTATTTCAAGCTCCACCCGCGCCACGGGTGCAGCGGTGGACACCTCGATGGACTCCAAATACAGGTATGCGTTGGTGCCAGTCAGGCCTTTGACCGATATGCCACGCACCTTGATTTTCTTGACCAGCTTCTGGTTGTACGCGTCCAGCGCGTCCAGCCGGTGGATTTTGTTGTGGGCCGTCTTGTGCGTGGCCGAATAACGCAGCACCGCCAGCGGCTTGAAGTTGGCCAATGAATCCAGCGTCTTGCCGCCTTCCATCTTCTGTGGTTCGTCTAGAAACAGAACAGGCCGGTTGGCACTGATCACGTCAATTGGCCTGCGGGATTGGAAATCGTCCAGCTCTTCGTAAATACGGCGTGCATCCTTGCCCGTGGCATTGAAGGCCTGCACATTGATCACCATGACGTTGATCCCCGCGTCACTGGAAAAGCTCTCCAAGTTGTGCAACTGCTTGGAGTTGTAGATGAAGAAGCGGGCGCGCTTCTTGTACTCGTCCAGAAAGTGCTCAGCGGTGATTTCCAGCGACTTAAACACACCCTCGCGGATGGCAATGCTGGGCACCACCACAATGAACTTGCTCCACCCATAGCGGGCGTTCAGCTCGAACATGCTTTTGACGTAGCAATAGGTCTTGCCCGTGCCCGTCTCCATTTCCACGTCCAGATTGATGTCGCACACCTTGGTTTTGACCAGCGCGGTGGACAGGGGCAGGTTTTGCCTGCGCTGCACGGCGTGGATGTTTTCCAGCAACTGCCCCGGCGTCAACGCCAGATCGGCATTCTTGAAACCCACGGTTTCCAGCGCGGCCACCGCCTGGCCGCTGGCATCCACAGCACGGCCAGGGTCCACCCGGTAATTGAGCCCTTCCCGCTTGGGTTGACCAGCAAAGCAATCTGCCACAGCTTCCACTGCATTAGTCTGGTAAGCCTGCTTTTTGAATTTAAGCTTCATGGTCGTGCCGCTCAAATGGTTTTTACTTCGGTGCCGGGGCTCATCAACTTGAAGATTTGCTCCACATTGATCTTCACGCTGTCGGTGGCAAAACCGGCATCGCGGAACACCACGCGCAGCGGTTCGCGCTTGGCAAGCAGCTTCACAAAGTCTTCGCTGACACCCTCGTCAAAGCACGCGGCCAAGGCATTGCCATCCACAAAGTACACGGTCTTACCTGCGATGGTTTCCTTCGCAATGGGCAGCGCCAAGTCCACGCCCCAGTCCAGCAGCACCTGGAACAGCAGGTCTTCGGCTGACCGGTCTTCGCGGATGTTGTTCACTTGATCAGACAGCAAGTCCTGGGAAACAGCATCAGGGGTGTAAAACACATCCTTCATGTTGGAGCTGTCTACCTTTAGGACGCGGAAACCTACATCCAGCTTGTCAATGCCAGGGCTTCCAGCGTTGTCCTGCTTGATTTTTTTGCCAGCGCGGCGGATGCGTTCTTTACTAACTTCGGAAATTGAACGGTATCCAGCTCGATATGCCTCAGTTGCCTGCTCACATAACTCTGGCAACTGGACCATGACGAAGCGACGGTTACCGCCATCTTCTGCGTTGAGTGCCATAACTGCATGGGCTGTTGTGGCTGACCCGGCAAAAAAATCCAAAAAGATATCGTCCGTAGATCCACCCTGATCAATGAGTTGTTTTAGGAGCTCAACTCCTTTGGGATAGTCAAAGACTTGGCCTCCCATTAGATCCCGAAGGTCTTTGGTCGCGACCGTATTAATCGTGGTATCTAAGATTGAACTGAATGGTTTCCTGTCCGACCTTAGCTCCGACAAATGTCGTTTGTACATGGGAGTTCCGCCCGGCTTAGGAAATATCACTTTTCCTTCCGCGATGTTTCGCGCCATTCGTTCCCGTTCATACGCCCACACCCTATTGGGATTGCATTCGTATTGAATCCCGGTTGTGGGGTCGACTATCGGATAAAAAAGATTTGGTCGTTCGGATGCCGTTTTATTGCATGTCAAGTTATCCCTTGCCCAAGGACCGAGAGGGTCCGAATCAGGATTTTTGTAATTTGACGAGTCTTTGATGACGCCGTTCAACTTGGCAGCATTGGTCTTGCAAAAGGCAACCACGTAATCATGGTCCAAGCTGACCATATTTTGAGAATCATTCGATCCAGTTCTTTTTTTCCAAATAAAGTCCGCAAGAAAATTTTCATGACCGAAAATTTCATCACATATTTTTCTGAGATTTGAAACCTCACCATCGTCAATGGAAATAAAAATTACGCCTTCGTCGTGAAGTAAATTTTTAGCAAGTTTGAGCCGCGAATACATCATCGTAAGCCAATCAGAATGGAATCTTCCATTGGCCTCTGTGTTGGCGATTAGTCTATTCCCAGCCGAATCATTTTGGTTTGACCTCAACTTGTAAGCTTCCGAGGTTTCTGCAAAATCATCTTCATAGATAAAGTCATTCCCCGTGTTGTACGGTGGGTCGATGTAAATCATCTTGACCTTGTTTAGGTAGGTCTCTTGCAGCAACTTCAAGGCATCGAGGTTATCCCCCTCAATGAACAGGTTTTGCGTCGTGTCAAAGTCCACGCTTTCTTCACGACAAGGGCGCAGTGTCTTGGCAATAGGCGCATTGGCGGTCAAAAGCGCTTCACGTTTACCGGGCCAATTGAGCTGATAGCGCTCTTGCGGCCCTTCGACGATGCTGCCTGTGAGCTCCTGGCGCAACTGGTCAAAGTCGATGCTGCGCTTAACAACGCCATTGGCATCCGCTGCCTCAACCACGCAATTTGGGAACAGTTCCGCAAGCTTGTCGATGTTGGCCTGTGTCAGGTCAGGGCTGTGCATTTTTAGTTTAGTCATGGTCTTTTTGGCTTCTAGCCCCCGTAGAATATGCGGGAGCAGCTATGAAATACGTAGCAAATTGGGTGGTTTGTCCGCCAATCATGTCAGCGCTTCCAGCTCAGTGCG
>JAKFXR010000142.1 GCA_021731285.1 Polaromonas sp. | reverse complement strand
CCGTCGCGCCACTGCGTGTTCCGGCCGCACTCACGCCCGGTGTTGCAGGGTTCTCGTCGCTGAAGGCTGCAGCGTCGGGCACCTTGACCACGCCGGGTCGTTGCGGCCGGCCGGCATCGGGATCGGGCCGCTGCGGCGAGTAGTGGGCCCAGCGCGAGCCGGTGATTCGCGTTCCCCCGACTGAAACCGTTTTGGTCCCGGTCGCAATGCTGTTGAAGTTGCCGCTGCGCCGGATGGCGCTCGGATTGCCGGGGTGGTCCACGAAGGCATCCGGGTTGCCGCTGGTGTCGTACCACTTGTCCTCAAAGTGAGACTGGCGCGACCCGCTGCGGGTGCCGACCACCACGTCGTCGCGCTCCACGTAGGCATCGACCGTGACCGGCTTTTTGCCATTGTTGATGAGTTCGATCTTCCAGACGCCGCTGGGAGCGGTCGCCGTCTTGGGCTCAAAGCTGAAGGTCGGGGCGACCGCGAGCAGGGCGCAGGTGCCGCGCCTGCCGGTGGCCACTGATTCAGGGTAGATCAGCGCACACAGGGGCAGCTTGCCGCCGTTGGTCCACATGCGGGATTCGCCCAACTTCAGCGCGGGCAGAGGCGCGCAGCCCGGCGGTGTCAGCCGGATCTCCAGTCCATCGCAGTCCTCCTGAATCCATAGTTCCACAAAATTCTGAGTCGAATCATCGGGTAGGCCCCGCCAATCAAGGGTGTACCGCTCTCCTTTTGATAGCGTTTTGTTGGCATGCGTGCGCAACTGGTAGCTGTTGCCGGCGGCCAGCACGATTTGCAACTGCCCGCCCAGCAGGTCAATCAACTGGTCCATGGCGGCTTCCAGCAGCGAGCTGCCGTCGTGCGGGCCGGCCAGGGTGCCGAAGCTGATGTTCACCGTCACCTTCGCGTCGTCGGCACAGCGCGACAGGATATACATCAGGCCGTCCAGCACATGCACATTCATCGAGCCGCCCGAGGTGTCGCGCACCGTGTCGTAGTCGAGCTGAACCGCGATCAGCGGCGCCCGGCTGGCCTCGTCGTTCGCCTGCGTCCAGGTAGGCGGCGCGTCAAAACCCGGCGGAAGGTTGCCGACCTGGGCCAGCAGCGTGCGCGGCCCGGCGGCCAGGTCCATCACATGGGTGCCGTGGCTGACGGAAGTGTCCAGCGCGTGAAAGACATGTTCGGCGCCGCCTTCGCGTTTTTTGCCGAGGCTGGACAGGCCGAGTGCGGCATAGACCGCGGCCTCATGCACCAGGCCCTCGTAAAAGTGGGCGCGCATGGCGGCATTGATGTCGGCGGCGGTCAGCTCGTGGCCGTAGCCCAATGGTGTTGGCGTGCGGCCTGTGCCTTTGGCGTCCTGCCGCCAGAAATAAGCTGTCCGCGCTTTGCCCTGGTGCAGAAAGTTGCCATGGGCCAGCGCCAGGCTGTCGTCGATGATCGCCAGCACCTTGCCGGACAGCAGGGTTTCGGCCTGCGCCTCTGCCTGGTAAGTGGCGCCGGTGGAGTGGGGCGGCCGACTTCCCTGGTCGGGACCGGTCGCGTCCTCGGCATACTCCGCCGCTGGCAGGCCCAGTTCGAAGCGCAGCACCAGCGCGTGCAGCCGGCCGCCGGGCTGGATGTGTTTGAAGAAAGCCGGGCGGACCCGTGCCGTGCAGAAATTCAGGCCGGCAGGCGCAGCGCGGCTGGTGTACACCGGCGGAACATGCAGCCATTTATCTGATGCAGCGGCCAGCAACTGCTGCACGCTTGTGCCGGGCTTCAGTTCGATGGCAATCGGCAGCCATTTCGGCCGCCTGTCACCGTAGCCGGAGAAGTCGTCGGCCTCCGCCCAGATCAGGTAGGGGTCAAAACCCGCAGTCGCACCGGCTCGCGCCCAGTCGATACCCGTGAACTCGCCCTTGGGCAGTTTGGTCCAGCTCATGGCGGCTTACTTCAGCGGTTGCCACTCTTTGGCGGCTTTGGTCCACATGAATTCGAGCAGCGGTGAGGCGGCAACGGCCGAGGCCGGTGAGCCGTATTCGTAATAACCGCTCTTGTTATCGATCATGGAGACGCGGGGATCGAAGTCCAGCACCTGGTCCTTGGGGCCGTGAAATTTCGGGCCGTTGAAGCCGCGTTCGTGCAGTTTGAGCTTGCCGGTGCAGCGCGCCACAAAAAACTCTGCCAGCGCCGTGCCGAGCAGGCGGCCTACGGCACTGTCGACGGGATAGTGCAGGCCTGCCACTGTGCGGTTAACTGCGATACGGGCGGCCTGTCGTTCCAGTTGTTCTTTGTACTTCGCCCCATGGGGTAACAGCGCTTGAAGCAATGTGGCTACCAGAAACGCTTCGGTAGAGTGCCCACTGGGCCAACTGGCGTGACCCGGGGTTGGGATGATGGGCTGGATTTGGGGTGACAGGTCCACCGGTCGGGTGCAGGCAAAAGCGTGCTTGAAACGCATTTCAACGTGCGATGCAAGCGATAGCCCTAACGTAACCAGCTCCAGTGTCCACTTGTGACGGTGAGCTGACAGTCCTACGATGGAGCCCCAGAAGGGCACCTGCGGCACCATCTGAGTCAGGATTTCGTTCCCACGGTCTTCCCGCAACTCTGCATAGTTGGCGACCAAATCCAGCTGTTGGCTGAATATTTTCTGGGTGGGGCGAACGAGTCGTACCAGGGGCTGGTCTTTGAGCGGCTTTTTATCCAGATTCACAAAGCCGATTTCCACATCATCCCTGGATTGATTCACACCGAAATGCAGACCGGAAAGTAACTCCAGTGCGCAGACTTGCAAGCGGGGCTCCACCGCCCAGCGCTCCAATCGATCAGCTTTGTCCAGTGGTGTCGGCAAGCTGACGGGAAGAGTTGCGCCATGAAACGGGCCAACGAGTGCAGAACGGCTTCTTGCCAGAGAGTCAGCCACCATGGGCTCACCCAAGACTGCAGCAATGCCACTGATACCGCTAATGCCGCTGATACCACTGATACCACTGATACCACTGATACCGCTGATGCCACTGATACCGCTGATGCCACTAATGCCACTAATGCCACTCATAGTTCTTCTCCTTCATGCTTGTCCTATTTAATCTGGGATGCCAGCTTTTTTGAGCGCGGCAGCGCAGCGCCTTCCGAATTCATACAGGCTACTGGGTGAGGCCTCAATGAATTTTCTTACCGTAAAGCCCGGTTCAATTTGAAGCAGATGCGTTGTCGTGACGCGTGCTTCATCAAGCTGACCCAGTTCGGCCTGCGAGATGGCCAAGGCTCTAAGTGTTGATGCATGGGTACGGTTTGCACGAAGCGATCGCCGGGCCAGGAAAATCGATCGTTGATACTGACCTGCAGACATGGCAGCAGTGGCCGCCAGGGAGTCAAAGTAGTATTTCAGAGGATCAAGAGGGGATAGCGTGAGGGCGGTCTCTGTCTCGCGAACGGCTTCTTCACCTTCGCCCTTAAATGCATGAAGTGTTCCTCGCAGTAACCACGCCAGCGATTCGTTGGGATTTTGCGCGAGAGCATCGTCGTACCGCGAACTTGCGATCTCGTGCTTCTTTAAGAGGTTGGCATGCACCAATCCATCAATTGTCAGGGCAAGGGAGCAGGAGGGATCGTCATCAAGGGCTCGTTTGGTGGAGTCCAGAGCGAGCATCGCATCCTTGTGGGGGTTTTCCGACCATCCCTGCGAAACTCGCATGACGTACCATTTTGCTAGCCAGGCTCGTGGTACCGCCTCGCGCGGAGCACGATCAATGAGTGTTGCCAGCATTTGTCGAGCGTGTTCAAAATCCCTCACTGAGAGTCGATGCATCATCGCAGCAGAACTCAAGAGCAGGGTGTATGCCTCGAGGTTGGGTAGCGATTGGTTGCGAGCGCGCTGCACTTCCTTGACGATGACAGCTGAGCTGATCGAGCCGATCAGTTTTGCAATCAGCTCATCGTTAGCACTGAACAAGCCGAGGACTTCACCTTTGAGGCTGTCTGCCCAAAGTATGTGCCCGGTCTTGGCTTCGATCAACTCGACGAACAAAGACAACCGGGATCCGGCGCTTCTGCAAGTACCAGACAGGATATATGTAGCACCCAGGTGATTGCGGATTTCCTCCACCGCATGCTGTCGGTCGCGGAACACGGTCGTCGACAGGCGCGAGATCACGTGAAGCTCAGCAGTCCGGGACAATGCTGCAATCACTTCATCCGCCAGTGCCTCGCCCAGCAATTCATGACCAAGTTCATTGCTACGCATGCCGAAAGGAATGACTGCGATAGTAGGGCGCAGGTTCAGCTGGACAGTGTTACCGGGGACCACGATGGGTGCGTGGCCTGCCGGTCCTACTCGATAGGCACGCAGCGGTTCACTGACGTGCTTGAGATAACAGTCGCCAAGATCTTCGATATCCGCGTCCAGCATGGGGGCCAGTTGATCCCGCAAATCGGCGGTGACCACGGTCTCCCCCGGCCCGGCCAAGGTGCTCACGCGCGAGGTCAGGTTGACATCGGTGCCGTAGATGTCGTGCTGGTCGGTGACGAAGCTGGCCAGGTGGCCGCCCATGCGCAGGTGCATCTGGTGCTCGGCCCGCACGCTGCGGTTGGCCTGGCGGGTGAAGCTGTGCAGGGCAAAGGCCGCCTTGACACACCCTTGGGCGCTCGCGAATTCCAGCATCAGGCCGTCGCCCAGGCTTTTGACAATGCGCCCGCCATGCAAGGGCAGCACGTTCTGCTCCGCTTCTTCCACGAGTTGTTGCCACCGCCGTACAAAGCCATCCTGGTCCTGCTCCATGATCCGGACCGACTCCACCACGTCCATGACCAGTAACACTTTCGTGTTTCTTGTCATGGCGTCAGGTAGTTCAATCAACGGAAGCCTCATCGTAGACGGTGTAACAAAATTTTACCTCCTCCTTTTGTAGGAGGGGCCGTCTGGATGCACTGGATCAGCAGGAGGGCGCACTGCAAGGCGCCATGCGTTGCTTTAGCGTTGAATTGCTTCTGCTTCTTCCTGGCGCGCGTCGGCTGCGATGTCCGGCAACTCCTGCAAACGCCGGTAAATCGGTGTGAAGTCGGGCGCGGTCTTTTCGAACAGTTCCTGGAAGCTGTTGATGACGAAGTAGGTCTGCTGGTAGCTGTCGATCTTGTAGCGCGTGCGCATCACGCGTTCGATATCCAGCGGCAGGCGCTGCGGCTCAGCGCTGCGCACCGAGTGCTGCAACTCGCCGGACGAGCTCAGGATGCCGGCGCCGTAAGCGCGCAGCCCGTCCTGTTGCTGGATCAGCCCGAACTCGATGGTGTACCAGTAAAGCCGGCTCAGCTGCTCGCAGGCGCCCAGGCCGTGCGCCTTGAGCCCGCCCTTGCCGTATTCCTGCATGTGGTCGGCAAACACCGGGTTGAACAGCAGCGGCACATGGCCGAACAGGTCGTGAAACACGTCGGGTTCGACGATGTAGTCGAACTCTTCAGGTTTGCGTATCCAGTCGGTCACCGGGAATTTGCGGTTCGCCAGCAGCGTGAAAAAAGGCACCTCCGGAATCAGCCCCGGCACGGTGACGATTTCCCAGCCGGTGGCCTGGCGCAGCCGCTGGTTGATGTCCTCAAAACGCGGGATGTGGTCGCTCGCGCCCAGCGAGGGCAGGGCGGCGATGAATTCGTCGCAGGCCAGGCCCGGCAGCAGCGCAGCCTGGCGCGCATACAGGCGCCGGTAGGTGTCGTGGTCGGTCGCGGTGTAGCTGTCGTAGTCTTGCGGGCAGGTGTAATCGGCGCCGGCGCGTGTGTAGTCCCCGCGCGGCGGGCGGTCACTGCTTCCATAGACTGCCGGTTCAATGGCCATGATCACAGCTCCAGTTGCCAGACCTTCGAAAAATGTCCAGGGCAAGGCGCGTCCGCGCAGACAGTAGCAGCGCTACGGCAAGCGGGTGCAACGCCGCCATGGGTATTTTCTCGAAGGTCCTCATGCTTTTTGCAGGACGCCGCGGCGCATCTGGTCCAGCTCTATGCTTTCAAACAGCGCCTTGAAATTGCCTTCGCCAAAACCCTGGTTGCCCTTGCGCTGGATGAACTCGAAGAAGATCGGGCCGAGCTGGTTTTCGCTGAAGATCTGCAGCAGCAACTCGCCGGGTGTGCCGTCCACCAGAATGTTGCGCGCCTGCAGCTCCGCGACGTTTTCGCCGTGGCCGGGGATGCGTTTGTCGAGCAGTTCGTAATAGGTATCGCCGGTGTTCAGCAGTTTCATGCCGCTGAGCTGCAGCGAGTCGACCGTGGCGTACAGGTCGTCCGAGCCCATGGCGATGTGCTGTATGCCTTCGCCCTGGTACTTGTCGAGGTATTCCTGGATCTGGCCGGCTTTCTCATTGCCTTCTTCATTGATCGGGATGCGGATCTTGCCGCAGGGGCTGGTCATGGCCTTGCTTTTGACGCCGGTGGCCTGGCCTTCGATATCGAAGTAGCGCACCTCGCGGAAGTTGAACAGGCGCTCGTAAAAGCCCGACCACTCGGCCA
>JAKFXR010000125.1 GCA_021731285.1 Polaromonas sp. | reverse complement strand
TCCCTCGCCCCGCTGGGCGATGGAGGGGGACTTCATTTGGCCGCGTGTGCTTGCTGCCGCGTGCAACCATGGCAGCCCGTACGTTGACGATGACGCGCTTTGCGCGTCATCGTCTCTCCGCATCCGATCCCGCTCCCACCCCCTTCTGTATGCGCCGAGGAGCGCGGGTTCAGCCGGATCAGGGCTCGCGATTGTCTGAGGCGATAGCCGAGTTCGAGCGAGACCCCGGCTGGACCGAGCACCGCAGGTTGAGTTATTGGGGTCAGACGCCAATAACTCCGCCGACAGCAGGGTCGCCTTTTCTTTTGCTTGCTTTTCTTTTGGCGACGCAAAAGAAAAGTGAGTTGCCGCCGGGCAACCCCCGGCTTGCCACGCATACCACCAGAGCAGGAGACACAGAAGGCATGGATCCCGGGTCAAGCCCGGGATGACAAATCCGGGGTCCGGGATGACAAGAGGGAAAAACTAGATCTCGATCTTGCTACCCAACTCGACCACAGAGTTGTTAGGTAAATTCAGGAAATCCGCCGCTCCACTGGCGTTGTGGTGCATCTGCGCAAACAACTTTTCCCGCCATTGCGACATGCCGCCACCTATGGTGGGCACCACCACATCACGCGACAGGAAGTAGCTGGTGGTCATGTTGTCGAGCTCGCAGCCACGTCCGCGCATTTGCTGCAGGGCACGCGGCACATCAGGATCGTTTTTGAAGCCGTAATGAATCACCACCTGCCAGCAATGGTGTCCCAGCGACTCGATGGCCAGGCGTTTGTCCAGTCCTATCCACGGCACCTCGTGGTTGCGCACGGTGACAAACAGGTTGTTTTCATGCAGTACCTTGTTGTGCTTGAGGTTGTGCAGCAACGCGTTGGGCACGGTCCCCGGCTCGGCCGTCAAAAACACGGCGGTGCCCTCGACGCGGGCAGGAGGGCTGATAAAAACTGCTTCCAGAAAACCGGGCAGGTCAATCGCGTCGGCACGCAGCTTGTCGTTAAGCATGGCGCGGCCCTGCTTCCACGTCATCATCAGGGTGAAGATGATGCCGCCTATCACCAGCGGGAACCAGCCTCCGGCAAACAGCTTCATCAGGTTGGATGCGAAGAAGGCGAAGTCAACCACGAAGAAGATGCCTGTGGCCGCCACGCACAGCCACAAGGGGTATTTCCAGCCATAACGAATCACATAGAAAGTCAGGATGGTGGTGATCAGCATGTCGGTGCAAACGGCAATGCCGTAAGCCGCTGCCAGGTTGCTGGAGGAGCGGAACATCACCACCGCCAGAACGATGGTGAAAAACAGGCCCCAATTGACCATGGGAATATAGATTTGCCCGGTGTCACGAACGCTGGTGTGCTGGATATTGAGGCGCGGCAAATACCCGAGCTGGATCACCTGCTTGGTGACGCTGAAGGCACCGGTGATCAAGGCTTGCGAAGCAATCACCGTCGCCATGGTGGCCAGCAGCACCAGCGGCACCAGGGCCCACTCCGGCGCCATCAGATAAAACGGGTTTTTGACAGCCTCGGGCTTGCTCAGCAGCAAGGCCCCCTGTCCAAAATAATTGAGGGTCAGCGAAGGCATCACCACAAGAAACCAGGCCAGGCGGATGGGTTTCTTGCCAAAGTGGCCAAGGTCGGCATACAAAGCCTCTGCGCCGGTGACGCACAGCACCACCGCCCCGAGAATGATGAAGGTGGTACCCGGGTTGAACCACATGAACATCAGCGCGTAGTGCGGGCTGAGGGCCTTGAGGATGACCGGGTTGGTGATGATTTGCGCCACCCCCAGAACCGCCAGCACCGCAAACCACACCAGGGTGATGGGGCCGAAAAACTTGCCGATGCCGGTGGTGCCACGCTTTTGCACTGCGAACAGCGCGAACAGGATGACCAGCGTGACGGGGATCACATAGTCCTTGAAGGCGGGAGAAATGATCTCCAGGCCCTCCACCGCTGAAAGTACGGAGATGGCCGGGGTGATGACGCCGTCGCCATAAAACAGGGAGGTCCCGAAAATGCCAACGATCAGCAGCACCCGGCGCAACTCGGGTTTGTCCTTGACGGCCTGGGACGCCAGGGCCAGCATGGCCACCAGCCCGCCTTCGCCGTGGTTGTCGGCGCGCAGCACCAGAACCACGTACTTGATCGAGACAATGACGGTCAGCGTCCAGAAGAAGATGGACAGGATGCCGTAGACGTTGTCGGGGGTGAAGGCTACATGCCCCGACCCGAAGACTTCCTTGACGGCATACAGGACACTGGTTCCGATGTCGCCGTAGACGACACCGATGGCGCCCAGGGTCAGCGCCGCAAGAGATGATTTTTTACTGGACACAAAAAATTCCCGCTTTTTGCTTGCGCTTGACGTTTGCCGCCAGCAGCGGGAAGAGTTACCGTGGAGGCGCTATTTTGCGCTTTGCCTGCATCGAAGCAACCCGACAGCCGCGCCTAAAACGACATAAAGAGGTCTTATGTTGCACTGCAACAACTTGTAACCGAGCCGCCCCTTCTGCGCCCGGCCCAAGACCGCTACTGTTTCAGGAGCAAGGTATCAACGCGGGACAAGGGCAAATGGCCAAAAGGACTCACAACGCGGAGCGGGGGTTCACTTTCAGGTGTAAACCTCGGCATCCGGGTCGGTGGCTTCCAGTTCATAGCTGGCGGCCAGCATGGCCAGGCGGCCGATCACGCCGTACATATAAAAGCGGTTGGGGCCGCTGGAGCCCGGTTTTTCACCCGGTTGCGGCAGCCGCCCGCTGTCGGCAAATGCCAGCGGAACAAAGCTGGAGCCCGGCGCATTGAGATTTTCGTCAATGCCGCGGTCGGCATGCACCCGGTAAAAACCGCCCACCACATAACGATCCATCATGTAGACCACCGGCTCGGCCACGGCGTCGTTGATGCGCTCGTTGGTCTGCACGCCTTCCTGGATGATGACCTCGGACAGCGGCTGGCCGTCCTTGGTGGTGCTCATCTTGTTTTTGGTCTTGCGGTTGAGGTCTTCAAGGTCTTTCACATCGCGCACGGTCATGATGCCCATGCCATAGGTGCCGTTGTCGGCCTTGACGATGACGAAAGGCTTTTCGTTGATGCCGTATTCCTTGTACTTGCGTTTGATTTTGGTCAGCAGCGCATCGACGTTGGTACGCAAGCATTCCATGCCCGAGCCTTCCGCGATATTGACTTCTCCGCACTTGGCAAACATTGGGTTGATCAACCATGGATCTGCACCCAGCAGCTTGGCAAAACGCTTGGCGACTTCTTCGTACGCCTGGAAATGACGCGACTTGCGCCGCACCGACCAGCCAGCGTGCAGGGGCGGCAGCAGGTATTGCTCGTTGAGGTCCTCCAGCATGCCGGGCGGGCCGGCTGACAGGTCGTTGTTGAGCAGGATGGTGCAGGGATCAAAATCCTTCAAACCCAGGCGGCGGTCGGTACGAATCAGTGGCTCCAGCGTGATCTGCTCACCGGTGGGCAAGGTCAGCGTGGTCGGCTCCTTGATCTCGGGGCTGAGCGAGCCAAAGCGCACGTTGAGTCCGGCCTGATGGAAGATGCGCTTGAGCTGCAGCACGTTGGACAGATAAAACGTGTTGCGGGTGTGGTTTTCGGGCACCACCAGCAGGTTGCGCGCTTCCGGACAGATTTTTTCAATCGCGGCCATTGCGGCCTGCACGGCCAGCGGCAGCATTTCGGGCGTCAGGTTGTTCCAGCCGCCCGGGTAAAGGTTGGTGTCCACGGGGGCGAGCTTGAAGCCGGCATTGCGGATATCGACCGAGCTGTAAAACGGCGGCGTGTGCTCCATCCACTCCAGACGAAACCAGCGCTCAATGGCCGGTGTGGTATCCAGAATGCGTTGTTCCAGCTCGTTGATGGGGCCGTTCAGGGCGGTGATGAGGTGCGGAACCATGAAATCCTCTGGGTGAAAATATTGCAGCCTGGCCCTGGAAAATTGCGGCAGACAAGGCAAGCTTGGGCCAAAACGCCGGGCTTCAAGCCTTGCGCAAGCCGGTCATGCCCTCAGGAAAAATTCAGGCGCGCCAGGCACGGGTCGCCCGAGTGAATGGCCAGCAGGTTGATGCCGATCTGGAAATGCTTGTAGCCCTGCTGGTCGAGCAACTGCTTGAGCGCCGCCGCGTCCGTTTTGATCGTCTCAATCAGCATGATGGGTTTGTGGGCCTCAATGCACTTGCGGGCGCCCGCCAGGCCTTCGAGCTCCATGCCCTCAATGTCGAGCTTGATGAAGTCCAGGCGCTGCAGGCCCAGACCGTCCATGGTGATCATCCGGACACTCTGGCCGCTGTCAGGTGAGTAATCGATGGGCTGACCGATGAATTCGGTGCGGTGGGTCTGGCGCAGCTCCAGCGAGCCAAAACTTCCCGGCTTCAAATAGTCAGGCCTGGGAACGTTGATGCTGCCCTCTTGCGCGCCAAGCGCTGCGTAATGCAGGGTGGCGTTGAAGCAGTTGTTGATCGCCACATTGCCGGCCAGGGCATAAAACACTTGCTCCTGCGCCTCCACAGCAATCACGCGGCCCCAGCCATGCATGTGCCTGGCCCACTCTATCGTATGCACGCCGATGTTGGCGCCACCGTCAATAGCCACCACGCCATCGCCGAAAACCTGGCGGCGCACACTGAGCATGTCCAGCGCCAGCAGGACTTCCTTCGGATCGTGGTAGGAGTGAGACAGAATCTGGTGGCCCACACCGTACCCGTGTTTGTCGTCGACCATGCAGTAGTCGTTGCGATTGACGATCATGGTGCCGTGGCTGGACGAAACCAGCACAAAGGGCAACGGACGGGAAATGACGTTCATGGGTGTTCAGGATCCTTTCCACTTTGCAGGCGCCAACGAGTTTGCATACAAGGCATCCGCTCAGCTATCGCGTTTGCACGGCGGGCGGACGGAATCTGCCCATTTTCACTTTTTCCTCATCGGGCAATTTGCGCATCACAAACTCAATGGCCGACTCCCCGACTGGCGTGGTTGTCTGGTCAAAGCGCGACAGGTTGTACCGGAAAGTGGTATCCAGCAATTCGACCTTGATGGTCTGTGCGATGTCGGAAACGTTGGCAAGCATTTCCATGAGATTGATGCTTTTGCTGGACCAGCTCTTCTTCTTGTGAAGCGTGAAAGTCCACTTGTGGTCCGAATTGAAGGTTGACGGAAAGACGCCCTGTTCATAAAGGTCCTCATCGGGAACAAGCACCACGAGATAGGCGTGGGGTTTCAGGACTCGCAGCCAGTTGTGCAGCGCCAATGCCGGGTCCCGCATGTGTTCAAGGCAATGGCTGGAGTGTGCAAAGTCAAGGCTGTTGTCTTCGATGGACGCGAGCAGTTGGGCGTCCCCATCGGGAAGATCCCAGTTCCTGACTTTCTGCATCAGAGGAAATTGCTCCGCGTATTGGCCGAGGGGGTCAGGGCCAGATCCGATGTCGATGCCATTGCCGACGAAAAATCGCGTGCTGAAGCGGCTGTCGTGTACCCGGCGCATCAATGCTTTGCTGGACTCGTGCATTCAGATCCTGTGTGTTAAACGCTCAAGCCGCGACCTCATACCCGCAGCTCGCCCTGGCCCAACACCACGTATTTGAGGGAGGTCAGGCCTTCGATGCCGACCGGGCCACGGGCGTGGAACTTGTCGGTGCTGATACCGATTTCGGCGCCCAGCCCAAACTCGAAGCCATCGGCGAAGCGGGTGCTTGCATTGACCATCACACTGGCCGAATCAACCTCGCGCAGGAAGCGCTGGGCATGCAGGTGGTCGCGGGTCAGGATGGCGTCGGTGTGGTGGCTGGAATAGTGGTTGATGTGGGCAATGGCTGCGTCCAGGCCGTCCACCACCTTGATGCTGATGATGGGGGCCAGGTATTCCTCATACCAGTCCTGCTCTGTGGCGGCGACCACCCTGGCGCCCGCAACCCCGGCCAGCACGGCGAGCGCTTCGGCGTCGCAGCGCATCTCCACCCCTTTGGCCGCGTAGATGGCGCCGATTTTCGGCAGGAAGTCAGCAGCCACACCGCGCGCCACCAGCAAGCCTTCGCTGGCATTGCAGGGACTGTACTTCTGGGTCTTGGCGTTGTCGGCCACACTGACCGCCATGGGGATGTCACAGGGATCGTCCACATACACATGGCAGTTGCCGTCGAGGTGCTTGATGACCGGCACCTTGGCGCCCGCGCTGATGCGTTCAATCAGACCCTTGCCGCCGCGCGGAATGATCACGTCCACGTATTCCGGCATGGCAATCAGGATGCCCACCGCCTCGCGATCGGTCGTGGGGACCAGTTGCACCGCGTCTGCAGGAAGCCCCGCGTCCATCAGCGCCTGGCACACCAGCGCAGCCAGCGCCTTGTTGGACTCTATGGCTTCCGAGCCGCCGCGCAATATGCAGGCATTGCCGCTTTTGATGGCCAGCGAAGCGGCCTCAATCGTCACGTTGGGCCGGCTTTCGTAAATCATGCA
>JAKFXR010000155.1 GCA_021731285.1 Polaromonas sp. | reverse complement strand
CCGTCGCGCCACTGCGTGTTCCGGCCGCACTCACGCCCGGTGTTGCAGGGTTCTCGTCGCTGAAGGCTGCAGCGTCGGGCACCTTGACCACGCCGGGTCGTTGCGGCCGGCCGGCATCGGGATCGGGTCGCTGCGGCGAATAGTGGGCCCAGCGCGGGCCGGTGATGCGCGTGCCGCCCACCGACACGGTGCGCTGGCCAGTGGCGATGCTGTTGAAGTTACCGCTGCGCCGGATGGCGCTCGGGTTGCCGGGGTGGTCCACAAAGGCATCCGGGTTGCCGCTGGTGTCGTACCATTTGTCCTCAAAGTGCGACTGCCGCGCCCCGCTGCGCGTGCCCACCACCACGTCGTCCCGCTCCACGTAGGCGTCCACCGTGACAGGTTTTTTGCCGATGTTGATGAGTTCGATCTTCCATACGCCGCTGGGCGCAGTCGCCGCCTTTGGTTCGAAGCTGAAGGTCGGCGCGACCGCCAGCAGCGCGCAGGTGCCGCGCCTGCCGGTGGCCACCGCTTGCGGGTAGATCAGCGCACACAGGGGCTGCTTGCCGCCGTTGGTCCACATCCGGGATTCGCCGAATTTCAGCGCCGGCAAGGGGGCACAGCCCGGGGGGGTCAGCCGGATCTCCAGACCGTCACAGTTTTCCTCTATCCACAATTCCACAAAACTTTGGGTCGAATCGTCGGGTAGCCCACGCCAGTCAAGCGTATGACGCTCTCCTTTTGATAGCGTTGTGTTGGCATGCGTACGCAGCTGGTAGCTGTTGCCGGCGGCCAGAACAAGCTGCAAGCGGCTGCCCAGTAGCGTGATCAGCTGGTCCATGGCCGCTTCCAGCAGCGAGGTGCCGTCGTGCGGGCCGGCCAGGGTGCCGAAGCTGATGTTGACTGTGATCTTTGCTTTGTCGGTGCAACGCGACAGGATGTACATCAGGCCGTCCAGCACATGCACATTCATCGAGCCGCCCGAGGTGTCGCGCACCGTGTCGTAGTCCAGCTGGACCGCGATCAGCGGCGCGCGGCTGGCGTCGTCGTTGGCGGGGGCCCAGGTCGGCGGCGCGTCAAAGCCCGGCGGAAGATTGCCAACCTGGGCCAGCAGCGTGCGCGGGCCGGCCGCCAGATCCATGACGTGGGTGCCGTGGCTGATGGCGGTGTCGAGTGCGTGGAAAAAATGCTCGCGCTTGGGCATCTTTTTGCCGAGCGTGGACAGTCCCAGCGCGATATAGACGGCGTTTTCGTCCACCAAGCCGTTGTAGGTGTTGGCCTGTATGGCCGCGTTGATGTCGGCAGCGGTCAACTCGTGCCCGTAGCCCAAAGGTATTGGGGTGTGGCCTGTGCCCCTGGCATCCTGCCGCCAGAAGTAGGCGGTGCGTGCCTTGCCCTGATGCAGAAAGTTGGCATGGGCCAGCGCCAGGCTGTCGTCGATCAGCGCCAGCACCTTGCCCGACAGCAGTGTTTCCGCCTGCGCTTCGGCCTGGTAAGCGGCGCCGGTGGAGTGGGGCGGCAGGCTCCCCTTGCCGGGACCGGTCGGGTCGTCGGCATATTCCGCCGCCGGCAGGCCCAGCTCGAAGCGCAGCACCAGCGCGTGCAAGCGGCCGCCGGGCTGGATGTGTTTGAAAAAGGCCGGCCGCACCCGCGCCGTGCAAAACTTCAGGCCCGCAGGTGCCGCGCGGCTGGTGTACACCGGCGGCACATGCAGCCATTTGCTGGATGCAGCATCCAGCAACTGCTGCACGCTCGCACCCGGCTTCAGTTCGATGGCAATCGGCAGCCATTTCGGGCGCCTGTCGCCGTAGCCGGCGAAGTCGTCGGCTTCCGCCCAGACCAGGTAGGGGTCAAAACCCGCGGTGGCACCGGGCCTTGCCCAATCTATGCCCGTGAACTCGCCCTTGGGCAATTTGGTCCAGCTCATGGCGGCTTACTTGAGCGGCTGCCACTCTTTGGCGGCTTTGGTCCACATGAATTCGAGCAGCGGCGAGGCGGCAATGGCCGAGGCCGTTGAGCCGTATTCGTAGTAACCGCTCTTGTTGTCGGTCATGGACACGCGCGGATCGAAGTCCAGCACCTGGTCTTTGGAGCCCTGGAATTTCGGGCCGTTGAAGCCGCGCTCGTGCACTTTCTGGCCGGTGCAGCGCGCCACAAAAAAGTCGGCCAGCGAGGTACCCAGCAAGCGGCCCACCGCGCTGTCGACCGGGTAGTGCAGGCCGGCGACGGTGCGGTTGACGGCTATGCGTGCCGCCTGCCGTTCTAGTTGTTCCTTGTATTTGCCGCCGTGAGGCAGCAATGCCTGCAGGACCGCAGACAGCATGAAGGCTTCTGTGGAATGGCCGCTGGGCCAGCTGGCGTGTCCCGGCGTCGGGATCATGGGCTGGATTTGTGGCGACAGGTCGACCGGCCGGGGGCAGGCAAAGGCATGTTTGAAGCGCATTTCGACATGCGTGGCCAGCGACAAGGCCAAGGCCATGAGTTCGATGGTGTATTTGTGCCGGGTGGTTGACAGACCCACGATAGAACCCCAAAAGGGCACCTGTGGTGTCATTTGGGTCAAGACCTCAATGGCCCGGTCTTCTCGAAGCTCCGAATAGTTGGACACCAGATCCAGTTGCTGCCTGAAAACTTCGGGCGTGGGCCTGTACAGGCGGACCAGCCGTTGGCTCTTGATCGGCTTTTTTTCGAGATCGGCGAATTCAACTGTGACCAGCTTCTGGTTCTGGTTTACGCTGAAGTGCAAACCAGCCAGCAGTTCCAGTTCGCAGACCCAGTATCGGGGGCCTGCATCCCAGTGTGTCAGTCGATCGGGTTGATCCAGCGGCGTGGGCAGCACAGGTGCCTCGGACAAGCTCTTGAACGGGCCAACCAGCGCAGATCTGCTGTGGGTTAGCGCCGCACTCAGCGCCGGACTCGCATCGGATGCGCCCCCCGTCAAGCCGGTCAGCCCAGTGAGGCCGGTCAAGCCGGTGAGACCTGTCAGGCCAGTGAGGCCGGTTAAGCCAGTGAGGCCGGTCAGACCGGTCAGCGTTCCAAGGTTGCTCATTAACTTACTCCAAAAATGGCAAATGATTTATTGGCTGTAGGGTAGCCCGGCGCGTTGCAATGCTTCGGCATACTGTTTTCCTACTGTGAACTGGCTGCTCGGCGACCGCCTCAGGAATTCCTCAACGGTGAATTGCGGGTCAAGCTTCAGCAATTGCGTCACCGAACCTCTTGCACTTTCTATATCGCCTGCCAGCGCTTGGGCGATGGCCAACGCCCTGTACGTCGACACATGGGTGCAGTTTGCACGCAGAGAACGTTGAGCCAGCTCGATGGCCCGCTGATAGTTGCCGGCCGAGACTGCCGCGGAAGCCGCGAGTGAGTCGTAGAAGTAGCGCGTGGGGTCCAGAGGCGAAAGTCGCAATGCTCTTTCTGCCGCAGATATGGCGTCCTGACCTTCTCCCTTGAATGCATGCAGCGTTCCCTTGAACAGCCACGCCAGAGATTCATTGGGGTTGATTTCTATCGCATTGGCATACCGCGATAGGGCGCCTTCGGTGTCCTTGACCAAATGAATTTTTACCAAGCCGTCTATCGTCAGGGCCAGGGAGCATTCCGGATCGGTATCAAGCGCGCGTTTGGTGTGGTCCTGTGCCAACTTCGCTTCTTGCCCCGGATTGCTGCTCCAGCCTTGCGAAGCGCTCAAGACATGCCACTGCGCCAGCCAGGCATGGGGAATTGGGTGGCGCGGGCTGCGTTCGATCAGGTGCTCGAGCAGTTTTCGCGCCCGGTCAAATTCAGTCACGGAGGTCCGATGCATCAATGCGACAGCCCCCAGCAGTAGCGTGTACCCCTCCAGGGTTGGAAGCGCCTGGCTGCGAGCTCGTTGAAGCTCTTTTGACATGACCGAGGAACTGATGGTTGTAACCAGCCGGGATATCAATTCATCATCCGCGGCAAACAGCCCATGAACCTGCCCCTTGAGACTTTCGGCCCACAGGACATGACCTGTCTTGGCCTCGATCAATTCCACGAACAACGCCAATTGTGTGCCGGCGCTGCGGCAGGTGCCCGAGAGAATGTAAGTCGCACCCAGGTGTGTCTTGATGTCCCCGATAGATTCACGGCGGTCGCGAAACACCGTCGTCGACAGGCGCGAAATCACATGCAGCTCGGAGGTCCTGGACAGTGCAGCAATAAGCTCATCGCACAGTGCTTCGCCGAGCATTTCGTGCCCTGGTTCGCTGCTGCGCATCGCAAACGGAATCACGGCGATGGTGGGGCGCAGGTTCAGCTCCACCGCGTTGCCCAGCGGAACGATGGGCGCATCGCCGGGTGGGCCGACGCGGTAGGCGCGCACCGGCTCTTTCACATGTTTGAGGTGGCATTCACCGAGGTCTTCGACGTCCGCGTCCAGCAGGGGCGCGAGCTGGTCGCGCATGTCGGCGGTGACCACGGTTTCGCCAGGGCCCGCCAGCGTGCTCACGCGCGAGGTCAGGTTGACGTCGGTGCCGTAGATGTCGTGCTGGTCGGTGACGAAGCTGGCGAGGTGGCCGCCCATGCGCAGGTGCATCTGGTGCTCGGGCCGTACGCCGCGGTTGGCCTGGCGGGTGAAGCTGTGCAGCTCAAACGCGGCCTTGACACAACCCTGGGCGCTGGCGAATTCCAGCATCAGGCCGTCGCCCAGGCTTTTGACAATGCGCCCGCCATGCCGCGGCAGCACGTTCTGCTCCGCTTCTTCCACGAGTTGTTGCCACCGCCGTACAAAGCCATCCTGGTCCTGCTCCATGATCCGGACCGACTCCACCACGTCCATGACCAGCAATACTTTCGTATTTCTTGTCAGGTTGGCAGGTAGTTCGATCAACGGGAGCCTCATCGTAGACGGTGTAACAAAATTTTACCTCCTCCTTTTGTAGGAGAGGCCGTCTCGATGAATTGGATCGCACGATGGCGCGCTGCGCGCTGCCATGCGTTGCTTTAGCGCTGAATGACTGCTTCTTCGTCCTGCTGCGCATCGGCTGCGATGTCCGGCAAGCTCTGTAGCCGCCGGTAAATCGGCGTGAAGTCGGGCGCGGTTTTGTCGAACAGCTCCTGGAAGCTGTTGATCACGAAGTAGGTCTGCTGGTAGCTGTCGATCTTGTAGCGCGTGCGCATCACGCGCTCGATGTCCAGCGGCAGGCGTTGCGGTTCCGGGCTTTGCACCGAGTGTCGCAGCTCTCCCGATGAACTCAGGATGCCGGCGCCGTAGGCACGCAGTCCGTCTTGCTGCCGGATCAGCCCGAACTCGATGGTGTACCAGTAGAGCCGGCTCAGCTGCTCGCAGGCGCCCAGGCCGTGCGCCTTGAGCCCGCCCTTGCCGTATTCCTGCATGTGGTCGGCAAACACCGGGTTGAACAGCAGCGGCACATGGCCGAACAGGTCGTGAAACACATCGGGCTCGACGATGTAGTCGAACTCTTCGGGCTTGCGTATCCAGTCAGTCACCGGGAATTTGCGATTCGCCAGCAGCGTGAAAAAAGGCACTTCCGGGATCAACCCGGGCACGGTGACGATTTCCCAGCCGGTGGCCTGGCGCAGCCGCTGGTTGATGTCCTCAAAGCGCGGGATGTGGTCGCTCGCGCCCAACGAGGGCAGGGCGGCGATGAACTCGTCGCAAGCCAGGCCCGGCAGCAGGGCGGCCTGGCGCGCATACAGGCGCCGGTAGGTGTCGTGGTCGGCAGCGGTGTAGCTGTCGTAGTCCTGCGGGCAGGTGTAGTCGGCGCCGGCGCGTGTGTAGTCGCCCCTTGGAGGACGTTCGCTGGCGCCATAAACGACAGGATCAACAGCCATTCAGAAACCCCCGAATTCGGATTTACCCGTCATCCCGGACTTGATCCGGGATCCATGTTTCATGCACCACCGTCCCGGCCTGCGAGGCATGGATTGCGGGTCAAGCCCGCAATGACAGACTTCAATTGTCATGGACGCTTACGCTTTTTCCAGCACGCCGCGCCGCATCTGGTCCAGCTCCATGGTTTCAAACAAGGCCTTGAAGTTGCCTTCGCCGAAGCCCTGGTTGCCCTTGCGCTGGATGAACTCGAAGAAGATCGGGCCGAGCTGGTTCTCGCTGAAGATCTGCAGCAGCAGCTCGCCCGGCGTGCCGTCCACCAGGATGTTGCGCGCCTGCAGTTCGGCGACGTTTTCGCCGTGGCCGGGAATGCGTTTGTCAAGCAGCTCGTAATAGGTGTCGCTGGTATTGAGCAGCTTCATGCCGCTGAGCTGCAGCGCATCGACCGTGGCGTAGAGGTCGTCCGAACCCATGGCGATGTGCTGGATGCCCTCGCCCTGGTATTTGTCGAGGTATTCCTGGATCTGGCCGGCTTTTTCATTGCCTTCTTCGTTGATCGGAATGCGGATCTTGCCGCAGGGGCTGGTCATGGCCTTGCTTTTGACGCCGGTGGCCTGGCCTTCGATATCGAAGTAGCGCACCTCGCGGAAGTTGAACAGGCGCTCGTAAAAGCCCGACCACTCGGCCA
>JAKFXR010000121.1 GCA_021731285.1 Polaromonas sp. | reverse complement strand
GATTCACCGTTTTGCCCACGTCGACCTGGCGGCGCTGGACGCCGCGCTGGCGCAAAGCCCGGCGCGGCGCAAGCTGGTCATCAGCGACGCGGTGTTCAGCATGGACGGTGACATTGCCGACGTGCCGACCCTGCTGGCGCTGTGCGAGCGCCACGATGCGCTGCTGCTGATCGACGATGCGCATGGCTTTGGCGTGCTGGGGCCGCAAGGGCGCGGCTGCCTGGCGCACTTTGCCCTGACCGGCGCGCAGGCCTCGCCGCGCGTGCTCTACATGGCGACCCTGGGCAAAGCCGCCGGTGTCGCCGGCGCTTTTGTGGCCGGCAGCGATGCCCTGGTGGAATGGCTGCTGCAAAAAACCCGGAGCTATATTTTTGCCACCGCCGCACCGGCGCTGCTGGCCAGTGCGCTGCAAGTCAGCCTGCAGCTGATCGCCAAGGACGAGTGGCGGCGCGTTCACCTGCAAAAGCTCATCACCAGCTTGCGCCAGGGCCTGGCCATCAGCCTGAAGGGCAGCCACTGGCAACTGGGTGAATCATCCACCGCCATCCAGCCCCTGCTGATTGGCCCCAATGACGAGGCATTGGCGGTGATGGAAGGCCTGCGCGAACGCGGCCTGTGGGTGCCCGCCATTCGCCCGCCCACCGTGCCCGAGGGGACGGCGCGCCTGCGCATCGCCCTCTCGGCCGCCCATACAGAAGCCGATGTCGACCTACTGGTGCAGGCCCTGGGCGAGCTGGCTGCCGTCAACCAGCCGTCAGAGGCACTGAACTAAACTTTCCCTCCCATTGAAATTGCAGTGCCATGGGATTCATAAACAGGTACAACACGCGTATCGCTCTCCAAGGAAACCACTATGTCCAGCGTTTTTGAACGACCCGTCACCCTGCACCGGCCACGGCCAGCGACCGCTTCGCCGGCCGTACGCTGGTCTGTTGACGCCATCGAGGCGCTTTTCAACTTGCCCTTTCCCGAGCTGATGCACCAGGCGCAAACCGTGCACCGCGAAAATTTCGACCCCAACCGGGTTGAATTTGCCACCTTGCTGTCGGTGAAAACCGGCGGCTGCCCGGAAGACTGCAACTACTGCCCCCAGGCAGCCCGCTTTGACACCGGCGTGGAAGCCACCAAGCTGATGGAGCCCGACGAAGTGCGCGTGGCCGCGCAGCGCGCCAAGGACGCCGGGGCCACCCGCTTTTGCATGGGCGCGGCCTGGCGCGCGCCCAAAGACCGCGACATCGAAAAAGTGGCTGAGCTGGTGCGCACCGTCAAAGCACTCGGGCTTGAGACCTGCGCCACCCTGGGCATGCTGGAAGACGGCCACGCCCAAACGCTGCAAAGCGCAGGCCTGGACTACTACAACCACAACCTCGACAGCGCGCCCGATTTTTACGGCGACATCATCACCACCCGCGACTACCAGGACCGGCTGGACACCTTGCAGCGCGTGCGCAGCGCGGGCGTGAAGGTCTGCTGCGGCGGCATTGTGGGCATGGGCGAAACCCGGCGTCAGCGCGCCGGCCTGGTGGCCGAGCTGGCCAACCTCACGCCCTACCCTGAGTCGGTACCCATCAACAACCTGGTCAAGGTCGAAGGCACACCACTGGCCGACCAGAAAGACCTGGCCACACTGGACCCCTTTGAATTTGTGCGCACCATCGCCGTCGCCCGCATCACCATGCCCAAAGCGCGTGTGCGCCTGTCGGCAGGCCGCCAGCAAATGGGCGACGGCGTGCAGGCGCTGTGCTTTCTGGCTGGCGCCAACTCCATCTTTTACGGCGACAAGCTGCTGACCACCGGCAACCCCGACACCGACGCCGATGTCACGCTGCTGCAGCGTCTGGGCATGACACGCGCCGCCCCCGAGGTTCAGGCATGACCGCCCCCGCAGCCAGCCCCTACGGCACCCTGCCGGCGGTGCCGCCGCCGGCTTCGCGCAAGCCCATCAGCCTGCCGCGCCTGCGCGAGATGCATGTGCAGGGCGACAAGATCACCATGCTCACCGCCTACGACGCCACCTTCAAGGGCAGCGCACCGGCGATGACCGACTTTCTTGGTGGCCGTATCTCCATGATGTTCGACACCACCTCGAACTTTGTAGAACACGTTAAAGCCACCAGGCTGCGCGCCCTGGGAGTCACCAGTCGCAAGCGTTCCAACGCCAAGCAGTCCGTGCCTTCGATTTCTGAAACGCCCGGCATGGGCGAATATGAAATGCCCCTTTGGTTGGGAGTACTGGCTCCGGCGGGCACGCCCCAGGATGTCATTGGCAAATTGAATGCCGAACTTGGCAAGCTGATGCCAACGCCACAGATCGGCAAGCAGCTGTCTGATGCGGGCATAGAGCCCCGCTTGTTCAGCCCGGCCGAATTTGCCGCCCTGATCCGGAGCGATACGCTCAGGCTTGCAGCCTGAGTAGTGGAACACTAAGCCATCGCTGCGGTATGCGCCATTGCGCATCACAGGATTGCTTGCGATGCCATAGGCCGGACAGACAGACGAGCCTAGACCCGTGCGTATCATGAAAGCGTTTTTATGAGCTTCTCTTTCGGCCCCCTTTCCCATGTCCGTGTGCTGGATCTCAGCCGTATCCTGGCCGCGCCCTGGGCGGGCCAGATTCTTGCCGACCTGGGTGCGCAGGTTACCAAGGTGGAGCGTCCTGGTGTCGGTGATGACACGCGCGCCTGGGGCCCGCCCTTTCTGAAAGACGCAGAGGGACGGGACACGCGTGAAGCCGGCTATTACTTGGCTGTCAATCGCGGCAAGCGCTCCATCACGGTCAGCCTGGACAAACCTGAAGGCCAGCGCATCGTGCGTGAACTGGCCATGAACAGTGACATCATTTTGGAGAACTACAAGGCCGGCACGCTGGAGCGCTATGGCCTTGACCAAGCTTCCCTGCGCAAGCTTAACCCGCGGCTTATTTATTGCTCGGTCACAGGCTTTGGTCAGACCGGCCCGCGTAAGGATCAGCCAGCCTATGACTTCTTGATACAGGCCATGGGCGGCCTGATGAGCGTGACCGGCGAGCGTGACGGCCAGCCCGGCGGCGGGCCACAGAAGGTGGGCATTCCCATCGTTGACCTGATGACGGGCATGTACACCGCCGTGTCAGTTCTGGCCGCGCTGGCGCGCCGAAATGAAACCGGTATTGGTGACAGCATAGACATCGCCATGCTCGACGTGCAGGTGGCCACGCTGTCTAACCAGGCCATGAACTACTTGGTGTCGGGCAAAGCCCCCGCGCGCAACGGCAATGCCCATCCCAACATCCAGCCGCAGGATGTTTATGCATGTGCCGACGGCGACTTCATTCTTGTCGTTGGAAATGACGGTCAGTTCACTAAGCTGTGTGATGCGCTGGGAGTTGCCGACTGGGCGCGCGATGAGCGTTTTCAAACCAATGCTCAGCGGGTGAGGAACATCGCGGTGCTCTCGGCGCTTCTTGAAGAACGCTTCTCGGCATGGAAACGTACCGACCTGATTGCCGCCCTGGATGCTGCGGGCGTTCCCGCAGGCGCCATCAATAATGTGCCGGAGGTATTTGAAGACCCGCAGGTCAAGCACCGCGAAATGCTCAAACAAGTGCCGCACCCCAGTGGCGTGATGGTGCCCCAGGTCGGCACGCCCATGCGTTTTGCAGAAGCAAAGCTGCAATCCTGCGCAGCGCCTCCGTTGCTTGGGCAGCACAGCGACGACATCCTGACTGAGCTGGGCTATGACGCTACAGCCATTGCGGAACTTCGGACTTCAGGAGCCATTTGATGAAACTGCACTGGTCACCCAAATCGCCCTAGCGGTACGTGGCAGACAAAGTAAAAGTTGCATACAGACAAGGTAAAGCAAGGCAACGCATGAGCAAGTTATTTCTTGAGGAAGCGGAGATCAACCCGCTGCACGTTGCAAGCACAGCTTTCAACGAGTTCCTCGGGAAGTGGTCCAAATAATCATTCATTTAGCATCTATGACCGAACGAGTAAAACTCGAGCGCGACGGCGACGTTGCCCTCATCATTATCGACAATCCACCGATTAACGCCGGATCAGCCGAGGTCCGCACCGGACTGCTTGCCGCTATTCGTGAATTTCAGGATGACCCGCAGCTACGCAGCGCCGTTCTGATCGGCGCTGGAGCGACGTTCATCGCAGGGTCGGACCTGCGCGAGTTCGGCCAACCTCTGCAGGAGCCACAACTGCCAGCTGTCATTGAAGCCATCGAGCGGTGCGGTAAGCCGGTGGTCGCCGCGCTCCATGGCGCAGCGCTCGGCGGAGGCTTTGAATTGGCGCTGGGTTGCGACGCGCGCATCGCTAGGTCCGGTACGATGGTTGGCTTGCCCGAAGTCACGCTCGGCATCGTCCCGGGGGCCGGTGGCACGCAGCGGCTGCCAAGAATCGTGGGTATCCCGCGCGCCATCCGTTTCATCTGCACCGGCGAGCGGCTAAATTGCGAGCAAGCGTTCATGGTCGGCCTGATTGATGAGATCACCTCAAGCGATTTGCGCAGTGCCGCAGTAGCACATGCCCGCAGGCTTCGGGGTAAACGTCTGTTGCGCGACCTTCCCGTGCCGGGCGTCACCGAGGCGGATGTCGAATCTGCGGCAGACGAAGCACGCAAGGCTGGCAAGAATCGCCCGGCCGTGCTCGCGGCTGTCGAGGCAATCCGCTACGCTGCGATATTGCCATTCGACGATGCTTTGGTGCGCGAGCGAGCTGCATTCCAGGTCTTGCGGGTATCGCCCGAGGCGCAGGCATTGCGCCATCTGTTTTTTGCGGAACGCAATGCAAGCAAGTTTCCGCAGCTTGCGGGCGTCAAGCCTCGCCAAGTAGGCCACTTGGCCATCATCGGTGCGGGAACGATGGGGTCGGGTATCGCGATCGCCGCACTCGACGGAGACCTGAACGTCACCCTGCTCGAGCAGGAGGTCGGCGCGCTTCAGCGAGGCGTAGACAGGATTCGTGAACACTATGCCAGGCGAGTGGCTGCCGGCAAGGTGAACGCCGAAACGGCAGCAAATTGTGAATTTCGGTTGCGCGCTACCACCGATTGGAACGTCTTGGCCGATGCTGACCTCGTCATCGAGGCGGTCTTTGAGGACATCGCTGTCAAGCGCGAGGTCTTTGCGCGCCTGGATGGAATTGCCAAGCCGGGTGCCATCCTCGCTTCCAACACGTCCTACCTCGACGTCGACCTCATTGCCGCCGCGACGTCACGGCCACGCGACGTGTTGGGCCTACATTTCTTCAGCCCGGCCAACGTAATGCGGCTGGTCGAGGTGGTGCGCGGGGCGGTAACCGCGCCCGATGTCGTGCTCACCGGACTCGAGGTTGTGAAGCGCTTAGGCAAGCTGCCTGTGGTGACCGGCAATGCGTTCGGATTTGTGGGTAATCGGATCTTCTCGGCCTACCGCCGCCATTGCGAGTTCATGCTGGAGGAGGGCGCTTTGCCAGAACAGGTCGATGCCGCGCTCGAAGCTTTTGGCTTTGCCATGGGTCCCTTCGCCGTTGCGGACCTCTCCGGGCTGGACATCGCATGGCGCATACGCCAGAGCCGGGCTGCCACACTTGATACGGCGGCCCGGTACGTTCGCATTCCCGACCTGCTGTGTGAGGCGGGGCGCCTGGGACGGAAGACTGGTTCCGGCTACTACCTCTACGAAGGGGATGCCCGCAAGTCGCGAGGGCGGGTTGACTCCTTTGTGCACGAACTCTTAATTTCCGCCAGTGCTGACAAGAACATCGTGCGACGCACCTTTGGTGCCGACGAGATCCAGCTGCGCGCTCTGCTGGCCATGGCGAATGAAGCCGCCCTGCTGTTGGCGCAAGGCGTAGTCCAACGAGCTAGCGACGTAGATGTCGTTTTGGTCAATGGCTACGGCTTCCCGCGATGGGAGGGAGGCCCAGTCTTCTGGGCTCGGCAACGCGGATCCAAGACGCTGCAAGCCGAGTTGGATTGGCTGGAGCGGGTGAGCGGAGCCGGTTTTGTTCAGGGCGATCCACGCCATCTGTTTGAGGAGGGTTCCTAAGACGTTCGCCGCTGCAATGATCGGCGCGGATGCTCCCATGACCACGCGCTGTGCGAGTTTAAATTCTTGATCTTTTACAAACCTTGCCATGAACCAAAGGTAAGGTCTCGTCTTCCAGCAAGGAGCGCTTGTGCAAGCTCGGATCTCGGAAGAAACCCTTGGGCATTTTTATTGAATGCTGTATATTTGTACAGTGTTGTCTGATGAGAAATTCAAAGTTAAATGATTTTTATAGGCATGAATTCAGAGTTAAGTGAATACGGGATTCAAAACTGGCTGCATGAGAGATGTCTAAGTCGTTGATTTATATAAACCATGCATTCAAAGTTAAATGGGAATCGACAATCACATTTCAGCTTGTCCTACAAAACCGCAGCTTTGAGACTGACAAATCCCGGTCCGGGAGCCTGCCTATAGTGGGTGAACAGTTTTCAGGCGCGGAAAATCCAGGAATCCCCATGACTCACTTCAGTATCGATTTGAACAACCGTTTCCCCGACTCCCGCTCGGGCGACCTTCTTCGGTCGGAAGACAATACCCCGGCCACCGGTATGAAAGCCCGTATGGGTCGAGCCGCCTGGCCATTTCTGGTTGGAGCCAACCGCGCGCCAGAGGGTCGTGACGACCGTGAGGCCCTGACCGCCGAGCCCAGCTTCTCAAGCTGATCTCGATGAGCACGACC
>JAKFXR010000082.1 GCA_021731285.1 Polaromonas sp. | reverse complement strand
TTACTTCTTCGGCAGGATGTTGAGCTCGGCAACGGTGGGCAGGAAGGAGCCGTTCCAGACGCTGTCGGCATTGACGCGGGTTTTGGTGTTGAAGGCGTCCGAAACCTGCGAGGCCATCAGCGACAGGCGCGGGCCCTTGACCTGGCCAAAGCCTTCGGCGCGGGCGTCGGGGCTGTTGACAACGGTGTCAATCGCCAGCTGCAGGCGACGGGTCTCCAGCGGCACGTTGATGATGCCGTCGCGCGCCTTGACGTCGTCGATGGCGGCGGCAGGCTTGGCGATCACGTCCTTCACACCCTTGGTGAAAGCCAGCAGGAAGGCCTTGATGGCGGCCGGGTTCTCGCGAATCATTTTTGGCGAGGCGATCACGACGTTGCCATACAGCTTGACGCCGTTGTCGGCGTAAGGGAGCACCACCACGTCTTCGGCCTTCACGCCGCGCACTTCAAGATTGAGCAGCGAGGTGAAGGTAAAGCCGGTGATGGCGTCCACATCACCGCGCGCCAGCATGGTTTCGCGCAGCGGTGGGTCCATGGCGGTCCACTGCACGCCGGTGATGTTGTTGGCTTTGGCGAAAATCGGGAAAGCGCGGCGGCCTGCGTCAAACACCGGGGCGCCAAACTTTTTGTTGTTGAGGTCGGCCACCGTCTTGATGCCGGATTTCTTCAACGCCATCACCGAAGCGGGCGTGTTGTTGTAGACCATCATCACGGCAATCGGCTTGTTCGGCGCATCCGGGTTGTTGGCGTGAAACTCCATCAGGGCCGCCAGGTCGGCAAAACCCATGTCGTAACTGCCCGAGGCGACGCGGGTTACCGTGCCGCCCGAACCGTTGCCGGCGTCCACTGTCACGTCAA
Organism: Polaromonas sp.; assembly: GCA_021731285.1. GTDB lineage: Bacteria > Pseudomonadota > Gammaproteobacteria > Burkholderiales > Burkholderiaceae_C > Polaromonas. Next base: position 5,879 of record JAKFXR010000082.1, on the reverse strand, counting down.
GTTTGGCGTCCTTGAAATAACCCTTGGCGGCTGGCGTCAGGAAGAGCGCGGCCGGACCCTCAAAACGCCAGTCGAGCTGGAACTTGATGGGCGTCATTTGTGCCTGCGCACTGCTGCCCAAAGCCGTGGCCGCTGTGACGGCCAGGGCGGCAAAGGTCTTGATGAAAGCGCGTTTGGTCATGGGTGCTCCAGAGGAAAAAGGTTGGTAATCAGATCAAGCAAAAACAGTGCCCGTTATGGGGCGAAGGCACCCATGGCGTGACCGATTGTCGGTGAGATCGATCCCCGCCCTATCAGGATATGCCCTGAATAGCGTGCAGGCGCGGTTTTCATGCTTTGGCCTTGTCGGGGCGGCCCAGCAGCTCCAGCAGCGTGCGGGCAATCACCTTGGTCGCGCGGCGTAAATCGTCCAGGGCGAGACGCTCGTCGGCCCGCTTGGCATGGGATTCCAGCACCGTGCGGGGCCCGGCGCCGTAGATGACGCCGGGGATTCCGGCCTCGGCATACAGGCGCACATCGGTGTACAGGGGTGTGCCCATGGCCGGAATGGCCTCGCCAAAGACCTGCTGGCCGTGTTTCTGGATGGCCTCGACCAGGGGCCGGTTGCCGGGCAGGGGCTGCATGGCCCTGGCCAGCAGCAGGCGTTTGATGTCGACCCGGATGCCGGGGGATTGTTCTGTGGCCGTGGCGATGACCGTACGCAAAGCGGCTTCCACCTCTGCCGGGTTTTCCTCGGGGATCATGCGGCGGTCGAGCTTGAACATCACCGTGCCGGGAACCACGTTGGTGTTGGTGCCGCCTTCAATGCGGCCGACGTTCAGGTAAGGGTGGGTGATGCCTTTGACCTGTGAGCTTATCTTGCGGTACAGGGCGTTTTGGGCATAGAGCGCATTGAGGATCTTCACCGCCCCCTGGAGGGCATCGACGCCGCTGCCAGGTATGGCCGCGTGGGCCATCTTTCCGTGCACTGTCACTTCCATTTGCAGGCAGCCGTTGTGGGCGGTGACCACCTCGTAGGAAAAGCCGGCTGCAATCATCAGGTCGGGTTTCGTCAGCTTGTTCCTGAGCAGCCAGCCCGGCCCCATCTCGCCGCCGAATTCCTCGTCGTAAGTGAAGTGCAGCTCCACGCCGCCCTGCAAAGGCAGGCCCAGTGATTCGAGAGCGCGTACCGCAAAGGTAAAGGTCGCAAAGTCGGACTTGCTGACAGCCGAAGCCCGGCCATAGATGTGGCCCTTGTCGATGACACCGCCATAGGGGTCATGCGTCCAGCCTTCACCGGGTGGCACCACATCGCCGTGCGCGTTGAGGGCGATGGTGATGCCCTCGCCGTAACGCCGGCGCACGATGAGGTTGGTCAGGGACTCCAGCCCATAGGCCCTGACCTGATCCGTCGGCACCGGGTGCTTCTCCGCGTCGAAGCCAAAGGCCTGGAGCAGGGCGGCCGTGCGCTCGGCATGCGGCGCATTGTCACCGGGCGGTGTTGGCGTGGGAACGCGGATCAGTTCCTGCAGAAAACGCACTTCTTCGTCAAAGTGGGCGTCTACCCAGGCGTCGAGTTTGTGGTTGTCGGTCATGCGTCCAGTCCGTCGAGAAGGTGCAGAAATGCCCGCACTGCCAGGTCGATGTCGTCACTGGTGGTGCTTTCCAGCGGGTTGTGGCTGATGCCGGCGTTCTGTCCGCGTACAAACAGCATGGCCTGCGGCATCACCTCGTGCAGCTTCATCGCGTCGTGACCAGCGCCACTGGGCATGCGGTAAAGCGGTACGCCCAGGCTGTCCACCGCGCGCTCCCAGCGCTGCTGCCATGCGGGCGCGCTGGGAGCGGCTGCGGCGCGCATGGCTTCTTCTGCAGTAAAGCCCAGGCCGCGCCGCTTGCAGATGGCCTGCAGTTCAGCCAGCACATCCGTGACAAGTGCGTCACGTTGCGGGTCTACGGGCGCACGCAAGTCCAGGCTGAAGTGGCAGCGGCCTGGCACCACATTGATGGAGCCGCCGGGCACCTGCAGCATGCCGATGGTGCCGACCGAGTCGCCATCGCGGGCAGCGCGTTTTTCGACATACAGCGCCAGCTCGGCCACGGCCACGGCCGCATCGCGCCGCGCGTTCATGGGCGTGGTGCCGGCGTGGCTGGCCATGCCGGAGACCTCGCAGAGGTAGCGTACGCCGCCGTTGATGGAGGTCACGACGCCGAGCGGGATGCCCAGGGTGTTGAGCACCGGCCCCTGCTCGATGTGCACTTCGACAAAACCCAGGTAGTCTGCCGGCTGGCGCTGCAGGGCGGCAATGGCCTCCAGGGTGGCGGGCAGGCCGGCGTGTTGCATGGCTTCGCGCATGCTCACCCCGTCGGCGTCTTTCTGGTCCAGCCAGGCCGGGTTGAACTGGCCGATCAGGGCGCCGGAGCCAAGAAAGGTCGCTTTGTAGCGCTGGCCTTCTTCCTCGGCAAAGGCGATCACTTCAAAGTCGAAGGGCAAACGCTTTGACTGGCGTTTGAGCTCGGCAACGCAGGCGATGGGTACAAAGATGCCGAGCCGTCCGTCGTACTTGCCGCCGTTGCGCACCGTGTCGTAGTGCGAGCCGGTCATCAGGGTTTTGGCCCCGGGCGCGGCCGCCTTGTAGCGACCCACCACATTGCCAACCGCGTCCATGCCGATTTCGTCAAAACCGCTGTCGCGCATGGTTTGCGCAATCAGCGCTGCAGCGCTGCGGTGCGCGTCGGTGAGGTAGGTCACCGTGAGCTGGCCTTTTTCAGCGTAGCCGGGGTCGCTGTACTGGCCGAGTTCCTCCTGCCAGTCCCAGACCTGGTTGCCAAGCGCGGGTGTGAGGCCCATTCTGTCGTTCAGGCGCAGCTCGGCAATGCGGTGAATGTTGCGCAGGCATTCGTCCAACTCAAAATCGGCCGGGTTCGACAGCCGCCTTTCGAAGGTGTCCATGATCTCCTGTTTGGCCAGGCCGTTGCCGCGCGGGCCTCGCACCGCCAGCACAAAAGGAAAGCCGAATTTGGCGCTGTAGTCGGCATTGAGTTGCTGAATTCGCGCCAGCTCTTGTGGTGTGCAACTGGTCAGGCCGGCTTTGCTTTGCTCGCTGCCGGATTCTGCGGTCAGGCTGCCTGTGGCCATGGCCTTGCCCGCGAGTTCGGGATGCGCGCGGATCAGGGCCAACTGGGGCTCGCGCCCGGCTTCATGCACGATGCGCACCATCGCGTGCTTGAACTCTGCCAGCGAGCGAAAGGGGCGTTGCGCCAGCGCAGCGTCGGTGATCCACGGGGAGTGTTCATACAGGCCGGTCAGCCACACACCGGCTCGCACTGCTGAGGCGTCGTTGAGTTGGTCAAGGGTGGGTGTCATGGCCGGTCTTTGAAGGGGTGGACTTGTTTCCAGTGGCGCGCAATGTCGATGCGGCGGCAGATCCATACACCTGCGTGCTGCTGCACATGGTCGAGGAAGCGCTGCAACGCGACAATGCGGCCCGGCCGCCCGAGCAGGCGGCAGTGCATGCCGATGCTCAGCATTTTTGGCGTATCCAGGCCATTCGGGTCGCCCTCGGCATACAGGGCATCAAAGCTGTCGCGCAGGTAGATGAAAAAGTCGCCGGCCTGAGAAAAGCCCTGAGGCAGTGCAAACCGCATGTCGTTGGTATCGAGCGTATAGGGCAGCACCAGATGCGGCACCACGCTGCCATCGGTTTTTTGCACCTTCATCCAGAGTGGCAGGTCGTCGCCGTAGTAGTCACTGTCGTACTCAAAACCGCCCTCGTCGGCGACGAGCCGGCGCGTGTTGGGGCTGTCGCGGCCGGTGTACCAGCCCAGAGGTCGCTGACCCGTCAACTGGGTGATGGCCTGCACGGCCTGGCGCATGTGCTCGCGCTCGGTGGCTTCATCAACGTTCTGATAATTGATCCAGCGCATGCCGTGGCCGGCAATCTCGTGGCCCAGTGACACCAGGGCGGTGGTGAGTTCAGGGTGGCGCTCAAGCGCCATGCCCACGCCAAAGACGGTCAGCGGCAGGCCGCGTTGCTCAAATTCGCGCAGGATGCGCCAGACGCCGGCACGCGAGCCGTACTCGTAGATGCTTTCCATGCTCAGGTGCCGGTCCGTGTAACCGGGCGGGTTGAACATCTCCGAGAGAAACTGCTCGGAGCCGGCGTCGCCGTGCAGCACCGAGTTCTCGCCACCTTCCTCGTAGTTGAGGACAAACTGCAGCGCGATGCGGGCCCGGCCCGGCCACTGCGCATGCGGCGGCCTGGGACCATAGCCCATCATGTCTCGAGGGTAGCCAGACAGCTTGTGCGTGCTCATGACAGCGCCATCGAAATGTCGTTGACCGGCTGCTTGCGGTCGAAGGTCAGGCTTTCCTCCACATGCTGAAGGTGTTCTGTCATCAGGCGCACGGCGGTTTCCTCGTCCTTCGCGGCGAGCGCCTTCACGATGAGCAGGTGCTCGTCGTGGGAATGCTCGGCTGCTCCGGCGTTCTGGTACATCAAGGTGATGAGCGAGCAGCGCGACACCAGGTCACCCAGCATCTGGGCCAGCACTTCGTTGCCCATGAGTTCAGCCATGCGCACATGGAAGTCGCCCAGCAACTCATTGCGGACGGACACAACCTGCTGCTCCACCGCCAGTTTTTCCCGGGCCACATGCTCTTTGAGTGCCCGGATTCTTGCCGGGGTGACGCTGCGGACAAAGGCGCGTGTCATTTCCGCTTCCAGCATGCGGCGAACCGCAAACACCTGACGCGCCTCGTTGACCGAAGGCGTGGCGACAAAGGCGCCGCGTGCGGGCTCCAGCCGGATCAGCTGGTTTTGCGATAGCTGGAACAGGGCCTGCCGCACCAGGGTGCGGGAGACGCCGAAGTGGTCGGCCAGTTTTTGTTCGGCCAGTTTGGTGCCCGGCTGCAGCCGATGCTCCACAATGGCTCTGGTCAGGGCTTCAACGATGGCAGAGGTGGTGGGCGGCTCCATCGCGCAAATGATAGCTCCAAACCTGAAAACTGTATACACTTTTGGTTCACGAAATGAAGGATGCGCCATGGGCCTGAGCACACATGTACTGGACACCATGCACGGAACACCGGCTGCCGGCATGCCGGCAGCGTTGTACACCACGCAAGGCGACCAGGCGCAGCTGGTCAAGTCATTCGTTCTCAACAGCGATGGCCGCAACCCGGACGGCCTGTTGTACGACAACACCAGCCTGAAAGCCGGCACCTACCGGCTGGTGTTTGATGTGGCTGCTTATTTCAGCGGCTGCGGCGTCACGCTGCCTGAGCCCCAGTTCCTGAACAAGATCAGCATCGATTTCGGCGTGGCCGACACCAGTCAGCATTACCACGTGCCGCTGCTTGTCAGCCCCTGGAGTTATTCGACCTACCGCGGCAGCTAGGCAGCCGGGCCCTCCTTGGACATGTCCATGGCGAACGGCTTGGGTCCAACCAGAAAGGGGCCGCGGGTCTGGCTTTGCCAGCCGGCAGGCGCAGCGCCCCTCGCGGGGCAGAGAGCTACACGCAGTGAGCGAACGTGGGGGCCCTAATTCTGCCCTTCGGTAAGGGTGTCGAGCTGGAACTTGCCGCTTTTGTGCCAGAGCCAGGTGTCGGTGTAGACCACTTTGCCCAGGCGCGTGGGCGCCGGAAAGGGCGACGCGGCCTGGATCATGCGCTCGATCTCGGCAATGACTTCGGGTGCATGGCGTGGCGCCCGCATCCAGTCCAGCCGGGTCACGATGCCCACCTGGTTGATCTCCACATTGAGCACGCCCACCGCGTACAGCAGCGGTGGCATCCGGCCCTTGTAAATGCGGTCGGCATGCAGGCCGTAGAGGTGGCTGGCACCGCTTTCACGGTAGGCGCGCGGGGTGGTTGCCGGCGAGCTGCGAGCCGAGCCTTTGGG
>JAKFXR010000048.1 GCA_021731285.1 Polaromonas sp. | reverse complement strand
TCAGGCACAGCACCAGGTCGTCCTTCGTCAGGCCCTGCACCATCTGCAGGATGCGTTGCGCCGCGGCCAGGCCGGCGGCGTCGGGCACGGGATGCGCTGCCTCGGCAATCTCTATGCGTTGCGGCAGTCCCTCGGGGCGCGGCGGGATGTGGTGGTAACGCGTCACCACCAGGCCTTCGAGTGGCGCATCAGCCGGCCACAAGGCCTCGACGGCCTGCGCCATCGAGCCGCCAGCCTTGCCGGCGCCGATCACGATGGTCCGACCCCTGGGCGGTGGCGGCAAAAATGCTGCGGTGGTGTGCAGCGGCAAGGCGCGCTGCACGGCGGCCTGGTACAGATGGTCGAGAAAGGCGCGGGGCTCGCTGGCGGGGTTCGGTGCGGTCATTCGGTGTCTCCAGCCCCCATTGTGCCGCCGTAACCCGCTGGTAACTCCGCCGTACACACGCCGCGGCTGCGGCGTGGGCAGGCCGTTATTTCTTCCCGAGACCGAGTCGCTGCGCACCTTCGGTGTAGAGCCGGGTCTTTTCCTTCATGAAGGCGTCCATCTGGTCCGGTCCCACATTGACCAGCTCGAAGCCGCTTTTGGCCGCGAGTTCCTTCATCTCGGGCTCGTTGTTGAGCGCGGCCCACATGTCGGCAATTTTCTTGCGCGCTTCCGGCGGTGTCGATTTGGGCACACCGATGCCGCGGTAGGCGCCGTCGACCCAGTCCACGCCGAGCTCCTTGAAGGTCGGCACATCGGGCAGCAGCGGATGGCGTTTGTCCATGGCCACCGCCAGCGCGCGCGTCTTGCCCTTGTTGTTGATGGCAAAGGCGGTGTAGGTCACCGCGCCGTCGATCTGGCTGCCGACCACGGCCAGCGCCATGTCGCCGGTGCCTTTGTAAGGCACATAGGTGCTCTTGATGCCGAAGGCCGCGTTCAGGCGCTCATGCGAAGCATGGTTGGCCGAGTTCAGGCCGGAGCCGCCCAGGCTCATCTTGCCGGGATCCTTTTTGGCCGCGGCAATGAAGTCGGCAAAGGTCTTGTGGGGACTGTTTTCGGGCACCACCAAAGCATCCGGCGTGAAGTGGAACCAGAACACCGGCGTCACGTCGGCGGTTTTGTACTGGACCACGCCCTCGATCGGCTGGAACACGATGTGCGGCAGGTTGACACCGACGATGTTCAAGCCATCAGGCGGGAGCTGGTTCATCTGCGACCACATCAGCGCGCCGCCGGCGCCGGCCTTGTACTGGATGATGGTGTCGACAGACGGGCATTTCTTCTTGAGCACCACCTGCTGGTGGCGCGCCGACAGGTCGGACTCGCCGCCCGGCGGGAAGGCCTGCCAGTACAACACGTTTTTGTCGGGACAAGCCTGGGCCAGCGCCACGGGCGCCAGCAGGGCGAGGCTCAATGCGGAAATCAGCTTCTTCATGGTTTTGTCTCCTTCGGTTTTGGTGGCTTCTCATCAACTCGGTAGGCATGCCTCAGGCGGCGCGGCGCTGCACCTCCCCATCGCCGGACAGGCGCTCGCAAACGGCCCGGGTGACCTGATCCATCGTGGCGCTGCCACCCAGGTCGCGGGTGTGCAGCGATGTATCGGCGGTGATCTGCTCGATCACCTGCATCAGGCGTCGCGCCGCAGCGTCTTCACCCAGGTGTTCCAGCAGCATCACGCAGGACCAGAAGGTGCCGACCGGGTTCGCCAGGCCCTGCCCCATGATGTCGAAGGCCGAGCCGTGGATGGGCTCGAACATCGACGGGTAGCGCCGCTCGGGATCGATGTTGCCGGTGGGCGCAATGCCCAGGCTGCCGGCCAGCGCAGCCGCCAGGTCGCTCAGCACATCGGCATGCAGATTCGTGGCGACCAGGGTGTCCAGCGAGGCCGGGCGGTTCACCATGCGTGCGGTACAGGCATCGACCAGTTCCTTGTCCCAGCTCACGTCCGGAAACTCCTTGCTGATTTGCAGCGCGATCTCGTCCCACATCACCATGCCGTGGCGCTGGGCGTTGGACTTGGTCACCACCGTCAGCAGCTTGCGCGGGCGCGACTGCGCCAGACGGAAGGCAAAACGCATGATGCGCTCGACCCCGGCGCGCGTCAGGATGGACATGTCGGTGGCCACCTCGATCGGATGCCCCTGGTGCACGCGGCCGCCGACACCGGCGTATTCGCCCTCGGAGTTTTCGCGCACGATGACCCAGTCCAGGTCTTTGGCCGTGCAGCGCTTGAGCGGCGCGTCGATGCCGGGCAAGATGCGGGTCGGCCGCACATTGGCGTACTGGTCGAAGCCCTGGCAGATCTTCAGGCGCAGGCCCCAGAGCGTGATGTGGTCGGGAATGTGCGGGTCGCCCGCCGAGCCGAACAGGATGGCGTCCATGCCGCGCAGCGCATCCAGCCCGTCGTCGGGCATCATCACGCCGTGCTCGCGGAACCAGTCGCCGCCCCAGCCGAAAGACGTGAAGTCGAAACTGAAATTTTTCTGCGCGGCAGCCAGGGTCTGCAGCACCTGCTGGCCGGCCGGAATCACTTCCTTGCCGATGCCGTCGCCGGGAATGCAGGCGATCTTGTAGGTTTTCACGGGTTTTCCTTTATCAATGTCATGCCCTTGACTTTACGGAGGGCCATGTTCAAAAACGGCGCTTGAAGTTATCCTATTGTTTACTTTGAGTTAAGGATAGCGACCATGTCCACCCCTGCCTCCGCCCCTTCCGAAATGGCTTTTTTCAGCCTGCTGGCGCGTTGCGGCAGTTTTTCGGCGACGGCCCGCGAACTCGATGTCACCACGCCGGCCGTCAGCAAACGCCTGGCGCAGATGGAAGCCCGGCTGGGCGCGCAACTGCTCAACCGCACCACGCGGCGGGTCAGCCTGACACCCGAGGGCGAGCTCTACCTGACCCACGCCCGGCGCATCCTGGCCGATATCGAGGACATGGAGCAGCGGGTGGCCAGCGCGGTAGCCGCGCCCAAGGGCCTGCTGCGCGTGAATGCCACGCTGGGTTTTGGCCGCACCCACATCGCGCCGCTGATCTCGGGTTTTGCCAAGCTCCATCCCGAGGTGCAGATCCAGTTACAGCTCACCGTGAACCCGCCACCGGCCGACGACGACGCCTTTGACGTGTGTGTGCGTTTCGGCGAGCCACCCGATGCGCGCGTGATCGCCCGCAGGCTGGCGCCGAATCGCCGCCTGCTGTGCGCCTCGCCGGCTTACATCGCCAAACGCGGCGCGCCCACGGTGCCGCAGGACCTGGCGCGGCACAGCTGTATCGGCATCCGCCAGGGCGGCGAGGCCTACGGCATCTGGCGCCTGAGCGCGGGCAAACGCGTGGAAACCGTCAAGGTGCGCGGCAACCTGAGCACCAGCGATGGCGAGATTGCGGTCAACTGGGCGCTGGCCGGCCACGGCATCGTGATGCGGGCCGAGTGGGATGTGGCGCGTTACCTGCGCAGCGGACGCCTGCGCCAGGTGCTGGAAAACTACCAGTCGCCGCCGGCCGACATCCATGCGGTCTGGCCGCAGCGGCACCAGATGTCAACCCGGGTCAGGGCCTTCGTGGACTACCTGGCCGGCCACTTCGAAAAAACCTCGACGCGTTCGGCCGGCCTGGTGAGCAGCTGGTGAAGCGCAGCCCAGACCCCCCGTTTATTGCCGGATGCGGCCGGTGGCAGTCACGATGCTGAGTTCGACAAAACGCGAACCGGAACGCATGCCGGGTTTGAAGCCGACCTTGTAGCCGCCCAGATCGACATCGACCGTGTCGAGTGCGTTGGCAAACCCCTCGCGCGAGATCTTCGGGCCCATGCGGCGCGCAGCCTCGACGATCACCGAGCCGGCGATGTAACCTTCCATCATCGCGTAACTCACGGGCACCTCCAGGTTCGGGGTGGCGGCGGCGATGTCGCTGAACTCCTTGGACAGGCGCCCGGAAATCTTGTAGGGGTTGGGCGTGACCTGCGTGATCGCCAGGCCCTTGAGCTGATCCTCACCCAGACGCTGGGAAATCTGCTCGATGTCCGCGCCGGAATGCGCAAACAACTGCGCCGTGCCGCCGTCCAGCCGGTATTTCTCGATAAAGGCTCCGGCGGCAGCTCCACTGGCCACCACGATGATGGCCTGCGGTGCGGCACTGATGAAGGTGTCCACCACCGCATTCGGGACCCGGTTGGTGCCCTGCACATAAGTGGCCTTGGCGGTGAGTTTGGCGCCGCGCGCTTTCATCACGTCTTCCATGGCCGCGAGCAGGGTGGCGGCGCCGGCGCCATCGGGGTAGAACAGGCCGAGGCGGGTCACCCCCACCGTGACCAGGTGTTCGGTGATCTTGTTGATCTCGTCACGCAAGTTGGCGCGCACGCTGTAGACCAGCGGCGCTTCAGCGCGGATTTCATTGACGCGGTAGCCGACCAGCGCGATGTTTTCGGTCTCCAGCAGTTTCGAGGCGATCAGGTCGCCCACGACGCGGTCGCCAAAGTAGCCCGCCAGCACCAGGGGACGGCTCTCGCTGAGTAGCGCCTTGGTCGCAGCCATGTTGTCGGCCGGCCTGCCGCCGTCGTCCTTGCGCACCAGGCTGAAGGTATGGCCGTTGACGCCGCCGGCCTTGTTGGCCTTGGTCAGGGCCAGCTGGATGCCCGTGGAGTAGGCGCGGGCCTGGGTGCCTTCCAGCCCCGAGAGCGGGGCCACCTGGCCGACAACAATCTGGGCCGCCCCGGCCGCCAGCGAGGTGGCGGCGAGACCGGCGATCGCGAGCGTGCGAAGCAGCAAATGGATGGGCATCATGTCTTGTCTCCTCGGGTTTCAACGACGGCGGCATTTCGGCGAATGCCTGGGCTGCCTGCAGCAAACGGCCTGCAATGCGATGACATTGAAGCACGCGCAAGGGGCTGCGTCGATACGCGAAATTACGCAGAACTTACAACTTCAGTTGGCATGCCAACTGAAGCCGTCACGGTCTGCTCAGGGGGTTTTCGCGCCGCTTTCGAACCACTGCCGGACCAGGGCGCGTTCGGCGTCCAGCATGCCGGTGGCGTTGTTCATCGGCATGAGCTTGCTCACCACCACCTGCTGGTACACCGCCTGCGCGTGCCGGCTGAGCAGGGCCGGCGAGTCCAGCCGGATGTTTTTCATCTGCAGTTGCTCGCCGTGGCACTGGTAACAGCGCTGTGCCATCACCTGCTGCAGTTTTTCATAGTCATTTTGGCCTGCAGCGCCCGCCGGACCTGCGTAAACTGCTCCTGAATTCATAGCAACCGGTGCCGCGGCAGGCGCAGGCGGCGGCTTCATCCAGACAATGGCGCCCGCGATCAGCAGCACACCCACCAGCGCATACGGCAGGGGGTTGCGGTTGCGGCCCAGCTTGTAAGCGTGGCGCATCACGAAAAACTGGCGGATCAGCGCGCCGGCCAGCATCATGACAATCAGCACCAGCCAGTTCTGCGGGTGGCTGTACGTGAAGCTGTAGTGGTTGCTGAGCATGGCAAACAGCACCGGCAGCGTGAAGTAGGTGTTGTGCACGCTGCGCTGCTTGCCGCGCTGGCCGTGCACCGGGTCCACCGGCTCGCCGGCCTTGATGCTGGCAATCACCTTGCGCTGGCCCGGGATGATCCAGAAGAACACGTTGGCGCTCATGGCGGTGGCGATCATGGCGCCCACCAGCAGGAAGGCGGCGCGCCCGGCAAACCAGTGGCAGGCCAGCCAGGACGCCAGGCAGACCAGCAGCAACACCAGCGCGCCGACGATGGCATCACCGTTTTTGCGTTTGCCAAACAGCTGGCAGATGCCGTCGTAAAGCATCCAGAACACCACAAAAAACGACAGCGCCACGCCGATGGCGGCGCCGGAGGACCAGTTCATCAGAGACTTGTCGACCAGGTAGGTGCTGGCGTTCCACAGATAGGAAACGGTGAACAGCGCAAAGCCCGACAGCCAGGTGCTGTAGCTTTCCCAGTAAAACCAGTGCAGGTGTTTCGGCAGTTCGGGCGGCTTGACTGCAAATTTGACGGGATGGTAGAAACCGCCGCCGTGCACCGCCCAGAGTTCACCGCTGACGCCCTGCTTCTTGAGGTCTTCATCGACCGGTGGCGTCAGGCTCGAGTCGAGAAAAACAAAATAGAAGGAGGAGCCGACCCAGGCGATGGCGGTGATGACGTGGACCCAGCGCAGCAGCAGGTTGGCCCAGTCGAGGTAATAACTTTCCATAACCCAACTTTCAAACCTGCTCACCACTGCGGGCGCTCTGAGCAGAATTCCGGCCGCGAACACAAACGGCTCCGCTGCGACCTGTCCACGAAAGTGTATACAACTTGTCAACCTGACGCAAAAATCTCAAGCCGAAGGGAAGCGCTGAACAGGTCCAGGGGATTTGTTCAGCGCTTCCCTGACTCCAGGAGCAACAACTGTGCCGCCACCGACACCGCAATCACCTCCGGCTCCTTGCCGGTGATGCCGGGCAGGCCGATCGGGCTGGTGACATGCGCCAGCTCCTGCTCACTGAAACCACGCGCCTGCAGCCGGTGCCGGAAGGTCGCCCACTTGGTTTTGCTGCCGATCAGGCCGATGTAGGGCAAGTCGCCTTTTTCGCGCTGGCGTTTCAGGCATTCGGCCACGATGTCCAGGTCTTCGGCGTGGCTGAAGCTCATGATCAGCACCCGCGACTGCGGCGCCAGGCCGCGCACCGCGCCCTGCACCGGGTCCGAATGTTCACTGATCACGTTGCCTGGCAAGGCCGGCGGAAAAATGCCATCGCGGCTGTCTATCCAGGTCAAGGCATACGGCAGGCGCGACAGCACCTGCACCAGCGCGTGACCCACATGGCCGCCGCCGAACAAGGCCAGCGGCTGCGAATTGTCAGGCAATTGCTGTCGCAAAGCCGCCACATCGGCGGGCCCAACCGATGCAAAACGTAAAT
>JAKFXR010000063.1 GCA_021731285.1 Polaromonas sp. | reverse complement strand
ATCGGGGTGGGCTCTGCGGTGGGCGGTTCAGATACGGGCGCCAGCGCTTGCCGGAGGGCCAGCACTTCGCCTGCCAGGGCGCGATGATCGGCTTCGGCCAGCGAGCACTGCGCGGCCGCGTCACTTGAGAGGATTTTCTCAATCGCGGCTGCAGCTTCGCTGACGGCGGGAAGTCCAAAGGTGCCACCGGAGCCGGCCAGCTTGTGAGCCTGCGCCAGGGCCACCTGGGTGGCGTCGGCCGTGGCAGCCCTGCGCACCTGCTGCAGGGCCGAGTCGAGCGCGGCGATTTTCTCCGGCAGTGCGAGCACGTACAGCTCACGCTGCTTTTGCATGTATTGGGCCAGACTTGTTGGCGGCAGCGCGGAAGTGGTCGGCATGGACATGGGTTTTTGGGGATTATGGCCTTGCTCATGTTGTGCCTGACGGGTTTGACCGGTGCCCCGTATGATTTCTGTACAGGCATTCGCCCTTGGCCTGGTACGTCTTGAACCCGACCGGCCCCGTAGAAAACAGGTAGTCATGAAAAATCCCTTGCAAGTTACCCGCCACCTGCGCTGGGGACCGCTGGCCATCGTGCTGTTCTGGCTGGCGGTCATGGCCGGGTTGTACGCCTGGATGAATCAGGTGCTCAAGCCGGCCCCGCTTGTGGTCTCGGCGACCGGCGAATTGCGGATTCCCCGGGCCCGTGACGGGCATTTCTATGCCGCGGGTCAGGTCAATGGCAAGGCGGTGACCTTTCTGGTGGACACCGGCGCCTCCATGGTGGTGGTCAGCGAGGAGTTTGCGCGCAGCGCTGGCCTGGCCGCTGGCCAGCCCACCACGTTCCGGACCGCCAACGGGGAGCTGCGAGGGCGCATCGTTGCAGACGTGCCGGTTGCGGTGGGACCTGCCAGCGTTTCGGGCACCCGTGTGGGGGTTGGGCTGGTCGGGCAGGAACCGGGCATTGCCTTGCTGGGGCAGAGCTTTCTGTCCAGATTTGAAGTGCTGCTGTCCGGTGAGGGCATGGTTTTACGCAGCAAAACTGCGCCCCAGTGAGGGCGCGGCAATATGCCGGATTCCGGTGGTAATAAGTTACCCCGGCTCCGGCAATTTATGACTGACGCGGTCACAATGTTTGCTTACGATTGCTTACTTGCCGATTCAATCGGTCACAGCAGGAGTTTCAACATGCGTACCGTGATTGCCTTTGTGATTTGCCTGTTGCATGCCTGGACACCCGCGGCGGCGGCGGACGTTTCCGCGTTCCAGCGGGGGGTGCTCATCCAGGGGCAGATACAGGTCGGTGACTACGCCAAGATCGTTCGCTTTGTACGCCACCCCGACAATTACGAGCGTTTTGCCCGCGCGGTTTTCCTGGACTCCGGTGGCGGCGATCTGAGGGAAACCATCAAGATTGCGAATCTGCTTGAGAAAAGTTACGCCGCCACACACGTGCCGGCTGGCGCGCGCTGCTACAGCGCCTGCTTTATCCTGTGGATGGGCGGCGTCACCCGCACCGTCGCCAGCGGCGCTACCCTGGGCGTCCATCGCATCCGCGTGCAGGTGGACGGCGACTCTGTGGACCCCGCTTCGGAGCCGTTTGCCAATATCTCCCGGCGTGTTGAAACCTACATGGCAGGGTTGGGTACCCCCCGAACCATCCTCGACAAAATGAACGCCACCGCGCCAGCGGACATGTTTGTCATCAGCCAGCGCTGGCTGGCCGAACAGCAGTTGTTGGTTCCGCTGTCTTACCGCATGGGATTCGCCAGTGAAGCGCAGGTCCACTGCGGGCCGGAGCCCTACGCCGCCGCCGTCCGGGACAGCACGCCCCTGAACGAAGAGCAGGCGCGCAGCTGGACGGCCCACCTCAAGCGCTGGATAGGCTGCGCGGACGAGATCCGTGCCCGCAGCCAGCAGACCGACAGCGTGCGCATCGCCGCGCTTCTCATTGATTAGCCCCCACGCTTTTCACTTCGTGTAATGCGCTGCCCCCCGAGGGGGCGCCCCGCCTGCGGCCCGGCGAAGCCGGTTCCGCGGCTCGGACTGCACTGGGGACCCGCAACCTTCTGAGCGCTGGTATTTTCAAGCAGGGGCCGCGGGTCTGGCTTTGCCAGCCCGCAGGCGCAGCGGCCCCCCTGGGGGGGGCAGGGAGCTACACGCGGTGAGCGACCGTGGGGGCTCTTAAACACCTGATTGAATCCACTGCGCGGCTTTTTCCGCAATCATCAGGGTGGGTGAGTTGGTGTTGCCGCTGGTGATCAGGGGCATCACGCCGGCATCGACCACGCGCAAGCCGCTGACGCCACGCACCCGCAGGTGGGCGTCGACCACGGCCAGGGGATCATCGGCCCGGCCCATTTTTGTGGTGCCCACCGGATGGAAGATGGTGGTCGCAATGTCGCCAGCCAGCCGCGCCAGATCTTCGTTGGTCTGGTATTGCACGCCGGGACGGAATTCTTCAGGTTCATACGCGGCCAGAGCGCTCTGCGCAACAATGCGGCGTGTGACCCGCAGCGAATCGGCTGCCACCTGCCGGTCTTCTGCGGTGCTCAGGTAGTTGGGCGCAATGGCCGGTGCATCTTCAAAGCGGTTGGTCTTGATCGTGACCGAGCCACGGCTCGTCGGGTTGAGGTTGCAGACGCTGGCCGTGAAGGCGTTGAAACTGTGCAGCGGTTCACCAAACGCGTCCAGCGACAGCGGCTGCACGTGGTACTCGATGTTGGGGTAGGGCTGCTCCGGTGAGCTGCGGGTGAATGCGCCCAGCTGCGAGGGCGCCATGCTCATCGGCCCGGTCTGCCGCAAGGCGTACTCCAGCGCTATCCTGGCCTTGCCCCAGAGCGAGTTGCTCAAGGTGTTGAGCGTGAAGTTTTTCGTGGTGCTGCTTTTGACCTTGTAGACAGAGCGTATCTGCAGATGGTCCTGCAGATTGACGCCGACGCCCGGCAGGTCGACCACCACCGGGATGCCCAGGCGCTGCAGCAGGGCGGCGGGCCCTATGCCCGACAGCTGCAGGATTTGCGGCGAGCCTATGCTGCCGGCGCTCAAAATGACCTCGCCCTTTCTTGCTTCGCCGTTGCTGCTGGAGTCGCGATTGGCATAGGCGGTCACCCGCTCCTGACCGGTCCAGACCTCGACGCCGGTGCAGCGCTGGCTGCCGTCGCCCTGGCGTTCGATGACCAGTTTGCTGACCTGTGCGCTGGTCCACATCTCGAAGTTGGGCCGGCCAAAGCACGCCGGCCGCAGGAAGGCCTTGGCGGTGTTCCAGCGAAAGCCGTTTTTCTGGTTGACTTCAAAGTAGCCTACGCCCTCGTTGTCGCCACGGTTGAAGTCCTCTGTGGCCGGGATGCCCGCCTGCTGCGCCGCCTCGGAAAAGGCATCCAGAATATCCCAGCGCAGCCGCTGTTTGTCGACCCGCCACTCGCCCCCGGCGTTACGATGGCGCAGCAGTTTCTGGTAGGGCTGGACCTGGTCCTGCATCAGCGCAGGCGGCGTATCCCGGGCACCGTGCAGGGCACTGGCGCCCTTGTAGTGGTCTTCGTGCAGCATGAAGTGCGGCAGTGCGTTGTCCCAGCTCCAGCTGTCGTCCCCTGTCAGTTGTGCCCACTGGTCATAGTCACGGGCCTGGCCGCGCATGTAGATCATGCCGTTGATGCTGGAGCAGCCCCCCAGGGTTTTGCCGCGCGGGTAACGCAGCGAACGGCCATTGAGCCCGGCATCTGGCTCGGTGTTGTAGAGCCAGTCGGTGCGCGGGTTGCCGATGCAATAGAGGTAGCCAACCGGCACATGGATCCAGTGGTAATCGTCCTTGCGGCCGGCCTCAATCAGCAACACCCGTTTGGATGCGTCGGCACTGAGGCGGTTGGCGAGCAGGCATCCGGCGGTTCCGCCCCCGACAATGATGTAGTCAAAGATGTTGTCACTCATGGGACGGAACGCATCCTTTCTGCCGGGGCTATCCCCAGCCGGAGCTGGGGCCCCTCGCCCTCGGCGCCAGGGCGCCCGCCCCCCATGATGGTGCAGTCAAAGATGTTTTCGTTCATTTGTCTCAATTGCTCTTTTTAATCTGAGGACATTAAAGCTGTCCAAGCTGCCGCGGCGCTGACATTGTGCACCCGGGCTGGATGGCAGAGGGGGCAGTCCCCATACACGCGCCCGGCTGTAGGACAGCGGCGCGGGTGTTCTGGAGACAAATGCTGTGGCCACAAGCGCTGCCGCTGCATTAATATGGTTTGGTCACGCCGCGCGCGGGCTCACGCCCGCTCTGCCACTCATCCCCAACTGGTGTTGCGCCCATCGAAAAAATGCCATCTCCGGAAGCTGCCGCGCCAGGCGAGGCGACTCCGCATATTGACCAGCAAGACACGGCCCAGGGCGCGTGTTATGCGGTGCTGGGTCCCTGGACCGCAGCTGCGCTGACCGACGGCCCCGTCTGGGATGCCTTGAACGCCAGGCTGCAAACGGCCAGTCCCGGTGCCTCCGGTGAAGGCGTGTTGTGGGACTTGCGCCAGATTGGCCAGCTTGACCACCTGGGCGCGCAGGTGCTGTGGAACCACTGGGGCCGGCAGTGGCCAGGCAACATCGAGATCGAGCCCGCGCAGCGCGCCGTGCTCGACCGCGTCGCCCAATTCAGTGCCCAGCACAAGTCCAGGCCACGCCTGAGCTTGCGAAAGGCTTTTCTCGGACTCGGCGAAGGCCTGTTTGAGGTCGGTGCTCATGCCGCCGACCTGCTGGTTCTCGTTGGCCGTTTGATGCTCAACCTCGGCAAGCTGGCCAGACAGCCGCGCGACGGGCCATGGCGCGACCTGTCCGGTCATCTGTACCACATAGGCGCCACCGCTTTGCCCATCACGGCGCTGGTGGGTTTTCTGATCGGGGTGGTGCTGGCGTACCTGATTTCCCAGCAACTGCGGCAGTTCGGCGCCGATGCATTCATTGTCAACATTCTGGGCATTTCCCTGATTCGCGAGCTCGGACCGGTGCTGGCCGCGATTTTGATTGCCGGCCGTTCCGGCTCGGCCATCACCGCACAAATTGGCGTGATGCGGGTGACGGAGGAGCTGGACGCCATGCGTGTGATGGGCATTGCCCACAGCTACCGGCTGGTCATGCCGCGGGCCATGGCGCTGGCCGTGGTGATGCCGCTGATCAGCGTGTGGACCACGCTGGCCGCCCTGTTTGGCGGCATGTTGGCTGCAGACTTGGCGATGGGCATCACGCCGTCCTTTTTCATCAATGCCTTGCCGGGAGCTGTTGATGCCGCCAACCTGACGCTGGCCACGGCCAAGTCGGTGGTGTTTGGTGTTCTGATTGCGCTGATCGGCTGCCACTTCGGCCTGCGCGTGGAGCCCAACACCGAGAGCCTGGGCAAAGGCACTACCGCGTCGGTCGTGACTTCCATCACCGTCGTGATTCTTGTCGATGCATTGTTCGCCGTGCTGTTCAAAAGCATTGGTGTCTAGAGATATGGCCCCCACGCTTGTCGCTTCGCGTACTACGCTGCCCCCCGGGGGGGCCGCTGCGCCTGCGGGCTGGCAAAGCCAGACCCGCGGCCCCTGCTTGAAGAAGAGGTGCCTTCTGTCGACTCTCGGGGATATGAAACATGGATGACGCCATCGTCGACATCCGCAAGCTCTCGACCGTCTTCACCAACGGCGACAAGCGGGCGGTCATTCACAAGGATCTGGACCTGAGCATTGCCCGTGGGGAATTTCTTTCTCTGGTGGGTGGTTCGGGCAGCGGCAAGACGGTCTTGCTGCGGCAGATCCTGGGCCTGGAGCAACCCAGCGAGGGAGAAATCACCGTGCTGGGCAAACCCGCTTCGGAGCTGGGCAAACAGGGCGCGGCGCGGCGTGTGGGCATGCTGTTCCAGCAAGGGGCGCTGTTTTCGGCCTTCACCGTGCTGGAGAACATTGCCTTTCCCCTGCGTGAGCTCAAGACCCTGCCGCTGCCCCTGATTCACGAAGCCGCCATGGTCAAGTTGCAGATGGTGGGGCTGGACCCGGAGCATGCCGACAAAATGCCCAGTGACCTGTCGGGTGGCATGGTCAAGCGCGTGTCGCTGGCCCGCGCCCTCATCATGGACCCTCCGCTGTTGTTGCTGGATGAGCCCACAGCCGGTCTGGATCCCGAGGCGTCGGACAGTTTTTGCGCGTTGCTGCGCTCGCTGCATCACAACATGGAACTCACCGTCGTCATGGTGACGCACGACCTGGACACCCTGTTCGAGTTGAGTACCCGCATTGCGGTGCTGGCCGACCAGAAGGTCATTGTCAGCGGCGCACCCAAAGACGTGCTGGTGTTTCCTCACCCCTTCATCAAGAACTTTTTCCTGGGCGAGCGCGGTCAGCGGGCGATGGAGCTGCTGCGCGAGTACCCCTTCACTGTATGACCACCAACTGGTCACCGTATTTTCAGGAGCGTTGAAATGGAAAACAAAGCCCATGCCATTGCCGCCGGCGCTTTTGTGCTGGCCATCACGGCCTTGCTGGCCTTGCTGGCCATCTGGCTGACCCGCGACGACGGCGACCGCAACCTGTTTGAGCTGTCCACCCGCGAGACCATTTCCAGTCTGCAACCGCAGGCCCAGGTGCGCTTTCGCGGCGTGCCGGTTGGCAAGGTGGAGTTCATCGGCTTTGACCACAAGGTCAAGGGCAATGTGCTCATACGCATCTCGGTCGATCAGGGCACGCCGTTGACCAAGGCCACCTACGCCACCATCAGCTCACAGGGCGTGACCGGCCTGGGTTTCATCCAGCTCGAAGACAAGGGCGAATCGGCCGAGTTGCTGGTGCCCAACGACAACGACCCGCCGCGCATCGCGCTCAAGCCCGGTTTGCTCGACAAGATGCTGGCCAGGGGCGAGGTGATCATGGAGCAGGTCGAGCAGGCCAGCACCAAGCTCAACACATTGTTGGGCCCGGAAAACCAGCAGGCCCTGATGGGCACGGTCAAGCAGTTCGGCGAAACCGCCGACAGCTTGAACAAGCTGACCTTGAAGCTGGATCCGTTTGTGGCGAGCTTGCCCGCGCTCAGCCGCGAAGCCAGCATCACCATGAAGTCGCTGAAAGTCGCTGCTGACGATGTGTCCAAAACCGCGACCGAGGTGGGCAACACGGCCGAACGCCTCAACGCCAAGGGCGGCCCCCTCGACAAGGTGGCCGAAGGCGGCGCTGCGCTGGCCGCATCGGTGGAAACCTTCAGCGCCGCCACCCTGCCACGCCTGGGCGAGGTGGCCGAGGAAACCACACGCACCATGCGCCAGCTCAGGCGCACCGTCAACACGGTGGGCGACAACCCGCAGTCCCTGATTTTTGGCAACGGTTCGCCGACGCCCGGCCCCGGAGAAGCCGGCTTTGCTGCACCAGGAGGAAACAAATGAATGCTTGCCCAATTACTATCAAATATATAGCAAACTCTT
>JAKFXR010000099.1 GCA_021731285.1 Polaromonas sp. | reverse complement strand
GGTATACACGGCGCCACAGATCAACCCGCCCACCAGCGCAGCCATCGCCAGCGAGACAAAAAATGATTCGCGGCGAAGCTTGCGCGCCGCCTCGCGATGGGGAAGCAGATTGACCAGAATCACTGGTAAAACCTCCGCAAGGCCAGACCGCAGGAAGTCAGGTAAGACGACGCTTCCCGCCTCATCTTTTTCTCCCGGATATTGCCGCCCAGCGTCATTCCCTCAAAGGGATTGGCAACCATGCACGCAAAGGAAGTCTGCTGGGTCACGGCATCCGTCAGGCCCGGCAAGGCAGACGAGCCACCCGCAAGCATCACGTAGTCGACTTTGTTATGGGGGGTACTGGTGAAGAAGAACTGCAACGCACGTCCGATTTCCTGGGCCATGCTGTCAACAAAGGGCTTGAGCACACCGGCGTCGTAGTCTTCAGGCAGGTCGCCACTGCGCTTCTTGCTTTCAGCCTCTTCTGGCGAAAAACCGTACTGGCGCACGATCAGCTGGGTTAACTGCGCTCCGCCAAAAGCCTGGTCCCGTTCATACAGGACTTCATCGTTCTTGATGACCTGCATGCTGGTCGTCAGGGCGCCTACTTCAAACAGGGCCACCATGGTGTCCAGTCCCTTGTCGGGCAGATTTTCTATCAGCCGGGCTGTCGCCAGGCGGGAGGCGTAAGACTCGACATCGACCACCACGGGCTTGAGCCCCGCCGCTTCGGCAAGGCCCTGGCGGTCGTTGACTTTCTCCTTGCGGGACGCAGCGATCAATACCTCAACGTCACCGACCGAGCTGGCGCTCGGACCGACCACACAAAAGTCAAGACTCACCTCATCCAGCGAAAAGGGAATGTACTGGTTGGCTTCCGCCTCCACCTGGATTTCAAGCTCCTGCTCCGACAAACCGCCGGGGAGAATGATCTTTTTGGTGATCACAGCGGAGGCGGGCAAGGCCATGGCGACGTTTTTGGTGCGGGTGCCGCTTTTCTTGACCAGCCGGCGCACCGCCTCGGCGACCTCATCGAATTTTTCCACGTTACCGTCGGTAATCCAGCCGCGCTCCAGGGGTTCAATCGCGCAACAATCGAGAACCAGATTGCCCGCCTTGTCACGGCTCAGCTCAACCAGCTTCACGCTGGAAGAACTGATATCCAGGCCCAGCAAAGCGGACGACTGGCGGTTGAATAAGGATCCCAAAGAGATCAAATCGGTCCCCAAATGACGGCTAGTATGTAGCCCTGCAAACTTAAGAAATCACTTGAATGCTATCAGTAAGACCGTTGTACAACAAAGGATTTTTCGTTTTTAGCTTACTATGAGCGTTGCCAAAAGCAGACGTTTTTCACGGCTTGACTGAATTCCTCCGGGAAGCAGCCGCTTACTTATAAATGCAAAATATGCAATCCGGGAAGGTCAAAAGTGTTCCGGCGCAACTGATTTGATGGCGGCAGCGCGAACTTAACGTTAAACCCATGGCTAACTCACCCTCTCCCGACGATAGACATCCAGCGTCCAGGCGCTCAACGTGGCTGCCCGTCGCGCTCAAAATCTCGGCCTGGGGCATCGGCCTGGTGCTGGTGGCGCTGGTGTCCTTGCTAATGACCGTGGCCGTTGCGCTGGCTGTGGCCTACCCCAACCTGCCCGATGTATCGGATTTGCTGGACTACCGGCCCAAACTGCCGCTGCGGATTTACTCAGCGGACGCAGTGCTGATAGGCGAATTTGGTGAAGAGCGCCGCAACCTCACCCCCATTGGCGACATCCCCCAAGTCATGAAAGACGCTGTTCTGGCGATTGAGGATGCCCGGTTCTTCTCGCACGGCGGCGTCGACTACATCGGTGTCCTGCGGGCTGCGCTGGCCAACGTTGGGCAGGCCAAGCGCCAGGGCGCGTCCACCATCACCATGCAGGTGGCACGCAACGTTTACCTCTCAGCCGAAAAAAGCTACACCCGCAAGATTTATGAAATCCTGCTGACCTTCAAGCTGGAGCACCTGCTGAGCAAAGACCAGATTCTCGAGATCTACATGAACCAGATCTTTCTGGGACAGCGCGCCTATGGCTTTGCGGCAGCTTCAGAAGCCTACTTCGGCAAACCCCTGAAAGAAATCACCATTGCGGAAGCCGCCATGCTGGCTGGCCTGCCCAAGGCGCCGTCGGCTTACAACCCGGTCAGCAATCCCAAACGGGCCAAGGCACGCCAGCTCTACATCATTGAACGCATGGAGGACAACGGCTTTATCACCGCCGAACAGGCCAAAGCCGCCAAGAATGAACAGCTCGTCGTCAGGTCCGGACCTGATGCGGGACGGGTGCATGCGGAGTACGTCGCAGAAACCGTGCGCCAGCTGGTGTTCAGCCAGTACGGCGACGAGACCTACACACGCGGCTTGAACGTCTTCACGACCCTGCGCGCTGCCGACCAGCAAGTGGCCTACAAGGCCTTGCGCAAGGGCATCATGGACTACGAGAGGCGCCAGATTTACCGGGGTCCCGAGAAATTCATCGAGCTGTCCAAAGACCCCCAGGAAACGGAAGATGCCATCGACGATGCACTGGTGGACAACCCGGACAATGACGATGTGATGTCGGCGGTGGTTCTGGAAGCCACGCCAAAGCGCATCGTCGCGGTGCGGCACAACAGCGAAACCATTGAGATCACCGGCGACGGTCTCAAACCGGCGCAGTCCGGTCTGTCCGACAAGGCGCCCCCCAACATCAGGATACGGCGCGGGGCTCTGATCCGGGTGGCCAAAACGCCCAAAAACACCTGGGAAATCACCCAGTTGCCAGAAGTCGAGGGGGCTTTTGTGGCCCTGGACCCGCGCAACGGCGCCGTCCGTGCGCTGGTGGGTGGCTTTGACTACGAGAAGAACAAGTTCAACCACGTCACACAGGCCTGGCGCCAGCCTGGATCCAGTTTCAAGCCTTTCATCTACTCGGCAGCGCTCGAAAAGGGTTTCACTCCCGCTACTGTGGTGAACGACGCGCCACTGTTTTTCGATGCGGGGGTCACAGGCGGTCAGCCCTGGGAGCCCAAAAACTACGACGGCACATTTGAAGGGCCCATGAACCTTCGCCGCGGCCTGGCCAAGTCAAAAAACATGATTTCCATCCGGGTGTTGCAGGCGGTGGGCGCCAAAAATGCGCAGGAATGGATCACCCATTTTGGATTTGACGCCGACAAACACCCGGCCTACCTGACGATGGCACTGGGCGCTGGGTCGGTCACCCCTCTGCAAATGGCCATCGGCTACTCGGTCTTTGCCAATGGGGGCTACCGCGTCAACCCCTACCTGATCACCAAAATCACGGACCAGAAGGGCAAAGTCATTGTGCAAAGCCCGGTCCCGGTTCTTGACGAGTCTGTGCGCGGCATTGAAGCGCGCAACGCTTTCATCATGTCCAACCTGCTGCAGGAAGTTGCCCGCAGCGGCACAGCAGCCAAAGCGCAGGCGACCCTCAAACGTCCCGACCTGTACGGCAAAACCGGCACCACCAACGACTCCATCGATACCTGGTTTGTGGGTTATCAGCCGACGCTGACGGCCGCAGTGTGGATGGGCTACGACACGCCCAAAAAGCTGGGCGACCGGGAGACCGGCGGCGGATTGAGCCTGCCCGTCTGGATAACTTACATGGACTACGCCCTCAAAGGCGTTCCCGTTACCGAGTATTCACCGCCAGAGGGTGTCGTCAACATGGGTGGCGAATGGTTCTATGCGGAATATGCCAAAGGCTCGGGAATCAGCAGTGTGGGCATGACAGATCGCCCCGCCAATGGAGCTGCCGGGGACAACCCGGTCCCCGGCCAGCCCGCGCTTCCCGGCGCTGCGATCCAGACGCCACCTCCCAGCGACGAGAGAAAGCGCATCCTGGATCTCTTCAAGAATTAGGTTCAAACACCAGCGGCTGCCCCGCCTGCTCGCTGGCATACCGTGACAATCCGGCAAAAAGTTCGCTGCCGTCCCTGGTGTCGCGCCACTGGCCGTCAATCCACTTGTAGTGAAAACCGCCGGCCCGGGCCGCCATCCATATTTCTTCCAGCGGTTTTTGCAGATTGATGATGATCTGGCTGCGGTTGGCAAAGATGAGAGTGATCATGCCGCCGGTCCGCTGGTTGTCGACGTCGACATCCGTCTCATCGTTGATACGGTCACAAGCTGATTCGATGGCCGATAGCGCGGCTTCGGCGAGGTCAAGATACCTGTGGTCGGTCATTACAATCCCATCATGTTTGCAAGAATTCAGATTCAACGCCAAATTTTAGGCCGCGGCCGTGCGGTCTTCGGTAAGCATGGCCTTTGCGTGCTGGCTGCCGCCTTGACCACCGCCGCCTGCCTGAGCGGCTGTGGCCAGAAAGGCCCTCTCTACTTTCCTCCGCCGCCGAAAGCTGCTCTGGAAAGCCCGGCTCCCGGCGCGGCGGCCAAACCGGTCCCCGCCGCCGCAATCACAAGCGACATTCCGGCACCGCCTCCCGCAAGCCCTCCCACTTTTACGCCGCGATGAATGCAATGACTGATCATGCTGCGCTTTCCGCCGGCCTTCCCGGCGCGCCCCAGATTGCCTACCGCAACGGGACCTTGCACCTGGAGCAGGCCAGCCTGGCCGCCCTGGCAAGCGACTACGGAACGCCGCTGTTTGTGTACTCCAAAGCCGCCATGCTGTCAGCACTGGCCGCCTACCAAAAAGGGCTGGCCGGCCGCGACGCGCAAATTTGTTATGCCATGAAGGCCAACTCGTCCCTGGGCGTGCTGCAGGTGTTTGCTGAAGCGGGCTGCGGTTTTGACATCGTCTCCGGCGGCGAGCTGGAACGGGTTCAGGCCGTCGGTGGTGACATGCGCAAGGTGATTTTTTCGGGTGTCGGGAAAACGCGCGCAGAAATGCAGCAGGCACTGGCTGCCGACATCGGCTGCTTCAACGTCGAGAGCGAGGCCGAGCTCGATGTGTTGTCGGAGGTGGCGCTCGCCATGGGCCGCATTGCCCCGGTCAGCATCCGGGTCAATCCCAACGTCGATCCCAAGACCCACCCCTACATCTCTACCGGCCTGAAGGGCAACAAGTTTGGCGTGGCGCATGAAGAGGCGCTGCGGATCTACCAGCACGCCGCTTCCCTCAAAGGCCTGCGGGTGACGGGCATTGACTGCCACATCGGGTCCCAGATCACCGACACCACGCCCTACCTCGATGCAATGGACCGGGTCCTCGATCTGGTCGCCAGCATTGAGGCCGCAGGCATCCCCATCGAGCACATCGATTTTGGTGGCGGCCTGGGCATCAACTACGAGCAGGACACACCACCTGCGGCCGATGCGCTGTGGCAGGCCCTGCTGGCACGGCTGGACGCCCGTGGCTACGGCCGCAAAAAACTCATGATCGAGCCGGGCCGCTCCCTCGTTGGCAATGCCGGCGTCTGCCTGGCCGAAGTGCTTTACCTCAAACCCGGCGAGCACAAGAACTTCTGCATCATTGACGCGGCGATGAACGACTTGCCGCGTCCCGCCATGTACCAGGCCTTTCACGCCATCGTGCCGGTCGTGCCACGTGACGGCCTCCCTGGCATGACATGTGACGTGGTGGGGCCGGTCTGCGAAAGCGGCGACTGGATTGGCCGGGACCGCCACCTGGCGGTAGCGCCTGGCGATCATGTGGCGGTGCTGTCGGCCGGAGCCTATTGCATGAGCATGGCCAGCAACTACAACACGCGGGGACGGGCTGCCGAGCTCCTGGTCGATGGCCTGGCCGTGCACCTGATACGGGAACGCGAATCGGCCGCAGATCAGATGCGGACAGAAAAAATGGTTCGCAGATAGCTATGAATTTAATAGCTATCGCGCCATGCCCGACAAGGGCAAACCCCATTTTTTCTTGATGAACCCAATGAGCCGCCAGCCCAGCAGCAAGCCCAGGATCACGGCGTAAATCGCAACCTCGGCAAAGTCGTTCTTTCCCGAACGCATCCAGAAAAAGTGCAGCAAGCCCAGGCCGGCAATCAGGTACACCAGCTTGTGCAGCATTTGCCAGCGTTTGGCACCCATGGCCTTCACAGCGCGGTTGAATGAGGTCAGCGCCAGGGGCGTGAGCAGCAGGAAGCCGGCAAACCCCACCAGGATAAAAGGCCGCTTGATGATGTCCTTGATGATGTCGCCCAGATCAAAGCCCATATCGAACCAGCTGTAACTGAGCAGGTGCAGCACAACGTAGAAATACACAAACAGTCCCAGCATGCGCCGGAATCGGGCCAGTGCGGACAGGCCGGAGAGCACACGCAGCGGGGTGACGGCCAGCGTGAGACACAGGAAACGCAAAGTCCAGTCACCGCAGGCCCGAATCAGGTACTCGGCCGGGTTGGCACCCAGGTTGTTGGTGAGGGCGCCGTAAAACAGCCAGGCAAACGGCAAGAGCGCAAGCACAAACACCAGCGGCTTGGCCAGGGGGTGCATCAGCGCTTTTTGCAGTGATGCTTTGGCTGGTGCCATTAGAAGTTCTTCTTCAGGTCCATGCCCGCGTAGAGCTGCCCCACCTGCGCCTCATACCCATTGAACATCAGGGTCTTGCGCTTCTTCGCAAACAGGCCATCCTCGCCGATGCGACGCTCGGTTGCCTGACTCCAGCGCGGATGGTCCACGTTCGGATTGACGTTGGAGTAAAAACCGTACTCGTTGGCGGCAGCCTTGTTCCAGGCGGTACGCGGCTCCTTGTCGGTGAAGCGGATCTTGACAATGCTTTTGCCGCTTTTGAAACCATACTTCCATGGAACCACCAGACGCACAGGCGCGCCGCTCTGGTTGGGCAGCACCTCGCCATACATGCCAAAGGTCAGCAGGGTCAAGGGGTTCATCGCCTCGTCCATGCGCAACGCTTCGACATAAGGCCAGTCCAGCACGCGTGAACCCACAAATGGCATGGTCTTGGGATCGGCCTGGGTGATGAATTCGACGTATTTGGCGTTGCCCAGCGGTTCGACCTTTTTGATCAGCTCGGCCATGGAATAACCGACCCACGGGATCACCATCGACCAGCCCTCGACGCAGCGCAGGCGGTAAATGCGTTCTTCCTGCGCGCTGAGCTTGATCAGGTCCTCAATGGCATAAGTTTTGGGCTGCTTGACCAGGCCTTCGACCGCCACCGTCCAGGGTTTGGTGACCAGCGTGTGGGCGTTTTTTGCCGGGTCGGCCTTGTCGGTGCCGAACTCGTAGAAATTGTTGTAAGTGCTGACGTCCTTGTAGTCGGTGAGTTTTTCCATGGTCACCGCGCCGTTCACTGCGGACTTGGCGCCCGGCAACGCAGCAAGTTTGCCGGGTTTGGCCACGGACTGGGCCATCGCCTCACGGCCTGCCCAGCCAGCCATGGCCGCGCCTGCAGCGCCCGTGGCCAACAGCTTCATGAGCTCGCGCCGGCTCTGATAAACGTCCTGCCTGTCT
>JAKFXR010000162.1 GCA_021731285.1 Polaromonas sp. | reverse complement strand
CGAGTGGTTGAGTGAAGACGGTGTCATCTCGGCCACCGAAGCCCAGCGCACCATTGCGCGCTGCGCACAGGTACAAAGTGCCCAGCATCCCCTGATCCGCCTTGCCAGCGTCAGCATGACGCGTGTCTCAGACGGCAAGCCGCTGGACATAGAAACCATCACCCAGTGGCTGGCCGGAAGGGCCCATCTTTCCTATTTGCGCATTGACCCGCTCAAGGTGGATGTGGGCAAGGTGGCCGACACCATGTCGGCGGTATATGCAGAGCGGCACAAGGTGCTGCCGGTGCAGGTGACGCCGACGGAAGTGGTCGTGGCCACTGCCGAGCCTTTCATCACCGACTGGGTGCTGGAAGTCGAACGCCAGTCCAAGCGCAGTGTGCGGCTGGTCGTGTCCAACCCGGCGGAAATCGCCCGCTACACGGCCGAGTTTTTTGCGCTCGCCAAATCGGTCAAGGCAGCGCTCAAGGCGGGCGGCAATGCCGGTGCGGCCAGCTTCGAGCAACTTGTCGAACTCGGAAAAACCAACAAGCAGCTCGATGCCAATGACCAGGGTGTGGTGCAGGTCGTCGACTGGTTGTGGCAGTACGCCTTTGACCAGCGTGCCAGTGATATTCACCTGGAACCGCGGCGTGAACAGGGCGTGATCAGGTTTCGCATCGACGGGGTGCTGCACCCGGTGTATCAACTGCCCATGGGCGTGCACAACGCCATGACGGCGCGCATCAAGCTGCTCGGCCGCATGGACGTGGTGGAAAAACGCCGCCCGCAGGACGGGCGCATCAAGACGCGCAATCCCCGCGGGGACGAGATTGAAATGCGGCTGTCCACCTTGCCCACGGCTTTTGGCGAAAAAATGGTGATGCGCATTTTTGATCCTGACACCACCGTCAAGGATCTGGATGCGCTGGGATTCTCGCAGCACGACGCCGCGCGCTGGGAAAGCCTTGTCAAGCGGCCGCACGGCATCATCCTGGTGACCGGGCCGACCGGGTCGGGCAAGACCACCACGCTGTACTCCACACTCAAGCGCATCGCAACGGAAGAAGTCAACGTCAGCACCATCGAAGATCCGATCGAGATGATCGAGCCGGCGTTCAACCAGACCCAGGTGCAGGCGCACCTGGACTTTGACTTTCCCGAGGGTTTGCGCGCGCTGATGCGACAGGATCCGGACATCATCATGGTGGGCGAAATCCGCGACTTGCAGACTGCCGAGATGGCGGTGCAGGCGGCCCTCACCGGGCACCTGGTGTTCAGCACGCTGCACACCAATGACGCGCCATCAGCGGTGTCGCGGATGATGGAGCTCGGTATTCCCTCCTACCTCATCAATGCCACGCTGCTGGGTGTGCTGGCGCAGCGCCTCGTGCGCACCCTGTGCCAGCAATGCCGCGAAAAAGACGACTCCACCTCGCGCGAGACGCTTGCTGAAGTTGTTCAGCCGTGGCAGATCAATGGCGGCTACCGGCCGTACAAGCCTGTGGGCTGCGTGGACTGCCGCATGACAGGTTTTCTTGGCCGCATGGGCTTGTACGAACTGCTGACGGTGACGGAGGCTTTCAAGGACAAGGTGACGAAGGAGCCCAGCATCGACGCCCTGCGGCGTCAGGCGATCGCGGATGGCATGCGTCCGTTGCGACTGGCGGGTGCGCTCAAAGTCGCCGAAGGCGTGACCACCATCGAAGAGATTCTTGCCACAACACCGCCCATGTCCTGAAGGCGACACCTGACGGGTGTAGGTGAAAGCCACATGGCCAGTGGGGTCGTCTGAATGCACAATCAGCAGGTTCATTGTTTTTATTGAGGAGACAACCCGTGAATATCAAGAGTCAGAAAGACTTCTTTTGCGGCCTTATGTTCATGACTGTCGGCGTCATGTTTGCCTGGGGTGCCAGCACTTACAACATCGGCACCGGCGCGCGCATGGGTCCCGGCTACTTCCCGTTGTTGCTCGGCGTCCTGCTGGCCATCATTGGTGCGGCCGTCACGTTCACTGCACTGGTTGTGGAAACCGAGGGCGGCGGCAAGATCGGCAAGTGGGCCTGGAAGCCGCTGTTTTTCATCATTGCCGCCAACGTGTTGTTCGGTGTGTTGCTGGCGGGCGTGCCAGCCTTCAAACTCCCTGCTTTCGGGCTGATTGTGGCGATCTACGCCGTGACCTTTGTTGCCAGCATGGCGGAAGCGGGATGGAAAGTGAAAAACACTTTGATCCTGGCGACGGTGTTGGCGATTGGCAGCTACCTGGCATTCGTCATGGCATTGAAGCTGCAATTCCCTGTGTGGCCCGCCTTTATCACAGGCTAAGGAAAAAAAGATGGATCTCATTGCCAATCTATCGCTGGGTTTCAGCGTCGCTTTCACACCCATCAATCTGCTGTACGCGCTGGCGGGCTGTATTCTGGGGACCTTGATCGGCGTGCTGCCGGGCATTGGCCCGGTTGCAACCATTGCCATGTTGCTGCCTGCCACCTATGCCCTGCCGCCGGTGTCTGCGCTGATCATGCTCGCGGGCATTTATTACGGCGCCCAGTATGGCGGCTCAACCACTGCCATTCTGGTCAATCTGCCGGGCGAGTCTTCGTCGGTGGTGACCTGTATTGACGGCTACCAGATGGCCAGAAAAGGCCGGGCCGGGCCGGCGCTGGCCGCTGCCGGCATGGGCTCGTTCTTTGCGGGCTGTGTCGGCACCCTGATTCTGGCTGCCTTTGCGCCTCCGCTGACCGAACTGGCTTTCAAGTTTGGCCCTGCTGAATATTTTTCCCTGATGGTGCTGGGCCTGATTGGCGCTGTGGTGCTGGCCTCGGGTTCACTGCTCAAGGCGGTGGGCATGATTGTGCTGGGTTTGTTGCTTGGCCTCGTTGGGACCGATGTGAACTCGGGCGTGGCACGTTTCAGCTTTGATGTTCCTGAATTGACTGACGGTATCGGCTTCATTGTGATTGCCATGGGTGTGTTTGGTTACGGCGAGATCATCAGCAACCTGTCGCAGCCCGAGCACGAGCGTGAAGTGTTTACCGCCAAGGTTTCGGGCCTGATGCCGACCAAGCAGGACTTCAAGAACATGGCGCCTGCCATGCTCCGCGGCACGGCCCTGGGGTCAGCGTTGGGTATTCTTCCCGGCGGTGGCGCCCTGCTGGCCGCGTTTGCGGCTTACGCCCTGGAAAAGAAAATGGGTGTGAAGCCGGGGGAAGTCCCCTTTGGCCAGGGCAATATCCGCGGTGTGGCAGGCCCTGAGTCGGCCAACAATGCCGGTGCGCAGACTTCTTTCATCCCCTTGCTGACCCTGGGTATTCCGCCCAACGCCGTGATGGCGCTGATGGTGGGGGCGATGACCATCCACAACATCCAGCCCGGTCCGCAAGTGATGACCAGCAACCCGGAGTTGTTCTGGGGCCTGATTGCCTCCATGTGGATCGGCAACACCATGCTGGTCATTTTGAACCTGCCACTGATTGGCATGTGGATCAAGCTGCTGACGGTACCTTACCGCTACCTTTTCCCGGCGATTGTGCTGTTTTGCGCGATTGGTGTTTACTCCACCAACAACAACACCTGGGACATCTGGATGGTGGCGATTTTTGGTGTGATCGGCTACACCTTCATCAAGCTGGGCGCCGAACCTGCGCCGCTGCTGCTGGGCTTTATTCTGGGCCCGATGATGGAAGAAAACCTGCGCCGAGCCCTGCTGCTGTCGCGCGGCGACTGGAGTGTGTTTGTCACGCGCCCGCTGTCGGCCGGCTTGCTCGCCGCGGGTGCCTTGCTGCTGGTGATTGTGCTGTTGCCTGCGGTCAAGAACAAGCGCGAGGAAGCTTTCCACGAGGATGAGGCGCTGTAACAGAGGCCTTTGCCTGACCACTCAAGACGGCGCCCACGGGCGCCGTTTTTCTTTGCCGCCGCTGGTCAGGGCCAGTGCCGGGCCCTTGTCCCCTGGACGCCATGAAACATCAAAATCGTTCACAATCCAAAAATGAAAAGTAAACATATCATTTTCGGTGCGGTAACCGCTCTGGCAGTGCTTGGCGTCTCGGCCCAAACCCCTCCGGCCGTGTCCGCGCAATCCTATCCAACCCGCGCAATCCGCATGATCGTGCCGTTTCCGGCGGGTGGTGCCACCGACATTCTGGCGCGCGCTCTGTCGCAAAAGCTGGGCGAAAAAATCGGCCAGACGGTGGTCGTGGACAACCGGCCAGGCGCGGGCGGGACCATAGGCGCGGATGCGGCGTCCAAGGCAGCGCCGGATGGCTACACCTTGCTGCTGTCGACATCCAGCACGCACAGCATAGGCCCCGCCATCAATCCGAAAATTCCTTACAGCGTGGAGGCTGACTTCACGCCCATCGCCTATGTGGCCAGCTCGCCCAATGTGGTGCTGGTGCCCAACAGTTCGCCTTCGAAAAGCATGAAGGAGTTCATCGACTATGCGCGCAAAAACCCGGGCCGGCTCAATTACGCCTCCAGCGGCAACGGCACGATTGTCAACCTGACGACGGAGTATTTCAAGGCCGAGTCCGGCACCTTCATCCTTCATATTCCCTACCGCGGCACGGCGCTGGCGATTCCGGACCTGATCAGCGGCAAAGTTGATGTGCTGTTTGACTCGCTGGTGACCGGCATGCCGCATGTCCGTGACGGCAAGCTGCGTGCGCTCGGGGTGACCAGCCTGAAACGCACCGCGCTGGCGCCGGGCCTGCCCGCGCTGGCCGAGGTCTTGCCCGGCTTCGAGTCGGTGACCTGGTTTGGTGTTTACGGACCCAAAGGCCTGCCGGCAGACCTCACGGCCAGGCTGAACCAGGCGCTGAATGCTGCGCTGGCCGACGCCGATGTGAAAGAGCGCTTTGCCCGGCTGGGTGCGGAGCCCACAGGCGGCACGCCGCAGGCCTTTGCCGCCATGGTCAAGGCCGACAATGCCAAGTGGAAAAAAATCATCAGTGAGCGCAAGATCACGACCGAGTGATTGCGCTTTGTGACGGCGCCGTCTCGCCGACCCTTGTTCCTTTTCGAGAATCGCATGAACTTCAATTACAACAATCCCTACACCTCCACCCGTTTGCCGTTGTTTGCGCGCAATGTGGTGTCGACTTCCCATCCGTCGGGAGCGCAGGCCGGTTTGCGCATGCTGCTCAAGGGGGGCAATGCCGTGGACGCGGCCATTGCGGCGGCGGCGGCCATGACGATTGTCGAGCCGGTCAGCAACGGGCTGGGCAGCGATGCTTTTGCCCTGATCTGGGACGGCAAGGAACTGCATGGCCTGAACGGCTCGGGACGCGCGCCGCAGGCGTGGACGCCCGACTATTTTTCGCGCAAACACGGGGGCGGTGCGACTGCGCCTCCCAAGCGCGGGCTCGACTCGGTGACCGTCCCGGGTGCTGTTGCCAGCTGGGTGGCGATGAGCGAGCGCTTCGGGAAACTGCCCTTTGCCGACCTGATGGAGCCGGCCATCGAGATTGCCGAGCGTGGTTACCTGGTGCCAACGGTGGTGCAGCAGAAGTGGGCGGCCGCTACAGATGAGCTGAAGTCCCAGCCGGGATTTGCCGAATCGTTTTTGCCCTGGGGGCGTGCGCCGAATGTGGGCGAGCTGTTCCAGTTCAAAGCCGCGGGCCGCGCCCTGCGCGCGATTGCCCGGAGCAAAGGTGCAGCCTATTACGGCGGTGAAATTGCGCAGGCCATCGAAAAATTTTCGACGCAGCACGGAGGCAGCCTGACTGCCCGCGATTTTGAAAGTTACAAGCCCGAATGGGTGCAGCCGATTGGCAAGAACTACCGTGGCTACACCCTGCATGAAATTCCCCCCAACGGTCAGGGCATCGCCGCGCTGATTGCTCTGGGCATTCTGGACAGGTTTGACGTGGCAGGCATGCCGGTCGATGGTGTGGACTCCCAGCACCTGCAGATCGAGGCCATGAAGCTCGCCTTTGCCGACGTCTACAAATACGTGGCCGAGCCATCGTCGATGAAGGTGAGCGTCGATCAAATGCTGGACGACGCCTACCTGGCCTCGCGTGCGAAACTGATCAACATGAAAAAAGCGCAGGATTTCGGCGCCGGCAATCCGGTCAAGGGCGGCACCATCTACCTGACGGCAGCCGACGAAGACGGCATGATGGTCAGCTTCATCCAGAGCAACTACATGGGTTTCGGTTCGGGCTGTGTCGAACCGAACTTTGGTATCAGCCTGCAAAACCGCGGCCATGCCTTCAGCCTGGACGCCGGCGCGAACCAGGTGGCGCCCGGCAAGCGGCCGTTTCACACCATCATTCCGGCTTTCCTGACGCGGGGCGGCCAGGCGGTCATGAGTTATGGCGTCATGGGCGCCAACATGCAGCCCCAGGGCCACATGCAGACCCTGGTGCGCATGCTTGACTACGGCCAGAACCCGCAGGCCGCCTGCGACGCGCCACGCTGGCGCTACAACGAGGGCATGGAGATCAATGTGGAGGCGGCTCTCGATCCGGCAACGGTGCAGGGCCTGACTGATCGCGGTCACCGGGTGGAAGTCATCAACGATTCCTACCAGGACTTTGGCGCAGGGCAATTCATCTGGCGCGCGGGTGACCCCAAGGTGGAAGGTTATGTGGTGGCCAGCGACCCCCGGCGCGACGGGCAGGCGGTCGGTTTTTAAAATACACCTTGAGCCTGGATACAGAATCAATAGTCCATCCAGCCCTTGACAGGCGGGAAGAGCTTGCTAGCAAAAGAATAGCATCCGGATTGCTGCTGGCGATCCTCGGTTCCATCGCCTTCAGCGGCAAGGCCATCATCGTCAAGCTGGCCTACCGCTACGGCGTCGATGCGGTGACACTCATCATGTACCGCATGCTGTTTGCGCTGCCCATTTTTGCGCTGATGGCCTGGTGGGCCAGCCGCGGCAAAGCGCCACTGTCGCGGCGCGACTGGCTGGGCATTGTGTGGCTGGGTTTTACCGGCTACTACCTGGCAAGTTTTCTCGATTTTGCTGGGCTTGTCTACATCAGCGCTTCGCTTGAGCGGCTGATCCTGTACCTCAACCCGACACTGGTGTTGTTGATGGGCCTGGTGCTGTATCGGCGGCGCATCACGCTCAAGCAGATCATCGGCATGTCCATCAGCTACAGCGGCGTGGTGCTTGTCTTTGGCCACGAGATCAGCCTGCAGGGCAGCGATGCGGCCTGGGGTGCCTTGCTGGTTTTTCTGAGCGCCATCAGTTATGCCATCTACCTCGTTTACAGCGGCGAGATGGTGCAGCGCCTGGGCTCGCTGCGTCTGGTCGGCGTGGCCAGCACCATCGCCTGCCTGTGCTGCATCCTCCAGTTTCTGGTGCTCAGGCCCCTGGGCGCAGCAGACGTGGCGCCTCAGGTGCTGTGGTTGTCACTGCTCAATGCCACCCTGTGTACCGTGGCCCCCGTGTTGATGGTGATGATGGCGATTGAGCGCATAGGCGCCGGCCTGACCGCCCAGACCGGCATGATTGGCCCGATCTCTACCATTTTGATGGGGGTGGTGATTCTGGGGGAGCCTTTTACCGCTTGG
>JAKFXR010000165.1 GCA_021731285.1 Polaromonas sp. | reverse complement strand
TTTTGGCGACGCAAAAGAAAAGTGAGTTGCCGCCGGGCAACCCCCGGCTTGCCACGTATACCACCCAGTAACGAAGCAGAAGAGAAATTCGTCGAGGCGAGACCCGGCCAGCAGGCAAGCCACCGAAGCCGCAAGCAAAGACGCAGCAAGCAGGCAACCCCAGCACTCTGGGGTCTAAACTAGCCCCATGATTCGCTGGATGCTGGTGATCTTCCTGGCGCTGATCCTGATCAGCTGGTTCACGCCGATGTTGCAAAAACTCGGCTTTGGAAAAATGCCTGGCGATTTCCGGTTCAGGCTGTTTGGCCGGGAGTGGTTTATCCCGCTGACCACCACCATCGTGCTCAGCCTGGTTGCCAGCCTGATCAGCAAATTGATTTGACGATGACTGCCATGACACCTCCGTCCACCGCACATCTGAGCTCGCCCGTGGCCTGCATCGATATTGGCGGCACCAAGGTGGCGGTCAGCGTGGCTGACCAGCATGGCGTGCGGGGGTGGGTCAGCGAGCCGACGGCCAAAGAGGGCGCGCCCGATGCATTGGCTGTGCAGGTGATACGGCTGGTGCAGCAAAGCTGCAGCGCGGCTCAGATCAGGTGGGCAGACATATCTGCCGCTGGTGTCGCGTCCTGCGGACCGTTTGTGCTCAGGCAGGGCAGTGTCGAGCTGGCTGCGCCGAATATCTGCGGCGGGCTGGCGGGTGCAGCGCGGGGCCTGCCCAACAACTGGACCACCGCTTTGCTTGAAGCACCGCTGCGTGAAGCTTTTGGGCCGGTGCGTGTGCGGGTGGAAAACGATGGCATTGCGGCGCTGGAGGCCGAGCGGCGCTGGGGCGCGCTGCAGGGCCTGGCCAATTGCGCCTACGTTACCTGGAGCACCGGCATCGGTGTGGGCCTGTGTGTGGACGGCCATGTGCTGCGCGGTAAAAACGGCAACGCCGGTCATGCCGGCCATATGTTTGTCAGTGACAACAACGACGCTTTGTGTGGCTGCGGCAATGTGGGCGATGTCGAGGCGCTGGTCGCCGGCAATGCCCTGCCGCGACGGTTTTCGGACCTGGGTTACCCGGACGCTGCTGCACTGCTGACGGCTGCACGCTCTGATGATCCACGCGCGAAAGCGGTGATTGATGAGGTGTGCCGGGTCATGGGACGGGCCCTGTACAACCTGGTGGTGACGCTGGACCTGCAGCGGATCAGCATAGGCGGCAGTGTCTTCTGGCACCACCGTGACTACCTGCTGCCGCGCCTGCAGTCTCACATCGGTGGCAAGCTGGCAGCCTTGACTGATGGCTTTGAGCTTGTGCCTGCCGGTTTGCAGGACAAGGTCGGGGACTATGCGGCACTGGCCCTGGTGGCTTGACGCCGCGTGTCGTCTGGCTCAGGGCAACAGCTTCCACTCATGGGTGCATTTGCGGCACCTCACCAGCAACTGGCCGTTGCGGCGGTCTTCTTCCACCAGGCTCAAGCGGCCGTACTCGGCGCATTGCGGGCAATTGGCCTGGTCGGCCACGGCTTCCGCGTGTGACAGCAGGTAGAGGTAGCGGCGCAAGGCCCACAGTGCCACCGCACCGCTGACGAAAAACAGGCAGATATTGAGAAGTTTGTCACTCAGTGTGCCGCCCCGAAACAGCTCCAGTGTGGCCATCAACGCAATCGTACTGAGCAGAGCCAGCAACATGTGTGCATGACCGGACAGCAGTTCGCGCTCGTACCACTTGCGAAAACCGATGGTGCGTATGCCCTCGGCCAGCGGCCGGTTGAGGTAGTTGCGTTGGGTCATGGCTGTTCTCAATGGATACAGCATGGTTACACACTTCCTGTTTCCTTGCCAGGGCCCGACAGCGCCGTTGGTGTCAGCCGGGGGTCATCCCGGACAGTGTTTGCAAAAAGGTCTTGCACCACCAGTGCACGTCGTGCTCGCGTATGCGGGCCAGCAGTTGCTGGTGGCGGCGCTGGCGCTCGGCCAGGGGCATTTGCAGGGCCTGCTGGATGCTCTCCGCCGTGCCGTGGGTGTCGTAAGGGTTGACCAGCAGCGCTTCCTTGAGTTGCTCGGCCGCGCCGGCAAAGCGCGACAACACCAGCACGCCCGGGTCGGCCGGGTCCTGCGCGGCAATGAATTCCTTGGCCACCAGGTTCATGCCGTCACGCAGCGGCGTCACCAGGGCCACTTTTGCCACGCGGTACAGGCCGGGCAGTCGTTTGCGGGCCACGTTGCGGTGGATGTAGCGCACCGGCATCCAGTCCAGCTCGCCGTAGTCGCCGTTGATGGAGCCGCACAGGCTCTCAAGCTCCTGGCGCAGGCCCGAGTAGGTATCCAGCGCCTCGCGGCTCGGGGAAGCGATCTGGATCAGGGTGGCGCTGCCCAGGTTCTCGGGGTATTGCTGCAGCAGTTGCCTGAAGGCGCGCAGGCGCTGCGGCAGGCCTTTGGAGTAATCGAGCCGCTCTACGCCCAGTAGCAGGCGCCGGCGCGAGTACTCACCTTTCATGCTGTTGAACATCTCCACCGCATCCTTGCCTTCGGCGAGGGCGGAGAACTCGTCGACGTCAATGCCGATGGGAAAGGCCTGCGCCCGCACGGTGCGGTCAAAGGCGTGGAAAAGATGCTCGTCCAGCGCTTCTGCGCCGACCTCCTGGTTGACGTAGCGCGAGAAGTGAGCCACGTCGGACTGGGTCTGAAAGCCCACAAGGTCATAGGCAAACAGGGAGCGGATCAGCCACTCATGCTGCGGTATGGCTGCGAGGATAAGCGGCGGCGGCAGCGGTATGTGCAGAAAAAAGCCGATGCGATTTTTGCAGCCCATGGCACGCAGTTCGGCTGCCAGGGGAATCAGGTGGTAGTCATGCACCCAGATCATGTCGTCGGGCCGCAGCAGTGGCATCAGCTTGCGCGCCATCAACTGGTTGACGCGCCGGTAGCCGCCTATGTAGCCAGCGTCAAAGTCGGCCAGGTCCAGGCGGTAGTGGAATACCGGCCAGAGCACGCCGTTGCTGTAGCCCAGGTAGTAGCTGTCGTGGTCTTCGCGGCTCAGGTCCACCGTGGTCAGTGTCACATTGCCGGCCTGCTGGGTGTGCACCTCGCCTTCGCCCGGTGCCCCACCTTCCACAATCGTGCCGCTCCAGCCAAACCACAAACCGCCATTGACCGACAGCGCCTCGCCAAGCGCCACCGCCAGGCCGCCCGCCGCCGTCTTGCGCGGGTCCGCCAGCCGATTCGAAACCACCACAAGCCGGCTCATGGACCTTCACCTGGAATGACCAGCAGGGGCGATGTCGGGCGCTGGCGCAAGGAACGTGCGCCGCGTCGGGCCGCCCCAAGCAAGCACAGCCCCCCCGGGGGGCAGCGCAGTACACGAAGTGACAAGCGTGGGGGCCCCATAGCTATACCTGGCTGTCCCAAGGTGCGGAGAGGCGGACGGCGGCATTGATGATGCCGACCATGGAATAGGTCTGCGGAAAGTTGCCCCACATCTCGCCTGTCACCGGGTGGGTGTCTTCCGACAGCAGGCCCAGGTGATTGCGCGCGGCCAGCATGGTCTCGAAAATCTCTCTGGCCTGCTCCTTGCGGCCAATGCGGGCCAGCGCGTCGATGCGCCAGAAGGTGCAGATGTTGAAAGCTGTTTCGGGTTTGCCAAAGTCGTCGGACGCTTCGTAGCGGCGCATGTAGGGGCCGTCGCACAGGTTTTTCTCCAGCGCATCGACGGTGGCCACAAAACGCGGGTCTTTCGGGTCGATGAAGCCAACTTCGATCATCAACAGCGCGCTGGCGTCGAGGTCACGCCCGCCAAAACTTTCGGCAAAGGCCTGGCGCTCTTCGCTCCAGGACTCGCGCAGGATGCGCTCGCGCATGACGCCGGCATGGCCGTGCCAGTAGCTGGCCCGCTCGGGCTTGTCCAGGGTTGTGGCAATTTTGCCCAGACGGTCGCAGGCGGCCCAGCACATCAGCGATGAGGAGGTGTGTACCCGCGCGCGGGTACGCAGCTCCCACATGCCGGCATCGGGCTGGTCATAGGTCTTGATGGCTTGTTCTCCCACTGCTTCCAGCCGTGCAAACTCCGCTTCGCCGCCGCGGTGCAGCAGGCGGTGGTCATGAAAGGACTGGGCCGCGCCGAGCACCACGTTGCCGTACACATCGTGCTGAAAATGCTCCTGTGCCTGGTTGCCCACGCGCACCGGACCCATGTTGCGGTAGCCGCCCAGGTGCTCGTGCACCGCCTCGGGCAACTCACGTTCCAGGCCGATGCCGTACAGCGGCTGGATGTGTCCGCCACCAGACTGCACCACCACATTGCTGAGCCAGCGCAGGTAGTCCTCCATGGTGCCCACTTCCGACAGGCTGTTGAGCGCGCGAATCACAAAAAAGGCGTCGCGCAGCCAGCAGTAGCGGTAGTCCCAGGTGCGGCCACTGTCGGGCGCTTCGGGGATGCTGGTGGTCATGGCCGCCACAATGGCGCCAGTGTCCTCAAACAACGAAAGCTTGAGTGTGATGGCCGCGCGTATCACCGCGTCCTGCCACTCCAGCGGGATGTGCAGGCGCTGACTCCACTTGCGCCAGTAGGACAGGGTTTCCTGCTCAAACAGGCGTGCGGTGTCGGCAATACCGTCAAGCAGGGATTCGTCAGCGCCCAGCAAAAAGTTGTGCTCCCGCGTGAGCACAAAGGGCTGGCGGGACAGCAGGTGCGACAGGGGTGCATCGGTATTGAGCCGCAGCGTCAGCTCGTCGCCGACAAAGCGCAGGTGGTTGCTGCCCTGGGTCACCACCGGTTTGCTGCGGCCCCAGTCAAAACGCACATCCAGCGACACCCGGATGCGGGGCGCGCCTTCGATCGGCCGGACGCGGCGCACGATGGTCATGGGCTTGAAAAAACGCGACCGGCTGAAAAAGCGCGGCGCAAAGTCGGTGATCTCCACGCCCTGGCCGTTGGTGTCAAACAGCTGCGTGCGCAGAACGGCGGTGTTGGGTTCGTACCACTGCTTGCTGTGGGAAAAATTTTCAATCTCGATGCCGAAGGCGCTGCCCTTCTCGCCGGGGTCCAGCAGTGCATTGAAGACCGGGTCACTGTCAAAGCGCGGCAGGCAGCACCAGACAATGCGGCCGCGCTGGTCAATCAGCGCGCTGAAAGCGCAATTGCCAATCACGCCCAGCGAGAGTGAGGCCGCCGCTGGCGCGCCAAAGCCCGGGTGTGCAGCGTTTGCGCTCATGCTGACATCCCGGGCGTCACGGTGGCAGCGCTTGCCTCAAGCGCGCCCGCCGCCTGGAGCCAGGCGATCAGGGAAGCCACCCCGTCGCAGCGGTGGCGGGCCAGTGTGGTGCCCGCGCCGACCTTGATGGCATGGCCGCCCAGACGCTGCACCTGCTCAAAGCCCGCTTCATCAGTCACGTCGTCACCGGCAAACACGGGTTGGCGCCCCGCAAACGGCGGTTGTGCCATCAGGGCCGCGATGGCCGTGCCCTTGCTGACGCCGGCTGGTTTGATGTCGATGACACACTTGCCCTGCATCAGGTCCAGCCCGTCGCTCAAAGCGACGGCTTCCCGCATTTTCTGCAGACAAAGCCTTTCCAGCTCAGGCGCATGGCGATAGTGAAGGCTGATGGCACGGGTTTTTTCCTCCAGCCGCAGGCCGGGGTGTTGCTTGAGCAGGCTCTGCGCGGCATGCAGCACATGTTGCATGTCAGCTTGCGCGGCGTCTGTCAGAAGGCCCGCTGCGTCCCGGCATAACGCGCCATGTTCGGCAGCGGCGGGGAGCTTGAGCGGGGCCAGAAAGTGATCGAGATCGGCAAGACGACGGCCCGATACCATGGCCAGCGCGCCGCCCACACGGCGCGACAGGGCGGACAGGGTGCTCACGAGTTGTGCAGGGACCTGCACCGCTTCCGGCTGCGAGGCCAGCTCCACCAGCGTGCCATCGAAGTCCAGAAAAAGGGCGGTGTCGTCTGTGATACGGGGAAGCATTTCGTGGGACATGTGCATCGGATTTGACAGTGGCAGTGTGGGCGCCTGATCAAGCCGAAAGGGCCTGTCATCCCGGAGTTGATCCGGGATCCATGCCGCATGCGCCCCTGCACAGGCCCGCGAGGCATGGATTGCGGGTCAAACCCGCACTGACAACTTCAGGCGTCATTCACCGTTGAATACGTACAGAAGACCTTAGCAGACTCTTGCCGGCCAGCTTGTAGGCCGGCTTCCTTTTCAGTTTCGGTCTGCCGCGGCGCTGCCCAGCCAGTCCTGCACCGCCTGGACACGGGCCGAGTGGATCGTTTCGCCAATCTGGGGGCCGCTCAGGCCAGCTGCCTGCGCGGCTTGCGCCACGGCCTCTGTCGCAACAGACTGCGCCGCTTCCAGCGCCCGGGCCAGGCGCACGCGCTGCGGGTAGGCCTGGTTGTCCAGGCCCAGTCGGCCACGCGCATCACACTCGCAGGCCAGCAGGACTTCGCCAAAGCGCTGGGGTTTGCGAAAGGCGTCGCAGCGCTCCAGCAGGCGCACCAGCGCCGCCGCGCCAAATTCTTCGCTGCGGTGGATGTTGCCGTGTTCCCGCGCCACGACGTCGGCCAGCTCGCGGCATTCCACGGGCACGCGCAGCCGCTCACACATGCTTTTGAGCAGCCGCGCGCTGCGCTCTTCGTGCCCGATGTGCCGCGGCAGCACGTCAGGCGGCGTGGTGCCTTTGCCCAGGTCATGCCCCAGGCAGGCAAAACGCACCGCCAGCCCTGCCTGCAGGCGCGCCGACATGTCCAGCACCATCATGAGGTGAACGCCGGTGTCAATTTCCGGGTGGTAGTCAGCGCGTTGCGGCACGCCCCACAGCTTGTCCACTTCGGGGAGCAGCTTTTGAAGGGCGCCACATTCGCGCAGTACCTCGAACATGCGTGATGGCCGCGCCTCCATCAGCCCGCGCGCCAGCTCCTGCCACACCCTTTCGGCCACCAGCGCATCGACCTCGCCGGCGTCAACCATCTCCCTCATCAGCACCATGGTTTCGGGCGCCACGCTGAAGTCGGCGAAGCGTGCAGCAAAACGCGCGGTTCGCAGGATGCGCACGGGATCTTCGCGAAAGGCATCGGTGACGTGCCTGAGCACCTTGTCCGCCAGATCCCTGCGCCCGCCGTAGGGGTCGATCAGTGCATCAAGAGAAAATTGGCTGTCCGCCCTTTCACTACGGGAAAGTATTGCTATTGAATTAATAGTGAGGTCGCGCCTGGCGAGGTCTTCTTCGAGCGTGACGCCCGGCGCTGCGTGCACTTCAAAACCGCGGTAGCCGCGCGCGGTTTTGCGCTCGGTGCGTGCCAGGGCGTACTCCTGCCGTGTCACCGGATGAAGAAAGACCGGAAAATCCTTGCCGACCGGAAGGTAGCCCTGAGCGACCAGTTCCTCGGGTGTGGCGCCCACCACCACCCAGTCGCGGTCGCTTCCCTCCAGGCCCAGCAAGGCATCGCGCACCGCACCGCCGACCAGGTAGATGTCCATGGCGCAAGTGTAGGGGCAGCTTTCCGGGGTTGCCATCGGTCCCGTATTTCTGGCTGTCATCCCCGGCCCGGACTTTGTCATCCCGGACTGGATCCGGGATCCATGTTTGCTAACTATCTGCGTTGTCTGGATTTTGTGGTTCGCCAGCAAGCCGGGTCTCGCCCCGGCGGGCGACTTACTTTTCTTTGTCTCGCCAAAGAAACCTAAGGAAAAGAAAGGCGACCCTGCTGTCTGCGGAGTTTTTGGGGTCAGAGTCCAAATTCGCCGAGCCTATGGCTCGCCCTTTGGGTGCGGTGCAAAGCACCGCAGCGAAATTGGCGTCTGACCCCAATAACTCAACCTGCGGTGCTCGCCGAAAGTGGGGTCGAGCTCGAACTCGCTTCGCTCAGACAATCGCTCGCCCTGATCCACTTTCGGCTGCGCTCCT
>JAKFXR010000164.1 GCA_021731285.1 Polaromonas sp. | reverse complement strand
ACCCCGATCACCGCAGAATGGGGCACATGAGCCCTCTTTCCCGCACCGTTTTACCGGCCCTCTGCGCCGGCCTCCTGCTGTTGTCCGGCTGCAGCTTTTTGCGGCCTGCCACAGTGCCACTCGCCACCGACCGGGATCTCGCCTCCTGCAGCGCGAAAACCAGCACCTTGCTGGTGTTCCTGCCTGGCGCCTATTCGACGATCGACGAATTTGTGCGCGAAGGTTTTGTGCAGGAAGTGCGGCAACGCCGCATCGCCGCCGACATCGTGATGGTCGATGCGCACATGGCCTACTACAACAACCGTACCGTGATAGCCCGCCTCGAGGCTGATGTGCTGGCGCCCGCCCGCGCAGCGGGTTACCGCGCAATCTGGCTGGTCGGCATCTCGGTCGGTGGTTTCGGCGCGCTGATCCACGAAGAACAGATGCCCGGCGGCGTCACCGGCATCGTCGCGCTGGCGCCTTACCTGGGCGAACGACCATTGACGCAGGAAATTGCCCGGGCCGGGGGGCTGACTGCCTGGCAGGCGCCCACCGGCGATTTATCCCTGGAGCAAATGGAAACACGTCTGTGGCGCTGGCTTCAGGCCCAGGCGAAGTTGCCGGACGGCGCACCGGCGCTTTACCTCGCTTATGGCACGGAAGACCGTTTTGCGGACAGCCATCGCCTGCTGGCCGCCGCCCTGCCGCCGCAGCGCGTGTTCACCACGCCCGGTGGACATGAGTGGGCCCCCTGGCGGCGGCTCTGGCAGCAGGTGCTGGCAGTACTGCCGCTGCCGGCCTGCCCCTGAGATCAGGGCCTGTTCACACTACGCGGCCAGCAGGCCCAGCGGCCAGCGCGGCTTGACGTCGAAACTGTAGGCGGTGTTGGCGCGCTCCATGCCGGCCTGCAGCCGCATGCCGGCCGCCAGTGCGATCATGGCGCCGTTGTCGGTGCACAGGTGCAGCTCCGGGTAAAACACACGAATACCCCGCCGGCCGCAGGCGGCATTGAGCTGTTCGCGCAGCAGCGTGTTGGCACCGACGCCGCCGGCGACAACCAGGCGCTTCAGCCCGGTCTGCTCCAGCGCCTTCAGTGATTTTTTGACCAGCACCTCGACTATCGCCGCCTGGGTGGAGGCGGCCAGGTCGGCCCGGTCCTTCTCGCTGATGACCGTGCCCAATTTTTTGGCCTGGGTCAGGACTGCGGTTTTCAGGCCCGAGAAGGAAAAATCCAGATCGCCGCTGTGCAGCAGCGGCCGCGGCAGCTTGAAGGCCAGCGCGTCGCCCTGCTGTGCCAGCCTGGCCAGCGCCGGGCCGCCGGGATAAGGCAGGCCCAGCAACTTGGCGGATTTGTCGAAGGCCTCGCCAGCCGCATCGTCGATCGTCTCGCCGAGCAATTCATAACTGCCGACCCGGTCCACCCGCATCAGCTGGGTGTGGCCACCGGACACCAGCAAGGCCACAAAAGCAAACTCGGGCGGATCGACACTCAGGAAAGGCGACAGCAGATGCCCTTCGAGGTGATGCACACCCACCACCGGTTTGCCGAGTGCCGCTGCCAGCGCGCAGGCCACACCCGCACCCACCAGCAGTGCGCCGGCCAGCCCGGGGCCGCGCGTGTAGGCGACCACATCCACCTGCGCCAGCGTGCGCTGGGCGCGGCGCGCCACCTCGTCGATCAGCGGCAACACGCGGCGGATGTGATCGCGGCTGGCCAGTTCGGGCACCACGCCGCCGTAAGCCTGGTGCATGTCGATCTGGCTGTGCAGCGCGTGCGCCAGCAGCCGCGGCACGCCCGCGCCGGACGCGTCCACCAGCGCCACACCGGTTTCATCACAACTCGATTCAATTCCAAGGACAAGCATGCAGCCAGTGTAAATCCCGCGCCGCAGCAGGGCCGACCGGCATGGATGTTGCACGACAATGGCGTCCCCGCCTTCTTTTTGCGTTTTTTTTTTGATTGCCACGATGAAATCCGGACTGAGCTTTCTGATCGCCGCCCGGCGTTGCGAAATCAACGACCTGGAGCAG
Source organism: Polaromonas sp. (assembly GCA_021731285.1). Classification (GTDB taxonomy): domain Bacteria; phylum Pseudomonadota; class Gammaproteobacteria; order Burkholderiales; family Burkholderiaceae_C; genus Polaromonas. Next base: position 5,935 of record JAKFXR010000164.1, on the reverse strand, counting down.
CTCACACGCACAAGCGCGCTGGTGAACGTCATCGGGCGCCTGGTGCATGCGCTGCAAAAGGAACGCGGCATCTCCAATGTGTTCCTGAGTTCGCGCGGCGCGCGTTTCGCCGGGCAGTTGCCGGCACAGGTCAAGGAGTGCCGGCAGGTCGAGGCCGAACTGCGGGCCAGCTTCGACCATCTGGACACCGATGCCGGTCACCTGAGCAACGGTGCCAGGCTGTTCAGCCGGATTGCCTTTGTGCTGCACGAACTCGACGCCCTGCCGGCACTGCGCCAGCGCATCGCCGACCAGGCAAGCTCGGCGGCCGATGCGACAGCCGCCTTTGTCAAACTGATCAACGGCCTGCTGTCCGTGGTGTTTGAAGCCGCCGACAGCGCTACCAACCCCGAAATATCCCGCCTGCTGGTGGCCATGTTCAATTTCATGCAGGGCAAGGAATTCGCCGGCCAGGAACGCGCGTTTGGCGCTGCGACCTTCGCCTCTGGCCAGACCAACAGCCCCTGCCAGCAGCAGTGGCTGCACCTGATCCAGCAGCAGGAACGCTGCGTCCAGGTGTTCAACGACTTCTCCCCTCCCCTGTTGCGTGAACTCTGGCAGAGCAGCCAGGACCCCGCCACCCTGGCCGAGCTGGAACGGCTGCGCCGCATTGCCTGTTCCGCGGCTGCGGGTGCGCTGGATCCCAACCTCAGCCAGAGCTGGTTCGACTGCTGCACACGCCGCATTGACGCCATGAAAACCGTCGAAGACCAGCTGGCCGCCGACCTGCTGCTGCTGTGCGACCAGAAGATTGCGCAGGCGCGCGCCGAATTGCATGACCACCAGATGATTCTTGCGGCCCTGACCAGCCAGGCCGGCCCGGCGACGGGTGGCGCCGAACGCCTGAACCCGGCCGTGATGCCTTACGGGCCCCACCTGGACCGCTCCATCCTCGAGCTGGTACAGGATCAGGCCAGCCGCCTGCAGGTCATGAGTGATGAGCTAGAGACCGCGCGGGCCTCCCTCAACGAAAGAAAAGTCGTCGAACGCGCCAAGGGCCTGCTGATGGCACACCGCAAGCTCAGCGAGGAAGACGCTTACAAGATGCTGCGGCAGACCGCCATGAGCCAGAACCGCCGGCTGACCGATGTGGCCGAGGCCGTATTGGCCATGGCCGACTACCTGGCCGCCGGTACGCCCTGATTCCAGCAGGTGGCCACCCCCGGAAACGCACCGGGTTTGTACGGACCCGGGGCGTCTGCACCACGATGGCGCGTCCCCATTCACCCCTGTAACCTGCGCCCTGACCCTTCGGAAAGGCCTGTCTTCGCAGGCAAAAGCAGGTATTTACGCTGCACTGCAACATGCTGGCACGGTTGCTGCTTTAGTTCACGCATGAATGGGCCAACGGCGGTCCGTTCCAAAGTCAGCAACGACTTACCACCGGACAACGGCGTCCATTTCAGCTTGCTTGTGCAGGTCCGAAATGGACGCCGTTTTCGTTTTCAGCTTCTGGTTTTTTGTTCTTCTGTTTTGTCACTCAAAGGAGTTCCACATGACGCAAACTTCCCCCACACCGGCCAAGCCGACACGCCGTGACTTCATCCGCCAGGCCGGCGCGCTGGGCGGCGCGGCCACCTTCGGTCTCGGCAACCCCGGCGCCTGGGCAGCCGGTTCCGATGCGCCGGAGAAGAAGGAAGTCAAGATCGGCTTCATCCCGCTGACCGATTGCGCCAGCGTGGTGATGGCCTCGGTCATGGGTTTTGACAAGAAACACGGCGTCACCATCATTCCCAGCAAGGAGGCGAGCTGGCCCGGCGTGCGCGACAAGCTGGTCAATGGTGAGCTCGACTTTGCCCATGTGTTGTACGGCCTGATTTACGGCGTCCACATGGGAACCGCCGGCCCGAAAAAAGACATGGCGGTGCTGATGAACCTCAACCACAACGGGCAGGCCATCACGCTGTCCAAAAAGGTGGCCGACAAGGGCGGGGTGGACGGCGCGGGCCTGGCCAAGCTGATGGCCTCCGACAAACGCGAATACACCTTTGCGCAGACTTTCCCCACCGGCACCCACGCCATGTGGCTGTACTACTGGCTGGCAGCCAACGGCGTCAACCCGATGAAGGATGCCAAGGTCATCACCGTGCCGCCGCCGCAGATGGTGGCCAACATGCGCATCGGCAACATGGACGGATTTTGCGTGGGTGAGCCGTGGAACCACCGCGCCATCATCGACGGCATCGGCGTGACCGCGACGACCACCCAGGACATCTGGAAAGACCATCCTGAAAAGGTGCTGGGCACCACCGCCGACTTCGCGAAGAAGAACCCGAACACGGCACGCGCCGTGACCGCCGCCATTCTCGAAGCGGGCAAATGGATTGATGCCAGCCTGTCCAACAAGAACAAGATGGCCGAGACGATTGCCGAAAAAAGCTACGTCAACACCAGCGTCGACGCGATCAACCAGCGCATCCTGGGCCGTTACCAGAACGGCATGGGCAAGACCTGGGACGACGCCAACTACATGAAGTTTTTCAACGACGGTTCGGTCAACTTCCCCTACCTGTCCGACGGCATGTGGTTCCTGACGCAGCACAAGCGCTGGGGCCTGATCAAGGACCACCCGGACTACCTGGGCTTGGCCAAACAGATCAACCAGATCGACATCTACAAGGATGCCGCCACCGCCGCCAAGGTCAGCGTACCCAAGGACGTGATGCGCACCAGCAAGCTCATGGACGGCACCGTCTGGGACGGCAAGGACCCGAAGAAATACGCCGACTCGTTCAAGGTGAAAGCGTGAGCCGTGCGGCGAGGGGCCCCAGCTCGCTGGGGATCGACGCCCGAGCGAACGCTTTCAGCGGCCGACACCGCGAGGCCTCGATAACTCGTGATGCCGCTGAGGCCGCGGCGTGATACGAGCAGCGAACGGTTCCACGCATTAACCCGTACCCAGGAGATCACCATGGTCAGTGCCGTGTTCCACAGCCCGCTCGACGCCGCCGCCCCGGCAGCCCGCAGCGCGGACCCATCCAGGGAATCCACCGCTACACAATTGATAGCTGGTGGCCCTTATTTGACGGGTGCTACAGCCCAAAATGACATGAAAACCAGCCCTCCGGCGGCGACTGCCGCCAAATCATCGCGCGATGCCTCCTGGCTCTGGCTGGGCATACTGCCGCCGCTGCTCGGACTGGGCCTGCTGCTGCTGGTCTGGGAGCTGGTGTCCATGGGCACCGGCGCGAGCATCCCCTCGCCGAAGGACACCTTTGTGCAGGCCATCGAGATATTCAAGGACCCGTTCTACAGCAAGGGGCCGAACGACCAGGGCGTGGGCTGGAACGTGCTCTCCTCGCTCAAGCGCGTGGCCATGGGCTTTGGCCTGGCGGCCGTGGTCGGCATCCCGGTCGGTTTCATGATCGGCCGCTTCAACTTCCTGAGCCGCATGTTCAACCCGCTGATCAGCCTGCTGCGCCCGGTCTCGCCGCTGGCCTGGCTGCCGATCGGCCTGCTGGTGTTCAAGGGCGCCGACCCGGCCGCGATCTGGACCATCTTCATCTGCTCGATCTGGCCCATGATCATCAACACCGCCGTCGGCGTGCAAAGGGTGCCGCAGGACTACATGAACGTGGCGCGCGTGCTCAACCTCAGCGAATGGAAGATCGTCACCAAGATCCTGTTCCCGGCCGTGCTGCCCTACATGCTGACCGGTGTGCGCCTGGCCGTGGGCACCGCCTGGCTGGTGATCGTCGCGGCCGAGATGCTGACCGGCGGCGTTGGCATCGGTTTCTGGGTCTGGGACGAGTGGAACAACCTCAACGTCAAGAACATCATCATCGCGATTTTTGTGATCGGCATTGTCGGGCTGGTGCTGGAATTTGCCCTGATCAAGATCGCCACTGCGTTCACGTTTGAAGAGGTGAAGTCGTGAGCGGCGCGGCGAGGGGCCCCGGCACGGGGATCGACGCCCGAGTGAACGACTTCAGCTGCCGACACCTTGTCGCATCAGGCCACTTTCGAATTTCGGGAGGCGGCGTCGTGAGCGGCGCGACGAGGCAGCGCCGTAACGTTGCGCCCCGGAACGGGCGCAGTGGAGGCGCTGCAGTGCTTCGGCTTCGCTGTGCAGCTACGCCGGCACGGCCGCTGCGCCGAAGCCCCGGAACGGGGATCGGCACCCCGGCGAACGGCTTTAACTGCCGACACCTTGCTGTCGATACGCCCATTCAACTTCAGGAGACAACATCATGAGCGACTCCCTGACCACCAAATACATCGAGATCCAGCATGTCGAACAGACCTTCAAGACCAGGAAGGGGCCGTTCTGCGCCTTGCAAAACATCAACCTCACGGTCGCCAAGGGCGAGTTCGTTGCGCTGATCGGCCACTCGGGCTGCGGCAAGTCGACGCTGCTGAACCTGCTCGCCGGCCTGACCATGCCGACGCAGGGCACGCTGCTGTGCGCCAACCGCGAGATCGCCGGCCCCGGCCCGGAGCGCGCGGTGGTGTTCCAGAACCATTCGCTGCTGCCCTGGCTGACCTGTTTTGAAAATGTCTACCTGGCCGTCGAGCGGGTGTTTGCCGCCACCGAAAACAAGGCCCAGCTCAAGGCCCGCACCGACGCCGCGCTGGCCATGGTCGGCTTGAGCCCCGCCGCCCAGAAACGCCCGGGCGAAATTTCCGGCGGCATGAAGCAGCGTGTGGGCATCGCCCGCGCGCTGTCGATGGAGCCCAAGGTGCTGCTGCTGGACGAGCCCTTCGGCGCGCTCGACGCGCTGACCCGCGCCAAGCTGCAGGACGAGTTGCTGCAGATTGTCGCCACCACGCACAGCACGGTGGTGATGGTGACGCATGATGTGGATGAAGCGGTGCTGCTGTCCGACCGCATCGTGATGATGACCAACGGTCCCTCGGCCACCATCGGCGAAGTGCTGGGCGTGGACTTGCCGCGCCCGCGTGACCGGGTGGCCCTGGCCGAAAGCTCACAGTACCTGCACTACCGCAAGGCGGTCATCGATTTCCTCTACACGCGTCAGGGCCACGTCGAAAAAGCTGCCTGACGCCCGGCAAGCCGAAGACGGCGCGCGGCGGCGCTGTTAAGCTTCATTGCATTGAAACTTTCAATGGAATGACCGACAGATGGCCCTGATTGTGGTGATCGACGACGACGAGGCGATCCGGACCCTGATCGCAGCCGCCCTGCGCTTCGAGGGCTACGAGGTGCTGGAAGCCGAAGACGGGGCCGAAGGCCTGTCGGTGATCCGCGACAACCGGCCGGACCTGGTCGTCAGCGACGTCAACATGCCGGTGCTGGACGGCTTTGCCATGTGCCAGGCCCTGCGCACGGAACCCACCATCCAGGCCACGCCGGTGATCCTGCTGACCTCGCTGCAGGAGCGCGCGCATGTGCGCGCCGGCATGAGCAGCGGCGCCGACGACTACCTGACCAAACCCATTGATTTCGACGACCTGCTGGCTGCCACCGCCACCCAGCTCAACAAGCAGCTGATGCGCCAGTCGGTGCAGGACCACGCCGTCGGTTCCGCCATCGAGGAAGCGTTGCGGGCGCAGGAAAAGAAACTGAGCCAGCTCTACGAAAAGCGGCTGCTGGCCGAGCTCGCGGACAAATGGCCGACCGCGCAGGCGCTGGTGACCGACCAGAAATTCGCCAGCGCCAGCGTGCTGTTTGTGGACGTGGTGAATTTCCCGATGTTGTCCGAGAAGCTGTCCAGCACCGAACTCAGCGAGGTGGTGCGCCAGTTCTACAAAAATGCCGGCGACACCCTCTACCTGTTCGGCGCTTTCGACATGCAGTTTGTCGGGGAGGGCCTGCTGGCGGTGTTTGTCGACAGCACCGATACCGACACTGTCAATCACGGCCTGCGCGCCGTCCGGGCGGCGCTCGGCCTGATCGATTCGGCCCAGCGCGTGCAGGTGTTCCTGCAAAGCCATT
>JAKFXR010000001.1 GCA_021731285.1 Polaromonas sp. | reverse complement strand
CGGTCATGGTCATGACTCGCACGAGCACCACCAGGACCTGAACCTGCGGTCGGCGTACCTGCATGTGATTGCCGACGCGGCGACTTCTGTCTTGGCGATCGCGGCATTGATTGGCGGTAAGTTCTGGGGCGCGGGCTGGCTGGACCCGGTGATGGGCATTGCGGGTGCCGGCCTGGTCGGCGTATGGGCCTATGGCCTGCTGCGTGACTCAGGCAAGGTGCTTCTCGATGCCGAAATGAATGCGCCGGTGGTGGCCGAGATCCGTGAGGTGATCGCGGCCAGCCCGGTCAAAGCCCGCATCAGCGACCTGCACGTCTGGCGCGTAGGCAAAGGAAAGTACGCTTGCATCGTCTCACTGGTCACGTCGCCGGAGGTGGACCCAGAATATTTCAAACGGCAGCTCAGAATCCACGAGGAACTGGTTCACATCACTATCGAGCTCAATGTTCAGGTCGAATGATCTCCCGAGCTGTCCGGTGAAACCGCGACGATGCCACTCGTGGCCTCCGACTACAACGACGCCGTCATCGGCTTTTTGACTCCCTCTTAGCCACGGAAATATTTCTCGACGCCCTCGAAGCGTTCTTAGGCGCAAGCCACGGAGCATTAGCAGCGACTGCCAGCAGCCTCAGCTTGGGATCGGAGGGAACTCGTTGCTCATGAAGACCTCTCAAAGTTCAACCGGTTGAACTTACAACGCATGAATGCTCTGCAGGTCCCTATTTTGATCGATTGCCTTTGGCAAGAGCTGCAGCAGTGGCCTTTGCCGGGCGAACTTTGGCGACTTTCACCGCCGGCAAACGCTCCAGGCGTAATTTCAAGCCCTCGACATCCCTAAGCAGCAAATCACGCTGCCCCCTTAACTCCGCGAAACTGACATCGAGTTCACCCAGACGCTGCCGCAGTACCTCGGCCTGTTGCTGCTTGTCCGCCATCTGCTGACGATGCAATTCGGTCTGGTCGATGAACAGACGACGTGCTTGGTCAAGGTCTTTCTGCAGCTTGACGGCATTCCCGCGCTCACGGTCCACATCGAGCAGCGCCCGCCTCATGTCCCCAGCATGCCGTTCCTCGGTGGCAGTAGCCACCTTGCGTTGCTGTTCCAGCTCCTCGGTGAAGCGCCGCTGGGTGGAATTCAGCGTTGCCTGTAATTCCCGGTGCTGCGCGGTGCCAGCATCGACCTGGCGTTGCAAGGCGGAGATTTCACCCTGGGCCCGTGCCAGTTCGGCCTGGGCGCTTGTGAGGGTTTCTTGATTGGCCTGCAATTGGGCCCTCACGGTGCCGAGCGCTTCATCTGCGGCTTGCGCTTGTGCGATCGCCGACTGAGCGGCTCCTTCAGCCGCCAAGACAGTGGCGCGCGACTCTTCCTGCAGGTGCTTCAGTGCGTCCTGTGATGCGGCTTGAGCATGCTGCCAAAGCGCCCCGACCATTTCGCCGGCCGCGTCGCGCAGCGGATCCGGCAGATCGGGGTGCTCGATGCGGATGCGGCTTTTCTCGCGCAGCGTTTCCCAGAATCGGGTTAGCGCCTCTGCCGGCGCGCTCATACTCCCCTTGCGCACCAGCTGGTACAGCTTGTTGGCGGTGGGCGTCATGCCGTGCCGGAAGAACAGCAGCACGCAGACCTCGCGGTACAAATCCTGCGTCTCGGGATACTGCACACGCAAGGCGTCTATTTCGCTCTGCAGGCGGGCTTCGGCAACGGGTAGAGTTTCCACGGCGGTCAACTTGATGATTTTGATGTCAAATAATACAACGTAATATGTTGAGCTATTTTACAAATTGCCAAATCTATGGACATAATCAACATAATGTCCATAGGGTCCGCGGGCGCTTGCTTTTGCGCGTCCGAGAGGAGCCTGGCCTGAACCATCGAGAAATTGGCGCTGCCGGGGAATGCTAAGGAGGGCTCACCATGCAAAACAAGATGCCAGTCAAGGTACTGGAATTCCTATTTGATGCGCTGACAGATCAGTCGCCACGAAGCAGAACCGTTGGAAGAACGAGAGGGGCCATTGAGCTCTCGCAGGCGATCCTGGGCAAGGGCTGGGCCTATATCTCCCAACTTGAGGATCTTCTGCTGGAAACTGATCACAGAGCCCGCAGGATAGATATCGAGGCATTTACCACCTATTTCGAGCTGCCGATTCGTAGCGTGTTTCAAAAACCCCGGTTCGTCACTGCCGGAGCGGCGGGGTTCAGGGCCCTGTCGGCAATGGACGCCGCGGCCCTGCTGGTCCACCTTGACGATATTGGCTTCAACACCGACCCGATGCTGCTCATAGAGGGCCTACTGCCCACCCTCGCCTCTGCGACTCATGTTACAGGGAGCGAATGGACTGTCCTGGCCTACCAACGCCTTCAACAAAAAACACAGACGACCATCCGTGCGGATGCCATAGACAAAGATGGCGAATGGACGAGCAGCAAACTCAAGGACAGCTCTGGCCGCCGGTTGGAGTTCACTCGAGTGGGCGTGCAACCTTTTCAGTTGCAAGTTAGCGGATCAAAGTACCTCAAGCCACGCCATGAGTTTGTCACCTGCGAGTATTGCGGATACGAATACACCAAGGGTGACCCGGAGGCCGCTCTCACCCACCGGGCGGAGCATGCGCGCGTTCGCCAATGCATTGACCCGACGCGCCTAAAACAACTCCAGGACCGGCTTCTCGCAGTTGCGGAGCCTGAACTTGTTATCGGGTCCTCGCCAATCTGGATGCATCGGCAGATATATGAACGGGCCTTTCGTTTCAAGCGCGAGATGCAGTTTGATTTCACGCAATGGGAAGGTAGCGCCAGGCATAAAAACACCTGTCCTGAAAGCCAAGCCTACTTGTTTGCCGATCACACGGCAGCCTGTGGCTCTGGTGCCATCGTCGGTGCCTGTGCATTTTGGAAAGATGAAACGCGGTGGCGGTTGCGATGGGTGTGGGTCTGCCCGAAAATGCGCCGCGCCGGCGTGCTCGCCCGCCGCTGGCCGCAGTTTCTGACGCGCTACGGCGACTTCGAACTGGACTTGCCTTTGTCTGAGGCCATGGCCACCTTTATCGCCAAATATGGCAGCGACTGGCAAAAAAATTCCATCAAAGGCCTCAAGGCAGACGAATGACAGCACTGGTCACCCTGGAACGGCTGGTGATCCCCGTCCACTTGGATGGCAGTGGCGGGCGGAACCGCGCGCCCTCCCCTGGCCAACTGGCGGCCACGGACGATCGCGCCGCGATTTTGGCCTGGCTGGCGCGGTACCGGGATTCGCCAGCCACGTTGGCCAGCTACCGGAAAGAGGCCGAACGCCTCATGCTTTGGTGCGGTCTTCAGCGTGGTGTGGCATTGTCTGATCTCACCCACGAGGACTTGTTGGCCTATCAGGAGTTTCTGGCCGATCCGCAACCAGCGGAGCGTTGGGTGATGGCGCCTGGACAGAAACCTGGGCGCGATTCCCCTCGGTGGCGGCCGTTTGCAGGCTCCTTGGGCGGCACCAGCCAGCGCCAAGCGCTTTCCATCCTCAATGCCATGCTGTCCTGGTTGGTGGAAGCTGGTTATCTGGCCGGCAACCCGCTGGCATTGAGCCGACGCAAGCGTCGCTCAGCCGCGCCGCACGTCAGCAGATTCCTATCGATGGAAAACTGGACAGCCGTTAAAGACACCATCGAAGCCATGCCGAGGAACAGCGAGCGTGAACGCCTGCATGCAGCCCGCTGCCGGTGGCTGTTTTCGTTGCTTTATATCGGTGGCCTGCGCGCTTCCGAGGTGTGTGCAACTGCCATGGGCGGATTCTTTTGCAGACGCGGTTCCGATGGACGGGAGCGGTGGTGGCTGGAAGTCACCGGCAAAGGCAGCAAGACCCGCCTGGTGCCGGCCACTGGAGAACTGATGGTCGAACTTATGCGCTACCGCAAGGCGCATGGCCTGAGCCCGCTGCCCTTGGAGGGCGACCGCCTTCCCATGCTGATGCCACTGATTGGACCGAAAAAATTCATGGCGCGCAGTGCCATCCACGAAATCGTCAAAAAAGTGGTCCGGGACAGCGCAGCGCGCTTGCGTCTCCAAAGCCCGGAGCTGGAAGACGCAGCTGCGCACCTGGAGCAAGCCTCAACGCATTGGATGCGCCACACCGCGGGTAGCCATTTAAGCGAGAAAGTCGACCTTAAGGTTGTACGCGACAATTTGGGACATGCCAACATCAGCACCACCAGCATCTACCTGCATACGGAAGATGATGCCAGGCACGACGCAACCGAGGCGGTACACCATGCCGGATGGCGCACGCCTTGATGTGCCGAAAACGCTCCGAACCGTCCCCAAAAAACAAGGATGCATGAATTGAAACACCCGCTGGACTATGACGAGGTTGTCGAAAAGTTTGGCCTCGACATTCTGAGGGCCCCCGGAGACCTGGTGATCAAGGATGGGGACTTGGCGTCCACGAAAAGCGGTGATCTGTTAATCAATGATGTTCGCTACAGCGCCATGCTCCGCCTAGTCCAGACTTGGCGATTTAGCGCCCCCATGCTTGAGTCATTGTTTGAACTCTCCACGAAAGCCAGGGCGCGACGCATGGAACTTGCGCAGAGTTTGAACGGCGTTTTTGCCGAAAGCTCCAACTTCGGTTCGGCACTTCCTTTTCGGCCGAGTGACGAGCGCATTGTCGAGTTCCACGAACTCAACGATGCGCTCGCGGCGAGCGATCTGGGCGCTGCTTCCTGCGCGGCGGCGATCATCCTGATTCTCAATGGAATGCTGCAGGCATTGAGGGATGACATGGACATACCGAACGCCGTCTGGGAAAACACGCCGCCAGTTTTTGGAGCGCAATCGGTTGGCGCCATCCTGGTCGCGGCATCTAACTATTTCCGGCACAGTGATGAATGGGTCAAGACTCAACCACCTTCCACCCGCCAAGCCCGGTCAACTGCTGTATTGTGGGCGGCTCTGGGCGGAGCAAACGCGGGCGATGACGCAAATCACCCGTTCAATAGCGAAGACGCGTGCGTTCAAACGCTGGCCGTTTTGAGCGACCAGAGCTTTGATCAACTAAACCGGACCTTCTTTACCTTCGCCCGGAATCTTCCGGCGAACCGCTCCTAGCGCCAGGCGCGTCGCGCGGTGCTAGTTGTATTAGAGGGTCGGCAGTGATTCATGTAAAAACCCGCAGAAGCAGGCTTAAGTACCTGTCGTTATTGGATTTTTTGTACCTTCTTAGCCGATCGACCCTTCTGCGTCGCGCACCGCGCCGCCCTATGACTTGTACTTGATCATGCAGCCATACGGTCGACTGGAAGCGACAGAGATGGGCTTGCCGGCCACCGCCTCGTTCACGGCCTGCCGCACATAGTTCGTCGCCTTTGCGATATCGTCTTTGTCGGCAGACGCGATACTGTCGATGCCACCCGCGTACAGCAGCGTGCCGGTCGGACTTACCAGGTACATATGGGGTGTGGTGCGCGCACCGTACGCCTTGCCGACCGCGCCGCTACCGTCGATCAGCAGCGCCGTTGGGGCAGCCTTGCGCGCAACGACCCATTCCCGAAGCTTGCCGGGCTTCGTGTACAGCCAGCCCTCGTCGTCGTTGGAGTACACACTTAGCCACACGACGCCCTTGCCCATCGCTTCTTTCTGCGTCGCTGGCATGTTCCCACTGTCGTAGTGCTTGCGCACAAACGGGCAGCCGGGGTTCATCCACTCCAGCACGACGTGTTTGCCACGGAACTGGGAGAGCCTGACCTCCCGCCCGTCTGCATCTTTGACAGCAAAGTCAGGTGCTGGCTGGCCCACCACCGCTGCAGCATGAGCGAAGCCGAGGGGCAATACAAGGAGGCTGGTAATAAGTGCGCGACGGAGCATATGAACTTTCTGCAGGTTGAATTCAGGGATTGGAGATGGCAGCGCGGACTTCGTCCACAGTGAGGATTTCGGAGAGAACTACCGGCTTGCGGCCGTTGCGGTAAAGGGCGTACACCGGCACTCCATTGCGCCCCAATGACGCCAGTGCGGTTGTGATCGCGGGGTCGCGATTGGTCCAGTCAGCGCGCATCAAAGTGATGCCTTTCTGTGTGAAGTCCGCAAGAAGCGACTCATCCGCCAGGGTGGTTTGTTTGTTGTACTGGCAGGTGACGCACCAGGCGGCGGTGAAATCGACGAAAACCGGCCGCCCCTCGGCGAGCAGCGCGTCCACCCTTCCTGCATCCCAAGACTTCCAATGGGACACCTTCTCCGGGCGGGGCGCGGCCTGCACGCTTGTGACGCTGGGGCCGATGAGGACAGCCAATCCAACGAATGCGGCGACTGCGATCGAGGCGACCGTGATTCGGCCACGACCCGCCAAGGTGAACGACCAGACCACCATGCTCAAAGCGACCAGGAGTGCAAGCAAGGCACCGGCTCCATCGATCCCCGTTTGCTGCCCAAGCACCCAGACCAGCCATGCAGCCGTGGCAAACATCGGGAATGCCATCAGTTTCTTGAAGGTCTCCATCCAGGCTCCGGGGCGCGGAATGCGACTAGCAATGCCCGGAACCAGAGCGGCTGCGAGGTAAGGGAGGGCCATGCCTGCTCCCAGAGCGCCAAAGACGAGCATCGCCTCGGCGGGCGGCAGCGCCACGGCCAGGCCAAGCGACGCGCCCATGAATGGGGCGGTGCATGGAGACGCGATGGCCACCGCGAGCACGCCGGAGAGAAAGGAGTCCGCAACGGGATGCTTCGTCTGCAGGGTGGCAACGCTGGAGGGCAGGAATTGCCCGAACTCGAACATCCCGGCCAGGTTCAGTCCAAGCAACGTGAAGAGAGAGGCCAGCCCGGCAACCACCCAGGGAGATTGCAGTTGAAATCCCCAGCCCAACTGCTCTCCGGCCGCTCGCAGCGCGAGAAGCAGTCCACCCAGCGCAAGGATCGAGAGCACGACACCGGCGGTATAGGCGATGCCGCCGAGATGCCGGGCGCGTCGGTCACTTCCATGTTGTGCGAAGCCCACCACCTTGATCGCCAGTACCGGAAACACACATGGCATCAGGTTCAGGATCAAGCCGCCGATCAACGCTCCAAGGAGCGCTGCGGCCAGGGATGTACCGACCGCAGGAGCTGTGGCTTCGCTCTGCTTGGGCGATGCCATGCCTCCCGCGGTTACGGCCGCAACCGTCGCCCAGCCGCCAACTACCGGCGCCTCCGTTCGCCAGCCCATCCCACCAGATGTGACCACGATTGGCATCTGGACAGGGCTCTGGCTGCGTTGGGGTGAAAGAGGGAGCGTCGCGGTCCAGAGGTCCTCACGCCATGCCTGTGTCCACGTACCCGCAGGCTCGATGACCTCGCCGGTTTCGGGGAACACCTCCAGTTGCTTGCCTCTCAGCGACGCCGGCAACCCGCCCACTTCCAGCCGCAAGGCGCCTCCGGTTACTTCGATGCGGCCCGGTGGCAGCACCTGTGGCGTGAGATCGAACGCGGCCTTAAAGATGGCTGCATGCGTAGCCGTGGCGTTTGCCGTCGGCACCTTCAGAGTGAACTCGCCATCTTCGGGAATGCATTCCTTTTTGCAGACCAGCCAGGACGCCCTGAGCTTCAGGTTCAGGGTTCCGGAAGGCGAGGGTTTGAAAGACGGACCGATTGTCAGAGGGACCGGTAGCAAAACAGTGCTTTCGTAGCCGTAGTTGGCCAGATTCCCGATCGGAAACTTCTTCGGCAGCGGCCATGCGATCTCGCCGGCGCTCACCCCTTCGGGCAGATCCCAGGTGATGCTCGTGGGCAGGCCAGAGTCTCCGGAGTTCTTCCAGTACGTGTGCCACTCGGGCTGATGTGCGAGTTGGAGGCCAATCCAGGCAGGGCGACCCGGGGTGACCCCTTCCGGGGCGTGCACCAGGACCTCGGCGCGCACGTGCTCGGTCTGGACAACAGTCTTGGCGGCCCCCTGAGCAATGGCGATAGTGGCAGCCAGAGCAAGCGTGGCTGCCAGTAGATAGCGGATCATTGACATGCCTTTCAAC
>JAKFXR010000028.1 GCA_021731285.1 Polaromonas sp. | reverse complement strand
GGGGCAGCCGGAATTGCCTTGCCGGCTGTTTCGGTGCGGCGTGGCGCCTCAACTGCCGGCGCGAGCACGCTGCCCGGCTTGTCCGCGTGCGGGGCCGCAGCTTCAGCAACTGCGGCAGCATGGGCATCGGCCTTGGTGTCGGCCTGGCCGCGCCGTGAGCCATGTTCGTGGGCAAACACCCAGGTGAATTCCGCGCCCAGCAGGAAAATCTGCGCCGAGTAATAGACCCAGACCAGCAGCACCACCAGCGAGCCGGCCGCCGCGAACGAGGAGGTCACGCTGCTTTTGCCGATGTACAGGCCGATCAGCGCCTTGCCGATCTCGAACAGCACGGCGGTGACAGCGGCGCCGACCCAGACATCGCGCCAGCTCACGCTGGCCTGCGGCATCAGCTTGAAAATCATGGCGAACAGCAGGCTCGAAATGCCCAGCGAAATCGCGGTGTTGACCAACTGCAGCAGCAGTTCCCAGCCCGGGAACAGGCCGTTGGCCCAGCCGCCGAAGGCCGCCACACCCGCACTGAAGACCAGTGACACCGACAGCAGAAAGCCCAGCCCGAGGATGAAGCCCAGCGACAGCAGCCGGGCGCGCAGCGTGGCCCAGATGCCCGAGGCCTTTTGCGAGGGCGGCACGTCCCAGACCCGGTCCAGCGCGCTTTGCAGCTCGGCAAACACCGTGGTGGCGCCCACCAGCAGCACGCCGACACTGATCAGGGTGGCGATCACGCCCTTGGCTGGCTTGTTGGCGCTTTCGATCAGGGCCTGAATGCCCACCGCGCCTTCCTGGCCGATCAGGCCGGTCAGCTGGGCCACAATTTCACCCTGGACGGCGTCGCGGCCCCAGACCAGGCCGGCGACCGCGATCACGATGATCAGCAGCGGCGCGATGGAAAACACCGTGTAGTAGGAAATCGCCGCCCCCATGCTGGGCGCGTAGTCGTCGATCCAGGCCGTGATGGACTGCCTGGCAAGGCGGTAGAAAAGCTTGAACTGCACGCGGGAGGTCCTGGAAAACGCCGGCAATGGCTGGCAACAGCCCAAGTGTTTCAGGGCTGCCCTGCAGGCGCCGTCGTCCCGGGCTGTATCTGCGTGTAGGCGGGCTGCGCTGGGCCGATACCCCGGCCCAGGCGCCGGCGGCCACGGTTTGATCCGGGTTGCCGCAAGAAAATGCCTGCCAGCCCTTGTCCTGCTTGCATGAGGTGCTATAAAAAAAAGAGTAGGCCGGTGCCGCGCCGGGATCGTGGGAGCTCCCCGCTGCTGGTAAAATGGCCGTCCCGGTGCTTGATTTGCGCGCCGGAGCCCCCAGCTTTGATGCATGACCACCACCCATACCCCTTCTCCCAGCACCAGCCTGACCGTGACCCACGTGCTGGCCGATCTGCTTGAGCGGCTGGAGCACAGCCAGGAGCCGGTCGGGCCGGAGCAATACCTGTCGGTCGTGAATCACCTGGTGGAGGCGTTTGCCGACGTCCGGCCAGGCGCCGAACTGGGGGCTTTGCTCGATACCCACCCGGCCGCGGCCGAGTTGTACGAAAATATGAACTACCAGTACGCGGGCTTGTGCCGCTCTCCGCTGGAAACATCCCTCAGCGCCGAGCAGCAAGCCAGGCAAGTCATCGAGCGCGCCATGCGCTCATCCAACAAAGGAACCCCCTATGGCCAGAGCTGATGCCAAAACCACTGTCCTCGCCGACGGGCTGCGCTACAAATCCAAGGTGTCGGGTTCGCCGTTCGTGGCGTCCGCTTCTTTCGGCGCGGCCACCATGTCGTGTTTCATGTGCGGCAAACACCGCCCGCGCTCGCAAATGGGCACCCGCAAGGTGCTCGGCAAGTCGCACGCCGTCTGCGCGCCTTCCTGCAAGGCGCTGGACGAAGCCACCAACAGCTGACACACTGCTGAAAAGCACGCCGGGCGCGCATGATGGCTGATCCCCTGCACATCGTCTGCCCGCACTGCCACACCACCAACCGGGTGCGGCAGGACGACCTGGCCAGGGCGCCCGATTGCGGCAGCTGCCACAAGATGCTGTTCACGCAGCATCCGGTGGCGCTGGACGAGGCGGCCTTCGAGCGCCACATCGCGCGCAACCAGATCCCGGTGCTGGTCGATTTCTGGGCGCCCTGGTGCGGCCCCTGCCTGCAGATGGCGCCGGCCTACGAACAGGCCGCCGCCCAGCTCGAACCCGCCTTCCGCGTCGCCAAGGTCGATACCGAAGCTTCGCCTACCCTGGGCGCGCGTTTCAACATCCGCAGCATCCCGACCCTGGCCCTGTTCGTGGGTGGTCGCGAGGTCGCGCGCCAGGCCGGCGCCATGGGGGCGGCCGACATCGTTCGCTGGGCCAGGTTTCACGCGCTGTAATCCTTCCAGCCACTGGGCGGGTGCAGGCCCGGCATGTGGGTAGCGGCGATGTTGCTTTTGCGCCAAGCAGAACGCAAGAGGCGAAAACATCTGACACGCCCATGTCATGCGCGCGGTGCACCATGGAGGCATCTTCCCCACCGCGCCGCACCAACAGCCATGATCCGCACCCGATCTCTTTGCCCGCACGAGGCCTGCGTCGTCGCCGTCTCGGCGCTCGATGATCTGGTGACGCATCTGGTGAAGGCCTGCCATCTCCAGTTGCCACCGGTATTTCTGGACTGGGTGGCGGATGAGGCCACGCCGCTGATCGAGCAGCAGGTCACGGACTGTTTCGACCATCCGGATTTTGCCGCCAGCCTGCGCCAGGGCGACCACCGCCTGGTGCTGGCCAGCTGGATGCGGCAATGGATCCGACCTGGCATGGCGGCGCGTTTTGCCGAATTGCTGCCACACCTGCCGCCGGCCGGCCGTTGTCTGCCGGTGTTGCGGCCCGCAGCCGCCGCACCAATCCCACCAGCCGCTGTGAGCTTGCCGGCAGCCCGCCCGCGCATGCCTGCAGGTCTCGCGCTTCCGGCCTGAGGCGCTCCCTGGGTGCTATCGTTTCGATAGCTGCTAGCCCATGACCGGCATGGGCTGGGGCCTGATTTGATGGATACAACGGCGGCATGTCCGGTTCCGGCCAGACAGGGCGGGCGAGGGCCCCTAGGCTTGGACATCTGCCACCCGAACCGCCCGCCATGTCTGCCCTTGCCCAAAGCCTGCCCCCAAACCTTGCCGATACGCTGCACAGCCGCGGCCATGCCGTGTTGCCGCAATGGCTGAGTCCGGCCGAATGCGCGGCCCTCAGCGGGCTTTACCCGCAGGCCGGCAACTTCCGCAGCCGCGTGGTGATGGCGCGCCACGGTTTTGGCCGCGGCGAATACCAGTATTTCAGTTACCCGCTACCGGACATCGTCCAGCGCCTGCGCCGCACGCTGTACCCGCAGCTCGTCAGTGTCGCGAACCGCTGGAACCAAGCCATGGGGGTGGACATTCGCTACCCGGCCGGGCATGCAGCTTTTCTGGCACGCTGCCATGCGGCCGGGCAGACCCGGCCGACACCGCTGCTGCTGCAATACGGCGCAGGTGACTACAACTGCCTGCACCAGGACCTGTACGGCGAACATGTGTTTCCCTTGCAGGTGGTCATGCTGCTGTCGCGGCCGGGGGAAGACTTCAGCGGCGGCGAGCTGGTGCTGACCGAGCAGCGTCCGCGCATGCAGTCGCGCGCCACCGTGGTGCCGCTGGCGCAGGGTGATGCCGTGGTGTTTGCGGTGCACCAGCGGCCGGTGGCCGGCAGCCGCGGCTTTTACCGCGTCAACATGCGGCATGGCGTGAGCGAAGTCAGCGCCGGCCGGCGCCACACGCTGGGCCTTATTTTTCACGATGCACAGTAACGGGATGATGGCGACAATGGCACGGTGACTGCCGACCTTTTTGACGACATGCAAGCGCCCGGGCCGGCGCAGCAGGCGCTGGCGCCCGGTGCCGTGTTGCTGCGCGGCTTCGCGCGCAAGACCGATGTGCTGACGGCGCTGGCCCCCTTGCTGGCCGCCGCGCCGCTGCGCCATCTGGTCACGCCCGGCGGCCACACCATGTCGGTCGCCATGAGCAACTGCGGCGCGCTGGGTTGGGTCTCCGACCGGCGCGGCTATCGCTATTCGAAGGACGATCCGCTGTCCGGCCGGCCCTGGCCTGCCATGCCGGCGGGCTGGCGGGATCTGGCCGCCAGCGCTGCCGCCGAGGCAGGCTTTGACGGCTTCAGGCCCGATGCCTGCCTGATCAACCAGTACCTGCCGGGCAGCAAACTCTCGCTGCACCAGGACCGGGACGAGAGTGATTTCTCGGCGCCTATCGTGTCGGTGTCGCTGGGCCTGCCGGCTGTTTTCCTGTTCGGCACAACGCAGCGCGCGGACCGGCCGCAGCGCTACCGGCTGCTACACGGCGACGTGGTGGTCTGGGGCGGGCCGGCGCGGCTGGCGTACCACGGCGTGGCCCCGCTGGCCGACGGCGAACACCCCTTGCTGGGCCGGCGCCGCATCAACCTGACCTTCCGGCAGGCAGGCTGATTTTTCAAGCCAAATCTGCCTCCAGCCCATGCTGAACAAGGGCTGGCAGCTATCAATTGAGGAGCGAAAATTCAGCGGCAGATGCCGTAAGCGCCGGTCTCGAGGTGGAAGTGATCCTTGTGCGCCGCGTTGTAATCCGGCCCCAGCACCCCCTTGAAGTAGCGGCAGGCGCCGCGATGGGCTTCTTTCAGAAACAGCGCTTCGGGGCCGGCCACGGCAGCGGCCTCATCGGCCTGCCACTGGCGCAGCACCGAGATGGATTTGCCGCTGGCCAGCGTGAAACCGGCGATGTCCAGCGCATCGGCGGTGGCGTGCTGGCTGCGCTTGCCGGGCGGCGCATCCGGCGCGCCACCTTCACCGCGGTTGATGTTGCGGCAGGCGTAGCTGCCCAGGTGGGTGATGGCTGTCACGCGTTGTCCGCCATGCAGCACGGCCGCCGGCTGCAGCGCATGGCGCTCCCACATCGCAAACGACAAGGCCATGGGGCAACTGAGCGACACCGGCGCGCCCAGCTTCACGCCGGCCTCACGCAGCAGCACCGCGTTCTCGAAACCGCAGCCCGGTCCGGTGACACGGTCGGGAAGCACGCTGTAACGCATGCCGGTCTGCGCCAGCGCGGCCAGACAGCGCTGCGGATCGCCGCGGGCGCGCGACAGCTTGACGGCCGTGAGGAAGTTGGGCGGCGCTGCGACGTCCAGCGCCGCCCAGGGGTTGAAGCGTTCGGGGAGGGTGATGGCACCGACATACGCCGAATAAGCGGCAGCCACGGCCGCGCCCCACAACAGGGCGAAGATCCAGCGTCCCCAGCGGGGGCGGCGTGAAGGCGTTTGGGGCAGATGGGGCGTGGCGTGTGGACGCGGGGAAAGAGGCATGGCCTTGTTATAAGGCCGCCGAGGTATCAGCGCCTGCCAGCCGGTTGCTCGTGTAGGTGCAGGTTTTTTGCCGGGTGCGAGGGCGCCCGGTCATTCGGCTTCCCATCCCGGAGGGACAGGACCGAGGCCACGCAGGTCGTCAAAATACTTTTTCACGGCCTGCCGCTGCTTGCCGGCCTCGTCAACGGCTTGCTGCAGCTCGGCGGGACTGCACTGGAACACCAGCGTCCAGTAGGCGACATCGGAGGGCGTGTCGAGACTGACCAGAACGGGGAGCATGTCCTGCGGCATGGCGCGATTTTATAAAATGACCCCGGCCCTTGTCACGGTGACCTGCAACAGCACTGCGCGGGGCCGCTTCTTGCCTTGTCAGCGGCGCCACGCCGTGCAGCAACCGGAGTTTTTTGATGCCAGTTGATTCCCCGGTCACCCCGTTTTTCCCCGACAACAGCCGGCGCCACCAGATGTTTCCGGTGCTCGCCGCCGCCGACATCGCGCGCATGCAACGCTTCGGCAAGGTCCTGCGGTTCAAACGCGGTGACAGGCTGTTTGCGGCCGGTGAACCCGGCCCCGGCATGTTCGTGGTGCTCAAGGGGCGGCTGGATGTCAGCCAGCGCGACGGCATGGGCCATGTGGCGCCGGTGGTGCAACACGGGCCGGGCGAGTTTTCGGCCGAGGTGGGGCAGTTGTCCGGCGGCGTGGCGCTGGTCGACGGGCATGCCGGCGAGGATGTGGAGACGCTGCTGATTCCGCCGGAGCAGTTGCGCGCCCTCATCATTGCCGAAGCCGACCTCGGCGAGCGCCTGGTGCGTGCGCTGATCCTGCGGCGTGTCGCGCTGATCGAGGCCGGCGCCAGCGGTCCGGTGCTGATCGGCCAGCCGCAGTCGGCCGCGGTGATCCGCCTTCAGGGTTTTCTGAGCCGCAACGGCGAGCCGCACCAGGTGATGGACATCGGCAAGGACGCCGATGCGGCCGCGCTGCTGGCGCAATATGCCGAGGGTGCGGCCGACATGCTGGCGGTCTGCCCCAACGGCACGGTCCTGCTGAACCCCAGTGAAGGCGAACTGGCGCGCTGCATCGGCATGGTGGACACGGCCGACCACGACGAACTGTTCGACCTGATCGTGGTCGGTGCCGGCCCGGCCGGCCTGGCCACGGCGGTGTATGCCGCGTCGGAAGGCCTGCATGTGCTGGTGCTGGACTGCCGCGCCTACGGCGGCCAGGCTGGCGCCAGCGCACGGATTGAAAACTACCTCGGTTTTCCGACCGGCATCTCGGGCCAGGCGCTGGCCGGCCGCGCCTATGTGCAGGCGCAGAAGTTCGGGGTCGAGATGCTGATCCCGGCGCAGGCCCAGTCGCTGGACTGCAGCCACATGGCGACCCAGGGCGAACTCCAGCTGACCCTGAGCGACGGGCGCCGCCTGCGCAGCCGGGCCATGGTGGTCGCCAGCGGCGCGCGTTACCGCCGGCCGGCGGTGCCGCGTCTCTCGGATTTTGAAGGCCGCGGGGTCTGGTACTGGGCTTCGGCGCTGGAGGCGAAGATGTGCAGCCAGGCCGAGGTGGCGCTGGTCGGCGGCGGCAACTCGGCCGGTCAGGCGGCGGTGTTTCTGTCGCAGCACGCAGCGAAAGTGAATGTGCTGGTGCGTGGCCCCAGCCTGGCCGCCAGCATGTCGCGTTACCTGATAGACCGCATAGAAGCTGCGCCCAACATCGAGCTGTTGCCGCACACCGAATTGACCGCCCTGC
The DNA here is from genome assembly GCA_021731285.1 of Polaromonas sp. Taxonomy (GTDB): domain Bacteria; phylum Pseudomonadota; class Gammaproteobacteria; order Burkholderiales; family Burkholderiaceae_C; genus Polaromonas. The sequence goes on along the minus strand of JAKFXR010000028.1, from coordinate 886 downwards.
ACGGCGAGCCGGATACCGGGCTGACCGGTGTGAGCTGGCGCAACCGTCAGCACGGCGGCGAGCAGCACACCGGCTTGCGCAATCTCTTCCTGTTCGTCGGCGCCGAGCCCGAAACCGAATGGCTCAGGGATTGCGGCGTGGCCATCGATGGCCAGGGTTTTGTGCTGACCGGCGACAAGGTCGTCAGCCACCAGCCAGGCCACACACCGGCGCCGCTGGAAACCAGCATCCCCGGCGTGTTTGCGGTCGGCGACGTGCGCAGCGGCTCGGTCAAACGCGTGGGCGGCGCGATCGGCGAGGGCGCCGCGGCGGTGGCCATGATCCACAAACACCTGGCGGCGGCCGGTGCCGCCTGAGTCCGGCTTTTTTTCCCGAAGAGGAAATGTCATGCCCATCAAAGCCTGCGACCATGTGCCTGCCGGCATCCACGCCCCCAATGCCTCAGGCTGCGAAGAATGCCTGGCGCTGGGCGACCGCTGGGTGCATCTGCGGCTTTGCGTCCATTGCGGCCATGTCGGCTGCTGTGACGACTCGAAAAACCGACACGCCAGCAAACACCATGCGGCGACCGGCCACGCGGTGATCCGTTCGCTGGAGCCGGGCGAGCGCTGGATGTGGTGTTATGAACACCGGCTGCAGGTGGGCTGAGGCGCCTGGCTGGCGCCTAGAAGTGTTCCGGGCCCAGCACCAGCGGATGGTCGGGACCGTAGCTGACGCCCGCAACGATCTGGTCGGCGGCACGCGCACGAATCATCTCGCCGTCGAGTTCATAGGCCTTTTTCAGCGAGTCCGGCCCCTGGCCGGCATCGAAGTGTTCTTCCATCGCAGCCCTGGAAATCCGGACGGGCACGATGCCGCCCTCGTAAGGCATGACAAAGCTGAGCCA
>JAKFXR010000158.1 GCA_021731285.1 Polaromonas sp. | reverse complement strand
TGCCCTGCATCTGCTTGACCTGCTGAAGCAGCAGCGTGATGCTGGCCACGCAGGCCAGCACCGCCAGCACCATCACGCCGAACAGCACCACACTCGGCTCGTCCTGCGCCTGCGCGCGCTGGCGTGTGCCTTTGGCATCGAACACCTCGGCCAGCCACCAGGCCAGCACCAGGTACACCGCCGCGCCCACGCACCAGCCCAGCAGCGCCCGAAACGGCCAGGCCGTCGGCACCGGCAGCAGGGTCACAGTCACGCCGGCCATCAGGCCGTAGACCAAGCGCTGCGGTCCGGTGGTTTCGGAGAGATGTTTGCGCATGAGGCGATTGTGGCGCAGTGCCGGTCCGCAGACTACGGCCAGTGCGGCGCCATGAGGGAATGCACAAAAAAAAGGGCAATGCGCTTCCCCGCACCGCCCGGGGATATGCGCCGTTAGCCCGCACTAACAGCGCCGCACAGTATTCATTGATCGCCAATCTCGCAGCGCTTCGCCAGAATTCGGGAGATGCCCACCCCTGATCCCAACACCGCACAACAAGCCATGCCCCACGTCCGTATCGATGGCGTCTCCAAGATTTACGATTCGGCCAAGGGCCCTGTCGATGCGCTGCGCGATGTCTCCCTGTCAGTGGCCAGAGGCTCGTTTGTCAGCGTGGTCGGGCCCAGCGGCTGCGGCAAAAGCACCCTCTTGCGATGTCTTGCCGGGCTGGAAGAAGCCAGCGCAGGTGGCATCTGGGTGGAAGGCAAAAAAATTGTCGAGCCGCCCTTCAACATGGGCATGGTGTTCCAGCGTGACGCATTGCTGGACTGGCGCACAGTACTCGAAAACGTCCTGCTTCCCGCTGACTTCCGTCGACGCCCCCGGAAGGATTTTGAAGCGAAGGCCGGCGCTTTGCTGGATCTTTTCGGGCTGATCGGTTTTCACGACCGCTATCCGCGCGAGCTGTCGGGCGGCATGCGCATGCGCGTGGCCATTTGCCGGGCGCTGCTGGATGACCCGCCACTGCTGTTGATGGACGAGCCTTTCGCAGCGCTGGATGCATTCACCAGGGACGAGCTGAATATCGAGCTGCAGAAACTGCTGGCTTCCAGCGGCGCCACGACGTTTTTCATCACGCACAACATTTCAGAAGCGATTCTTCTGGCCGACACCGTCGTGGTGATGGACCGGCGACCTGGCAAGGTCGCCAAAGTCCTGCCCATCGAGCTGCCACGTCCGCGCCCCCTGAGCGCCCGGGAGACGCCGGAATTCGCGGCCTACGGCCGCATCATCCGTGAAACCTTCGAGTCGCTCGGCATCCTCAGGAGCCACTGATGACCACCCGGAAACACCTGCCTTTGCAAAAAGTCCTGAGGCCGCTGCTGGCCTTCCTCATCCTGCTGCTTGTCTGGGAGGGGGTCGTGCGGGGCGGAATCGTTCCGCGTTTTCTGCTGCCCAGGCCCACCGATGTCCTGTGGGCCCTTGTCGACGACCCCGCGTCCTTCGGCTCCCATGCCATGTACACCCTGAGCACGACCTTGATGGGTTTCGTCCTCTCGGTGGTTCTGGGCGTGGTGATGGCCATGCTCATCGTCCAGTTCAAGGTGGTCGAGGACACCTTGTACCCCCTGCTGGTGTCGTTCAACAGCCTGCCCAAGGTCGCAGTGGCACCACTTTTCATCGTTTGGCTGGGTACGGGCATGGAGCCCAAGGTGGCGATCGCCGCAATGATCGCGATTTTTGCGGTAGTGATCGATACGGTTCACGGGCTGCGGTCTGTCCACCCCGATTTGCTGGACCTCGGGCGATCGCTTCGCGGCTCGCGCATGCAGCTGCTGTGGCGGATCCGGCTTCCGCACGCCCTGCCTTCGATGTTTGCTGGAATGAAGGTGGCCGTCTCGCTGGCGCTGATCGGGGCCATCGTCGGCGAGTTCGTGGCCGCCAAAAAGGGACTGGGCTACCTGGTTCTGGTGGCCCAGGGCCAGATGGATGTCGTGCGGATGTTTGCCGCGCTGACCGTGCTGGCGATTCTGGGCCTGCTCCTTTTCTACCTGGTGGCCTGGCTGGAACGGCTCTGCGTGCCCTGGCAGGTCCAAAAGGAAAAAACTTCTTCAGGCCATTGATCAACGTTTTGAAAGCAGAGGAACTGACATGAAAACCATCCCCATCCGGCCCTACAACGGCTATTTCCATCCGCAGGCGCCGACCGAGGAAACCATGCTGACCCATGTCAGCGCGGGCAAGCCTTGTGGCGAATACCTGCGCAGGTTCTGGCATCCGATCGCCATGACGTCCGAGCTGTCCGATACGCCCATGCCGATTCGTGTTCTGGGAGAGGACCTGATTCTTTTCCGTGACCTGGGTGGGCGGCTCGGACTGGTGCATAAGCACTGCAGTCACCGCGGCATGTCGCTGGAGTACGGCATCATCGGCGAGCGCGGCATACGCTGCGCATATCACGGCTGGGCCTACGACGTGGATGGAACGGTGATCGACACGCCCAGTGAACCACCCGGCAGCCGCCTGAAGGCGTCCGTTTGCCACGGCGCCTATCCCACCCACGAGGTGCACGGCCTGATCTTCGCCTACATGGGCCCGCCGGATGAGATACCGGAGTTCCCGGTGTATGACACCACGGTGTGGCCCGCGGGAACCGAGCTGGTGCCGCTCAAGCTCGACCTGCCCTGCAACTGGCTGCAGGCCCATGAAAATGCGGCGGATCCGATTCACACGGCCTACCTGCACTCGATCGTTTCGGGGGTGCAGTTCAGCCCGTCCTTCTCCGCCTTGCCGGTTCTGGAGTTCGCGGAGACGCCGCTGGGATTGCTGTCCATCGCCACCCGGCGCTGGGGGGACAACCTCTGGATCCGCGGCAGCGACGTTATCCTGCCCAACGTCGCCCAATTCGGCACCGGTTTTGTCGACGGCTCAAAGGAAAAATTCGCGTTGACCGCCGCCTTCACCCGCTGGATCACGCCGGTGGACGACACGCACTGCTGGTACATCGGCTGGCGCCAGTTCAACCCGGTGATCGATCCCGAGGGACAGGGGCGCCGCGAAGACATCGGGCGCAACCGCATCGACCTGATGGGGCAGACCGATGAAAGGCCTTACGCCGTAAGGCAAAAGATGCCCGGCGACTGGGACGCGCTGGTCGGACAGGGCGACATCGCGAAGCGGTCGCTCGAGCACCTGTGCTCCACCGACCGCGGCGTCACCATGTTACGGCGCCAGCTGCGCGCCGGCATCGCCGAGGTTCAGGCCGGGAAAACGCCGTCAAAGCCGCCCCGCTACGGCGATGAGGTCGTCCCCACCTTCAACAACGAAACCATCCTGCGGGTCCCCGAGCGGGAAGGTGCAACCGACGCCGAGGTCCTGCGCGCTTTCGGCCACAAGGTCTGCCGGGTCATCATCGACTCCGGACTTCCGGTCGGCGAGCGGCAGTCGGCCACCGAACAAGCAGTTCGCAAGCTGCAGGCCGACGGCGCGTTTTACCCTCCACCCGATGGCACAACCTCCAGCGCCGTTGACCAGGAGAAGATCAATGCCTGAAGCCACTTATCACGTGTTCGCCGACGGTCCTGCGATGGTCGCGCCCTACAGCCATGCCGTGCAGTCCGGAGACTGGCTGTTTCTCACGGGACAGATGCCCATCCTGGCCGATGGCTCCATTCCGGAGGGTATCGAAGCGCAGACGCGTGCCTGTATCGACAACCTGCGAACCGTCATGGCCCGGTGCGGATTCGCTGGCGCGGACATCCTGATGGCCCGCGCCTTTCTCAAGCGCTTTGACCAGCACTACGACCGGTTCAACAAGACTTACAGCTCACTCTTCCCGGAGGACCGGCTACCGGCGCGCACGACTGTCGGCGTCACCGGCCTGGCCAGGGACTGCGACGTAGAGATCGACTTCGTCGTGAGAAAACCGTGAGCAAATACGAAGCCGTCTGCGTGCTCGAGTCGCAGGCCGTCATCGGTGAGTGCCCGCGCTGGCATCCCACGGAGCGGGTGCTTTATTGGGTCGACATTTTTGCGCCATCGCTCAACCGCTTCGACCCCGTTTCAGGCGAGACGGCTTCGTGGGAGATGCCGGAACGTATTGGCTGCTTTGGTTTCAGGGCGGGCGGCGGACTGATCGCAGGCATGCAGTCCGGTATCTGGTTCATCGACCTTGCGCCCGAACTCGCACTAAGGCGTGTGTTCGACTATGAGGTGTTCGATCCCGACCTGCGTTTCAATGATGGCCGCGTCGACCCAGGGGGCCGGTTCTGGGCCGGCTCCAACCATGAAAGCTTCGTCAAGCGGGCGGCCGCCCTGTACAGGTTCGATCCGGACGGCTCCTGCACGCGCATGGTCGACGGCCTGATCTGCTCCAACGGATTGGCGTTCAGCCCGGACGGGCAGACCATGTATCACTCGGACAGCCGGCAAGATTATGTTTGGGCCTGGGACTTCGACCCGCGCAGTGGCACGATCTCCAACCAGCGCGTCTTCCTGCAGATCGACATCCAGGAAGGCCGTCCCGACGGCGCGGCCGTCGACGCCGAAGGAGGCTACTGGATCTGCCACGTCGGCGGCTGGCATCTGGCGCGTTATACGAGCGAAGGAAAGATAGACCGGGTGATCGGCCTGCCAGCCCAGAGGCCGACCATGTGCGCCTTTGGCGGCGCCGATCTCAAAACCTTGTATGTGACCACGGCCAGGAACCCCCTGTCAGAACAGGCACTAAGGAAGCAGCCCCTTGCGGGAAACCTTTTTGCAATCAAGGTGGATGTGCCCGGCTTGCCGGAACCCTTTTTCGGCGCCGCGGACTGAACTCTTCGGTCCCGCCCGTCAGGCGCATCGCACACAGCTCCGGTTTACCGGATGCGGGAAGGCGCCAGCCCTGCGTTCGATTGCCCGAGTTCCTGGACAATCCAGCGCCGAAGCCTGTCGATCAGATGCTCGCGGGGGGATCCGTTTTGCCAGGCGAGGTAATAGCTGTAGGTGCCCTTGGCCGGAATGTCAAAAACCTTCACCAGGCGACCGTCTTTCAAATAGTCTTCAACCAGCAGTGCCCTCGCCATGGCAATTCCCTCGCCGATGAGTGCCGCGCCAATCACGTGACTGACGTCATTAAAAACCAGCGAGCGCGGCGGCGGGTCGGTCGATATCCCGGCCTCCTCAAACCAGTGCTGCCATGAGATGACGGAATGAAGAAGGAGCGGTAGGGCCCTGAAGTTTTCCAGCGTGATACCAGGATGCTTCTTGAGGAACTCGGGACTGCAGACGGGGAAAACGGTTTCGTCGGCGACCTTCAGCTTCTCCACACCACGCCAGTGACCATCTCCATACCGAAGTGCCAGGTCGGCAGGCTCCGCCGAATCGACGCTGACCAGATCGGGGGTGGTGCGCACGTCCAGGATGATTTCCGGATGCAATTCGCGGAAGCTGTGCAAGCGCGGCAGCAGCCAGTGTTGCGCGATAGGTGCCATGACCTCGAAACTCAGGATATGAGATTCAGCCGCGTCTGCCGGCGACGGGGTGTCAAAGATCATTGCCAGCCCTTCCAGCGCCCGCCTGACGTCCTGAGCAAGACGCTTGCCTTGTTCTGTAGGCAGCATGGCGTTTCCACTCCGGTAGAACAGCGTGTGACCGACGCGTTCTTCCAGAATGCGGATTTGCTGACTTACCGCGCTGTGTGTGACGCAGAGCTCCTTGGCGGCTGCCGTGAAGCCCTGCCAGCGATAGGCCGCTTCAAATGTTCGTAACACCGCGATCGGCGGCAAATTGCGGTACAGGGTTTGTAAGTTCTTCATCGAGGACCTTGATCTCTGTGTTAGGACCGACTTACAGGCGTCTTGAAAATCTGTCGTTCGCCAAAGTGGCCTCTGAGAAAAATAATGAAGTCACTGCCACTGCTTCAATCTTGAAAGCAAGCAGGATCCGGGCCATACAGCCCCATCACTCAAGAGGTTTTCAATATGATTTCAACGATTTGCAGGTCTTTGACCATGGCAGTTGCGCTCGCTGCCGGCGCTGCTACTTTCGCCCAGGAACGCATCACCGTTCGGGACAGCTGGACGCCGAGCGGGCTACATGCGGGTTGGGCATGGGGACTGGACAAGGGTCTCTTCAAGGCGGCCGGCCTGGACGTCCAGCATGAAGACGGAAACGGCTCGACAACCACGGTCCAACTGGTCGGGGCAGGAAAGATGGACGTGGGATACACCGATCAGTCCGTCATGGCCATAGCGCGTGGCAAGGGCGTACCCCTTGTCTCCATTGGCGGCCTGATCAACAAGACATCGATGGGAATCTTCGTTCCCAAAAACTCGGGCATCACCAAGATCAAGGACCTCGAAGGCAAGGAAGTGATCTACACGAGCTCCTCGTTCGAGGGCCCATTCATCGATGCGTTGCTGAAAGCGGGAGGCACCAGCCGTGACAAGGTGGACATGATCAGTGTGGATGCCTCTTCAAAAATTTCCGTCTACAACTCGGGAAAAGGCGCTGGCATGGTGACCTCCATTCCCTTCGGCATGCCGTATGTCGAGCAGGCACGGCCGTCTGATTACCTCTCTTTCGCCGACTATGGATTTGTGCTTCCCTCCTATGGACTGGTGGTGCACGAAGACACGCTGAAAAATCGTCGGCCGGCTTTAACAAAACTCGCCAAGGCATTTTTCGATTCCTGGCAAGCGATTGCAGATGGCGGAGAAAAAACGATTGCTGAAGCGGCGGATATCCTTATCAAGCGCCGTCCCGACGCCAGGCTCAACCGAGAACAGACCATGGCGTCAATTCGGGAACACATCAAGTTCTTCCGCACGCCGAACACGCAAAACCTGCCGCTGGGCGCGCAGTCTGCGGAGGACTGGAAGTCCGTCATCCGGTCTCTGGAAGCCGCAAAGCTGATTCCTGCGGGTTCCGTTCCCGAGCAGTACTTCACCAACGGGCTGGTCATGGCGACAAGCCGGTGAAGGCGAATGGTGCGCGATACCCGACTCCCGGTCGTCGTTGATGGAATCACCCGGCAGGGTAGCCGCAACCTGGGCGTCGCCCTCGTCTGCGCATCTGGCGGCGAACTTCCCGAATTCAAAGCGGGCGCGCATATCGACGTCCTGCTGAAGGACGGTCTGATTCGCCAGTACTCCATTGCCAGCAGCCCGTCGGAACGAAATTTTTACCTGATTTGCGTACGGCGAGCGGAAACTTCACGGGGTGGGTCGGACCATGTTCACTCCATTCTGCGCGTCGGTGACAGGCTTCAAATCTCGCCACCACGAAATCTGTTTGAACTCCGCCCGGCTGGAAAATACGTCCTGCTGGCGGGCGGCATAGGAATCACTCCCCTTCTTTCCATGGCGGAAGTGCTGGACGAGCAAAACAAGCCTTTCGAGCTTCACTATTACGTGAAGTTGCGCGAGGATGCCGCTTTTTCCGCGCGTCTTTGCAAAGGCTTCAGAAGTGGGCAAATCCAGATCCACAGCAGCGAAGAGGGCTTGAGTCCTCAATCGTTTCTGCCACAGCTGCTCTACAACCCGGATGAGGACCCGGAGCTTTATCTTTGCGGGCCTGGCGGCTTCATGGCCCTGGCCAGAAACACAGCCATCGAACACGGCTGGGTTCCCGAGCGGATTCACCAGGAAACCTTTGCCCCTCTGGCGCAAGCCATTCCGGAAAGCACGGACTCATTCGAGGTGCGGCTGGCCTCAAGCGACGTCACGTTCAAAATCCAAAGCCATGAAAGCATCGCAGACGTCCTCACTGGCGCGGGCGTGAGCATTCCAGTCTCCTGCGGAGTCGGGGTGTGTGGCTCTTGCCTCACGACAGTGATCTCCGGTGTCGTGGATCACCGCGACAGCGTCCAAAGTGACAGTGAAAAGTGCGCAAGCCGTCAAAGCATCGCCCTGTGTTGTTCGCGAAGCCTGTCGCCTGTGCTGGTGCTGGATTTGTAGGAGCGGGTCGCTGCTGACCGGAATCAGGGATATGGGCGGCCAAGTGACAAACACCCTTGCGGCAGACCGGTGCCTTCGGGCTGCCTGACGCAGGAAACAAAAAAGCCCCATGGTTAGGGGCTTTCAGGGGCTTCAAAACATCC
>JAKFXR010000096.1 GCA_021731285.1 Polaromonas sp. | reverse complement strand
TTGCCGACTTGGCGAAACCCGACAGCTGCACGGTACCGTTGAGAGTTTCCACGCTGAGCGCAGTTGCAGAAACGGTTTTGTCGGACGCAAACTTGGCTTTGACGGCCGTGGTGATGGCGGCATCGTCAACGTAGGCGCCAGCAGTTTGCTGGCCACGGCCCACGGCGCAACCCGTGCTGATGATGGTGATGCCTGCGAGGGCGGCGAATGCAATTGCGCGTGCGTATTTCATGATGTTTTCCTTGGGTTATAAATTTGATTCGGTGCGGGAAGTTAAAAAGCTAGCTGATCGACGGCACCACACCGGTCAGTTTGCGTAAAAGATGTCATCGTGTCCCGTGGGTGTGTGGCGCCGAGTCCCGCGTCAGCAGGGACTTCACCATGCCCGACACCTCGGCGGATTTCACCGCAGCGAGCAACAGGCCTGTCAGGGAAATCAGGCGCCAGGGCCGCAGCACTGCCACCGCCACGCCAACGCCGGCTGAAACGCCGAGCAGTTGCAGGGGCTTGTCCCTTGCATAGGTCTGCATCAGCGGTTTGAGCACGTCCATCGCCACATGTGCAGGATGGTTGTGCCACCAGGATGTCACGACAGTTTTGACCAGGCTCCATGTGCCGCTTGAAGCATCGAAACCCCGTTCGACAGGATCGTCACCCTCGTGAGCATTTCGCGTGTCCGATGGTTCGTGGCTCATATGCCGCAGAAGAGCCTCACGGCTGGCGGCCAGACGTTGCAGGGTTTCGGCGCTGATATTTGAAGGCATGGTCGTGCTCAGGCGACCGCCCGCAAGGCTTGCGCATCGCGGGTGAATTGAGCCTTGACCTCGGTAAACTGGCTGGTGCTGAGCGGCCTGCGCGCCTTGACGAAAGCCAGCGCAAGCAGCACGAGCATCACGGCCGGAACTGCAATCAACGCCCAGTGAAACTGATTCAGCATCGCGCCCAGCATCAATGCCACTCCCGACAGCATCAGGAAAAGAAGCGCGCACACGGCGACTGCTGCCCACGCCAGGCTGCGGTTCAGCAACTCTGCGCCAGTTTCGCTGGCCTCTTCCTGAACCAGGGCGGCGTAAGCCGCCATGTGGTCGACCAGAAGATCGGGTCGGCGGATCAGGGTCGAAAAGAGGGGGTGCAACATGCTGGAGAAAGGAGGGGTGACTCAGCCAGCGTTCAGCGGCGGTGCTCGCGGGCAGCGGCCACAAGCAGGGCCACGGCCGCGCCGACAGCGGCGGCAATCAGCACGGCCTTGACCGGCTCGTTCGCGACAAACCGGGTGGTGGAGTTGGCGTAGCGGCTGACCGAGCGCTGGGCGCGCGCCGTCGCTTCGGAGGCGATGTCCAGGCTTTGGCGCGCAAGCTTTTGCGCCTGCGCGGCAAGTTTTTCAACCACGGGATCCATGTTGTTGCGCAGGCTGCGCATTTTTCCTTCTGTCTGCTCAAAGGTTCTTTCAGCGGCGCTCAGCGACTGTTCGGACAGGCGACGGGCTTCGTTGAAGGTTTGATCAGCAAAAGAGACATCGGGGCTTGAGGTTTTCATGGGGTTTCCAGTGGGTGATACGAGGCAGGACGAAGTTCAATTTCTTTTCATCAAGCCCATGACAAAGGTGATGACGGCGAAGATCGCGAAAATGAAGAAAAGAATTTTGGCGATTTCGACTGCGCCGGCTGCAATGCCGCCAAAGCCGAACACGGCGGCGATGAGCGCAATGACCAGGAACACAACGGAGTAGTGCAACATGTCGATGTCCTTTCAGGGTGGTGGGTGCGGGTTCCGGCACTTCAATTGAAGGGCTGGGCCAAGCTTACGTGGCGAGCGCCCTGAAGTTCATCGGTTAGAGCCGGCTGCACCTGTCGGCAACCATGGTGAGGGCCTGTAGGACGAAGCCCACCTCTGAGGCGTTATTGCGAACAGCATGAGGCAACTGCGCGCAGCAATGCGCACAGCGTTGCCCGGTGGCCGGCCTACAGCGATTTGGGCAGCACCGCGAAAACGCCGGTGCCATGGCCTGGCTGGGAGGTGATCGTCAGGCGGCCGGATGCTGCTTCGACCCGGTGTTTCATGCCCGTCAGGCCGTGGCTTGACGCTGGTACCACCGAGGGGTCAAAGCCCTTGCCGTCGTCCTTGACTTCGACCGTGATGTAGCTGTCGAAGTTCTGCAGCGTGATGTTGGCATGCTGCGCGTCCGCGTACTTGCCCATATTGGTCAGGGACTCCTGCACCAGCCGGTAAATCGTCAGCTGCGTCGATCCACTGAGTTCGACGGACTCGAGATCGGTGGTGATGTCCACCCCCGCGCGGTCTTCAAACTCCCGCGCCAGGATCTCCAGGGAGGCCACCAGCCCAAGATGGGACAGCGAAGAGGGCCGCAGGTCCTCGACAATGCGGCGTTTGAGAGCGATGCCGCTGTTCAGGCTCTCGTTGAGATGCTGAATCCGGTCGGCGACTTCAGGCGTGATCGTGCCGAGCCGCGATTTCATGCGCGCCACGTCGAGCTTGGCCGCGGTCAGCAGGGCCCCCAGTTCGTCATGCAGCTCACGCGCCAGGTGTCCCCGCTCGTCTTCGCGCACCTGCTGGAGGTGGGTTGCAAGCTCGGCCAGGGTGGCGGTACGCTCGCGCACCTCCCTGTCCAGTTGATCGCGTTCCCGTTGCAGGGCTTCCTGCTCCCGTTTGCCTGCATGGAGCAGGGCCTGGGTCTGCCGCAAGTACATATAAAAAGCCAGCAGACCCGCCAGCGCCATCAACGCGATACCGATACGTGACAACTGCAGGGACCGGTCAATCTGCACGCCCGCTGTAGCGATGCGCAGACTGCTTGAAGACACCAGTTTCAGGCTTTGCGCACGGATCTCGTTCATTTGGTCCATGCCGACGTCGGTGGTCAGCACGAATTTCCAGGCGTCCTCATTGCCCTGCTTGCGCATGCGCACACTCAAGTCCATCTCAGACAGTTTGCGCGCAACATTGCGGGACAGGGCGGCGAGCGCTTCCATGTCTTCGGGGCTGTCTGCGTAAAGAGTGTGCAGCATGGACAGGGTCTGGTTAATGCCTTCGATGGTCTTGTCGTAAGGCTCAAGGTAGTGGAGATCGCCGGTCAGCAGGTAGCCGCGCTGCCCGGTCTCGGCGTCGAGCATCTGTTGCAGCAGCTTGTTGACGGAGCCGCGTGTGGCCTGCGCCCGATCCATGCTGCTGGCCGCCTGCGTTGACAGCTGGAAACCGGCCTCATTGATGAGAATCAAAATGGCGGCTGCCAACACTGCCAGGGGCAAGCTGATCGCCATTTTGGGTATTGCAAACCATCTCATCTGGAGCTCCGGTCGGTATTTTGACCAATATTCGTGAATAATCGCTACTGAAAACAAAAGCCCGTAATTGATGCGGGCTGTATCGATGCATTGTGCCGCGTGACGGCGAAGACCTTCAACAAGGAACTGAAATGATCAAAATCGGGATTGTCGACGACCATGCCATCGTGCGCTCGGGGCTCAAACAGTTCTTTTCCGATCAAGTGGATTTGCGTGTTGTCGGGGAAGCTGCCAGCGGGCGCGAAGCCATCGACCTGGTTCGCAATGTGGAGCTGGACATCCTGGTGATGGATTTGTCCATGCCCGGCCAGAGCGGCATTGACGCCCTGGCCATGATCCGCGCCAAGGCGCCTGATGTGGGCATACTGATTTTGAGTGGATACCCTGAAGAGCACTATGCGGTCAATCTGATACGCCAGGGCGCCAGTGGCTACCTCAACAAGGAGTGTGACCCCATGGAGATTGTCAACGCGATCAGGGTGATTTCCCTTGGCAAGCGTTACATCACTCCCGCTGTCGCCGAGCTTCTGGCGCAGCAACTCAACCGCAAAAATGACGCTACGCCGCATGAGCAATTGTCCGAGCGTGAGTTTCAGGTTTTTCTCAAACTTGCTAAGGGCGAAACGGCCGGGGACATTGCCAAAGCCCTGTCGTTGAGTGTCAAGACGGTCAGCACTTACCGTACCCGCGTCATGGAGAAGATGAGCCTGGCCTCCAACAGCGATCTGACTTATTACGCGCTCAAGAACAAGCTGATCGACTGAGTCGGCCGCACGCTGCCTTGTCAACGTCTTGATCCAGGTTTAATCGGCCGGACGCGATTGCGCTATGCAGTAGTCGACCAGTGCGTCAATTTCATTGGATTTGTCAAAAACCGCATCGACGCCCAGCTGGGTGCATCGCTTGCGGATTTCGACCGTCGCGTAATTGCTGAGCACAATCACCTTTTGACGCGGCTTGCGGTCCCGGCAGGCTTCCAGCACCCCCAGCCCGCTTCCCTGCTTGAGAAAAAGGTCAACAATGGCCAGGTCCCAGGCCTGATCTGCCTCGGTCAGCCATTGCCTGGCCTCGTTTTCTGTTTCGGAAGTGCCTACCGCATCTATGCCAGCCAGCTCCTCAAGCGTGGCGATGAGGTTGTCACGGATCGTGGCGTTGTCTTCGACGATATAAGTTCTAAGTCCCACTGATCTTTATCCCGCTCTGGCACTGGTTTTCTTCGAGTGATGGCACCTGTGTGCTTTCGCACAAAGGTGGCCGCAAAGTGTCAGTTTGTGTATCAAGTCTTACATCTTCGCTCAAGACATCAGTTTGACAGCAACTTCTAAACCCACTTGTAGGATGTTGCCTACAGCACGTGGATTGTAGGCTGGGGCTGACACTTTCCGATGGCCCTTACCGATGGCTACTCCTTTGCATCCCGTCGGATACTGGTTAAACAGGGGGACTTCCCGATACCCGCGAATGCGCATCCAGATGACGTTCTCGCGTGATCGCCTCACAGCCGTCCAAACATTTCGGGATCCAATCCGCATGACCCATCCAGCCACCGCCACGCCAGCCAAGCTGCCCTTATGGGCCAAGATCGCCGCAGGCGTGGTGATAGTTCTGGTGGCGCTCACGCTGCTGCTGGTTTTCTTTCCCTGGGACCTGCTCAGGGGTCCGGTGAACCGGCACATCAGCGAGCGCACCGGGCGGCACTTCGAAATCACCCGCAAGCTCGACGTCAAGCTGGGCCGTACCACACGCGTGTTTGCCGACGGCATTGAGTTTGCCAACCCCGACTGGGCGCGCGATCGCCACCTGGTGACCGCAGAGTCTGCGGAGTTTGAAATCAAGCTGTGGCCACTGTTGCGTGGCCAGGTCGAGCTGCCCATGGTCAGCTTGCGCAAGCCGGTGTTTGGCCTTCAGGCGCTGCCCGATGGCCGCCGTACCTGGGCCATGGGCAAGGACAGCTCCGATGAGAGCACTGTCCCGCTGATTGATTTGTTGCTGGTGGACCAGGGCCTGCTGAATTACCTGGCCGAAGCGCAGGGTGCGGACATCAAGGCTGAATTTGCCATAGGGGGTGGCGATCCGCCGGCTGTGGTGAATTCCGCCGCGTCTGTATCCGCCGCGGCGATGGACATGCCCCTGAGTTACAAGGCGCGTGGCACCTGGAAAAAAGAGGCCTTTGCGGCAGAAGGGCGTACGGGTAGCGTGCTGCAGCTCAGCGCCACCAAATCCCAGCCCTTTCCAATGGAGATCAAGGCCAGTGCCGGGCGCACCACCTTGCAGGCCAAAGGGACCTTGGGCAATCTCGCCGCGCTGGACGACCTCGATGCCAACTTTGATCTCAAGGGCCAGACGCTGGCCGACCTTTACAAACTCCTTGGCGTGGTATTGCCGGACACCCGTGCCTATGCCGTGCGGGGGCATCTCGGCAAAAAAGGGCGTGTGTGGAATGTGGCCGGCATACAGGGTCGTCTTGGCCAGTCTGACCTGACGGGCCAACTGGTGTACGACAAGTCCGCCCCCGTGGCCTTGCTGTCGGGCAAGTTGACGTCCAGATCCCTCGATTTTGAGGACCTTGGCCCGCTCGTCGGCGTGCCCACCGATGCCTCGGGCAAGACCACCAAAACCGTCACCAAGAGCGCCACCTCGTCTGCGCCGAAACAGGTGCAGGTGGCCGGCAAGGTGCTGCCCACAGCCGAGCTGGATTTTGAACGCCTGAAAACCATGAATGCTGACGTCTGGTTCAAGGCTGCTGAAGTCAAAAATGCCAAAGGGCTGCCGCTGGAGCGCATCGACACCCACATCAAGCTCAATGAGGGGGTGTTGCAGCTTGATCCTCTGGATCTGGGCGTGGCTGGCGGCAAGCTGGTCGGTCTGATCCGCATTGACTCGCATGCCAAACCGGTGAAGGTCCAAGCCCGGCTGGACGCGCGCACGCTCCAGCTGGCCAAACTGTTCCCCCGCATCGAAGCCACCAGAAGCAGCCTGGGCAGGCTCAATGGACGCATCGATCTGGCGGGTAATGGCAATTCGATTGCCAAAGTACTGGGCTCCTCATCCGGAACCATGGCTTTGCTGATGGGCAAAGGCGAAATCAGCGCTTTGCTCATGGAGTTCATGGGCCTGGACGGCGGCGAGATCATCCAGTTCTTCATGGCCGGCGACAAGAACATCACCTTGCGCTGCGCTGCAGCGGCCTTTGATGTGAAGCAGGGCCTGATGAGCAGCCGCGCGATTTTGCTGGACACGGCCGACACGGTGATCAATGGCAATGGACAAATCAGCCTGGCCGACGAAACCCTGAATCTGGTGCTTTACCCGGAGCCCAAGGACAAAAGCATTCTGAGCCTTCGCTCACCCCTCAAGGTGACGGGCACGTTTGCCCGACCTTCTGCAACTCCCGACAAGGCTGCGCTGGTCAAGCGAGGCGGTTTTGCGCTGTTGCTGGGCGCTCTCAATCCGCTGCTGGCCCTGGCGGCCACGGTTGAAACGGGGCCCGGCAAGGACGCTGATTGTGAGGGCGTGCTGGCAGCGGCCAGCCCGGTCAAGCCGCCCGAAAAACCGGGCGCTCCCACACCTGTAAAAAAATAGACCGACTTCGGGTCAGCGCGCTCGCCGGCTACAGACCTCGCAGCCCGGATCGCGCACGGTGCGCACTTCCTGCCAGTCCATGTTGCGGCCGTCCAGCATCAGCAGGCGCCCCGTCAGCGGCTGGCCTATGCTGCACAACAGCTTGAGGGCTTCAGCGGCCTGAAGCGTGCCCACAATGCCGACCAGTGGCGCAAACACGCCCATGCTCGCGCAGTTGGCCTCTTCCACCGCCTCCGAAGGGGGAAACACACAGGCATAGCAGGCAGACGCCGCCTGCCGCGGGTCATACACCGTGATTTGCCCGTCAAAACGTATGGCGGCGCCGGACACCAGGGGTTTGCCGTGCCTGACGCAGGCGCTGTTGATGGCCTGGCGGGTGGCGAAGTTGTCGCTGCAGTCCAGCACCACATCCGCCTGCGGCACCAACTCGTCCAAAAGCGTGGCGTCGGCACGCACGGTGACTGGCGAGACCTGCACGTCGGGGTTGATGGCCGCCACTGCCTGCTGGACGGAATGCGCCTTGAACTCGCCCACCCGGGCCAGCGTGTGGGCGATCTGGCGCTGCAGGTTGGTTGCGTCTACCCGGTCGTTGTCCACCACGGTGATGCGCCCGACACCGGCGCTGCCCAGGTAAAGCGCCACCGGAGAACCCAGCCCGCCTGCGCCTATGACCAGTGCGTGCGACGCCAGCAATGTGTCCTGCCCTTCCACGCCGATCTCGTCGAGCAGGATATGGCGGGAATAGCGCAGCAGCTGGGTATCGTTCATGGAAGGGCTGCCGCGAGGGAGCACGCGGCTTGGGGGCGCAGTTCAGGAACCAGGCAGGGGCTTTCCTGCCAGGCCGCTTAGTTTTCCTTCTTCTCTTCCTTGCGCTCGACGATGGTCTTGCTGACCAGCACCGGGCGGCCCTTGAGCTGGTTCAGGGCCTGGATGAGCTGGAAGTCCTTGTCGCTGCCGAACTCGGGCGGACGGCGCTGCTCGGGGGTCTTGCGGGACTCTTCTTCCAGGCGCTTGAGGGCTTCCTCGCGGGCTTTTTCACGGCCCGGGTCTTTGGCTTCGGCGCCCTGACCGCTGCCGAGGTGTTTTTCAAGGTCGCTCTCGCGCGTGCGCAGTGCCGCAAACGGGCTGCCTTCCAGCGTTTCGTCAATCATCACGTCGGGCACGATGCCCTTGGCCTGGATGGACTCG
>JAKFXR010000169.1 GCA_021731285.1 Polaromonas sp. | reverse complement strand
GACCCGCCGCGACAGCTTCCTGCCCTACCTGCAACGCGGACTCGGCTGGCCGCGGTTTGTGTGGGCGCTGCTGCTGAGCGGCCCCTGGCTGGCGGCTTTTGCGCTGCGCCTGATGAGCAACCACCGCGCCAAGGCGCGCTTGCTGAAGGTCGCTCTGGGTGGGCGCAGCGATGAAGACATCGCGCAATGGACGGCCGATTTTGTGCAGCATTACCTGCCCGCGCAGTGGCAGCCCGAGATGCTGGCGCGCCTGCGCCGGCACCAGCAGCTGGGCCATTGTTGTGTGATCGTGAGTGCCTCCCCGGGTATTTATTTACACGAAGCGGGCCGCTTGCTTGGTGTGCAGGGCGTGCTTTGCACCGAACTGGTGACCCAGGCGGGTGCGCTGACCGGCGAGATGGCCACGCCGAATTGCCACGGGCAGGAAAAGGTGCGGCGTCTGCAGGACTGGCTGGCCGCCCGTGGCCTGCCACAAGCGCTTGTCCTGCATGCCTACGGCGACTCCAGCGGCGACGTGCCCCTGCTAAATCTGGCAGACTATGCCCACTACCAAGGCCAACCTTGGGTCCGCAAGCCGTCCGCACACCGCGCCGCGCCGCGGGCCTGACCACCAAGAGGTTTTCATGAAAGTCATCGACTCCATCGTCACCCAGGCCGCAGGCATTGCCGCCGTGCGCCGTGACATCCACGCCCATCCCGAACTGTGTTTCGAGGAAGTACGCACCGCCGACGTGGTGGCGCAAAAACTCACCGAGTGGGGCATCCCGATTCACCGCGGCATGGGCACGACCGGCGTGGTCGGCATCGTCAAGAACGGCACGTCGAGCCGCGCCATCGGCCTGCGCGCCGACATGGACGCGCTGCCCATGCAGGAGTTCAACACCTTTGAACACGCCAGCAAGACCGCCGGCAAGATGCACGCCTGCGGTCACGACGGCCACACCGCCATGCTGCTGGCGGCCGCGCAGCACTTCGCGAAAAACCGCAACTTCGACGGCACGGTCTACCTGATCTTCCAGCCGGCCGAGGAGGGCGGCGGTGGCGCGCGCGAGATGATCAAGGACGGGCTGTTCGACAAGTTCCCGATGGACGCGGTGTTTGGCATGCACAACTGGCCGGGCACCCAGGTCGGCAAGTTCGCCGCCAGCGCCGGGCCGGTGATGGCCTCGACCAACGAGTTCAAGATCACGATACGCGGCAAGGGCGGCCATGCCGCGCTGCCGCACAACGGCATCGACCCGGTGCCGGTGGCCTGCCAGATGGTGCAGGCCTTCCAGACCATCATCAGCCGCAACAAGAAGCCGGTCGATGCCGGCGTGATCTCGGTCACCATGATCCATGCCGGCGAAGCCACCAACGTGATCCCCGACAGCTGTGAGCTGCAGGGCACGGTGCGCACCTTCACGCTGGAAGTGCTGGACATGATAGAGCGGCGCATGAAGCAGGTGGCAGAGAACATCTGCGCCGCGCATGAGGCCGAGTGCGAATTCGAGTTTGTGCGCAACTACCCGCCGACCATCAACCACGCGAAGGAAACCGAGTTCGCGCGCAAGGTGATGGCCGAGATCGTCGGTGAGGCCAACGTGATCACCCAGGAGCCGACCATGGGCGGCGAAGATTTTTCCTACATGCTGCAGGCCAAACCCGGCTGTTATGCCTTTATCGCCAACGGCGACGGCGCGCACCGCGAGATCGGCCATGGCGGCGGACCCTGCATGCTGCACAACCCGAGTTACGACTTCAACGATGACCTGATTCCGCTGGGAGCGACCTTCTGGGTGCGGCTGGCCGAGAGCTGGCTGACCAAGGATGCCGCATGACCCGGGTGAACGACGCTTTTTCTTCCAGTTACGCCGAAGCCCGCGCCAAGTTCCTCGAAGCCGCTGCTGCGGCCGAACTTACCGTGGACACGCATCTGCATCCCGAAGCCGGGCGCGACGGCGAGGTGCTGGCCATGGACGTGGTGCTGGATGGCCCGGCCGATGCGCGCTCGCTGCTGATCGTCACCAGCGCCTGCCACGGCGTCGAGGGTTATTGCGGCTCGGGTGTGCAGGTCCATGCCCTGCGCGACGCCGAGTGGCGCGCCAAGGCCCGGGAGCAGGGCGTGGCCGTGCTCTACATCCACGCGCTCAACCCGTATGGCTTTTCGCACATCCGGCGCACCACGCATGAAAACGTGGACCTGAACCGCAACTTCCACGATTTCTCGCAGCCGCTGCCGGTCAACGAAGCCTACCGCGAGATCCAGCCCCTGCTGCTGCCCGATGAATGGCCGCCGACCGCGGACAATGCAGCCGCCACCAGCCGCTACATCGAGGAACGCGGCATGGACGCTTACCAGGCCGCGATCACGCGCGGCCAGCACGAGTTCGACCAGGGCTTGTTTTTCGGCGGCACCGCGCCGACCTGGAGCAACCAGACCCTGCGCCAGGTGATGCAGACGCATGCGCGTTTTGCGCGCCGTGTGGGCTGGATAGACATCCACACCGGCCTGGGCCCCAGTGGCGTCGGCGAGCGCATCTGCGCCTGCCGCGACGACAAGGAAGCGCTGGCACGCGCGCGCGCCTGGTGGGACAACGGCGGCAAGACGCCGGTGACCTCGATTTACGACGGCTCGTCGAGCTCGGCCTTCCTGACCGGACTGATGTGGAACTCGATTTACGAGGAATGCCCGGACGCCGAGTACACCGGCATCGCCATGGAATACGGCACGCTGCCGCCTTTTGAGATGATGCAGGCGCTGCGGGCCGAACACTGGCTCAACCTGCACCCCGAGGCCGCCCCGGCGCTGGCCGCGCAGATCAAGCAGCAGATGATGGATGCGTTTTACGTCAACACCGACGAATGGAAAGAGCAGATCATCACGCAGGCGCGCCAGTCGCTGTTCCAGGCGGTGGATGGCCTGAGTTCATAGCCATTTCGGGCGTCAGCCCATGACTGGCGGGCGTTGACAGCTATGAAAAACATAGCGTCTACGTCTTTTTTTGCCCGGACGCCTAGTCTTCGAGTTCGGCCTTGGCCATCTCCACATCCAGGCGCTCCATCGCGTCCAGCGGCTGGCTGGCGGCGGCCTCTTCATACAGCCTGGTGGCTTCCTTCATTTTCTTGTCGCCTTCGAGCATGACCATGCCGTTGGCGTATTCGATCATGGCAATCGCCGAGCCCGGGTTGAGCTTGAGCGCTTCCCTGAACAGCGCGAGGCCCTGGTCCTTCTTGGCGCCGTAGGTCATGCCGCCGATCAGCGAGCCGACCTTGTCGATCACCTCGGCATGAAACGCGGCCAGCGCGATGTGGGCGTCGGCGTGTTTGGGTGACAGCTTGATGGCTTGCTCCAGCGCGTTTTTCACCTTGGTGCCCAGGCCCTGGGCCAGCGCCTTGGCAACGCTGATGCCCTGGCCGTAGCGGCCCAGCGCATAGGCCTGCCAGTAGTAGGCATTGGCGTTTTTCGGTTCTGCCGCCTGCTGGGCCTCGGCCCGCTCGGCCACTTCCATGAACAGGTCCAGCTTGGCCTTTTCCCTGGTCTCGAGGTAGTTGGCGTAGATGCCGGTGGCCTTGTTGGCGACCGTGATGCCGGCGCCCCCCGCCTTCAGGCCGGCTTCGGCCGCCTTCTGGAACTCGCCGTTGTGAAACAGCAGCCAGGCCTGCAGCACAGCGGCTTCCTTGGGCAGCGGCTCGCAGTCGCCCTGGTGCAGGCGGGCCCAGCTCTTTTTAAGGCTGGTCGCATCGAAGGCGTAATCGCCGGGATGGGGGAAGGCGGTCCATTTGGGCATGTTTGTCTCCTCGGATTGTTATGGATCAGGTCGGCTGGGTGTAGGCGCCGACCAGGGCCTGCAGGTGCATGCGCTGGCCCTGCTCCAGATACGGGATCAGCAGATTGAGCACATGGTGGGCGCCGCGCAGCAGCGCGGATTGCGCATTTTCAGGCTCCAGCGCATTGCGCGGGTCGCGCACGTACTCGAAGCTCAGCCAGTAGGTCAGCACCACCACCATGCTGGTGGCGGTGGCCTCGACCTCGCGCGAATCGATGCTGACCGCATTGGCCCGGCTCATGCCGTCGAGCATGGCCTTGACCGAGCGCGTCTTGTTTTTCAGGATCCACTGGAAATGGGTTTCAAGGCGGCGGTTCTTGCTGAGCAGGTCGTTGAGGTCGCGGTAGAGGAAGCGGTACTGCCAGATCAGCTCGAACAGCGAATGCATGAAGAACCAGGCATCCTCGACGTCGCGCACGCTGTCGCTGGCATTGAGCAGCTCGCTCAGGGCCCGCTCGTAGCGGTCGAACAGCGAGTTGATCAGCTCGTCCTTGGCCGGGTAGTGGTAGTAGAGGTTGCCGGGGCTGATGCCCAGTTCCGCCGAAATCAGCGTGGTCGACACATTGGGTTCGCCGAAACGGTTGAACAGGTCAAGCGTCACCTCGAGGATGCGTTCAGCAGTTCGGCGCGGCGCTTTTTTCGCCATGGTGTCTACCTCTTTTTATCTACTCTAACGCACGGACGCCATCGGCCCCAGCGCGTGGCTCACGTCTTCCATGACTTCCTCCAGCGACCGGATGGCCCGGCCCAGCCGCGTCGGCGCAGGCAAGGGGTTGACCAGGTGGCGGCGGCTGTCTTCCAGCACGGCCATGTTCAGCGACACGCCGTGCCGTGCCAGTTTTGCCGAGAGGCTGGTCTTGCGCGAACGCAGCATGTCGCGGGTCGTCTGGTAGGCGTGTTCGGCAAGCTGGCGGCGCTGGCCGTAGCTGAAGGTGTTGGCCAGGAACATGTCGGTGTCCCGGGCGTCGGGCTCGATCAGCACGATGTCGGTGCCGGGATAGGCGTGTTCATAATGTTTCATGCCCAGTTCCAGACGCGAATGGATCATGGAGCGGAAGGTCTGGCTCAACACCGCCGGCAGGCCGCCGTCCACGATGCGCGGGATGGCCTGCCGTTCGCGGGGCAGGCCGCGCCGCATCACGCGTTGCGCCATCGACAGCGCCGGCGCCTGGGTCGCGTCGAAAGGCACCAGCGGGTTCAGGCACAGCATCAGGTCGATGCCGCCATCCATCGCCACCCCGGCGTGCAGGGTTTTCTTGAGAGCGCCGTCCACGTAATAGCTGTTGTCGATTTCAACCGGCGGAAACAGCCCCGGCAGCGCCGAACTGGCCTGCACCGCCCGGGAGATAGTCACATGGTCCCAGCCGGGCTGGCCGAAGGGCGCGGCCTCGCCGCTGTCGAGGTTGGTGGCCACCAGCGTGAGCCGTGTACCGAGCTCGCGGAAGTTGTTGGTGCGGCCGTTTTTGGAGAACAGGGCTGCCAGGCGCCGGTCCACTTCCTCATTCGAGAACATCCCTGTCGGCAGGGCCGGTCCCAGGGTTTCCAGCGCATGCAGCAGTGACTTGCGTCCCAGGGTGGCGCGCCACAGGGCCGAGGCAGCCAGCCCCGGCAGCATGATGCCGCGGCGCAGGAATTCGCCGTACGCCGGCATCAGCAGCCAGGCCGGATCGAAAACTTCGGAGGCCTGGTGGTCGTTCTCAATAAATGCGGCACACAACTCGCGCGGCGTCATGCGGTTGGCCAGTCCAGCGGCGATAAACCCGCCGGCCGAAACACCGACATAGTGGTGCAGTTGGGTGAATGACAGGCCTTGCAGCGCTTCATCAAGCGCGCAGAGGGCGCCGATTTCGTAGATGGCACCCAGGGGACCGCCGCCCGCCAAAGCCAAAGCGATGCGCGGCCCTGAACCAGGGCGGTTGGCCTTTTCCGCCGCAGTGTCTGGGCGGTTTTTTCCTGAACGCTGGGCAGATGTCATGAGTCGAAGTGTAGGCGCGAGCCCTGGCTGAATTTGCTGCTTTGCAGCAATGCGACCAAGGCGGAAGACAGGCATAAAAAAAGGACGTCAAGCGTCCTTTTCAGGGTGAAGCAAGTCTCAGGCGGACTTGCGTGCCGGCGCACGTTTTTTGGCGGCGGGTTTGGCTGCGGCGGATTTTTTTACCGCGGCGCGGGGCGCTGCCTTGGCGGCCGGCTTGCCGGCCATCTGCTGCACGTTTTTGTTGAGTTCGTCGATGCGGGCGATCAGCGCGTCCACATCCTTGGCGGAAGGCACGCCCAGCTTGTTCAGGGCCTTGGCGACGCGCTCTTCAAAAATGCTTTCGAGCTTGTCCCACTGGTGGCCGGCCTTGGAGCTGATGTCGGTGGCCATGGTGGCCATCCTGTTGGTCGCGGTGGAGATTTTTTCCTCGGCCACGGCCTGGGTCTTGCGCTGGATGGACAGGCCTTCCTTGACCAGGGTTTCGAAGACCTTGCCGCCTTCTTCCTGCGCCTTGGAGAAGGCGCCGAGGCCGGCGAGCCAGATCTGCTGGGCAGATTCCTTGACGGCGCCGGAGAGCTGGGGAGCGGACTTTTTGTCGGCGCTCATTTTTTGCAGTTTTTTGACCATGGTGGACTCCTGAAGAGGGTGTGGATGGAGGCCGCATGGTGATGCGGCACATGGTCAAAATATAAGCCTACTTGCTGCCCAGGTTTAGGCATGGGTTCCTAGAAGCCGGGCGTGCGCGGGTTTCTGCTGACCAGGGGGCAGCGGGCCATGCGCAAGAATCTATCCTTGGGGAAGCGCTGAACAAGCCCCAGAGGGCTGGTTCAGCGCTTCCTTAGTTCAGAGTTGTCTAGCGGAGAACACAATGCAGTATTTCGTCACGGGAGCCACAGGCTTCATCGGCAAGCGCCTGGTCAAGAAGCTTCTGGAACGCAAGGGGGCCGTGGTCCATTTCCTGATCCGCAAGGAAAGCGCAGGCAAGGTGGAGGCGCTGCGCGAGTACTGGGGTGTGAGCGCGGCCCGGGCCGTGCCGGTTCACGGCGACCTGACGGCCAAAAAGCTGGGTGTCTCCGCCGACGATGTCAAAAAGCTCAAGGGCCAGATTGACCATTTCTATCATCTCGCGGCCGTGTACGACCTGGGCGCCGACGAGGAAAGCCAGATCGCTGTCAATGTGGAAGGTACGCGCCATACCGTCGAATTCGCCAAACTCATCGATGCCGGCCACTTCCACCACGTCAGCTCGATCGCTGCGGCAGGCCTGTATGAAGGCGTGTTCCGCGAGGACATGTTCGAGGAAGCCGAGAACTACGAACACCCTTACTTCATGACCAAACATGAAAGCGAAAAAATTGTTCGCAAGGACTGCAAGGTGCCGTGGACCGTGTTCAGGCCCGCGATGGTGGTGGGCGACAGCACGACCGGCGAGATGGACAAGATCGACGGGCCCTATTACTTCTTCAAGCTGATCCAGCGCATGCGCCAGTTGCTGCCGCCCTGGATGCCGGCGGTGGGGCTGGAGGGCGGCCGCATCAACATCGTGCCGGTGGATTTTGTGGTCGACGCGCTGGATGTCATCAGCCACAAGGCCAGCATTGCCAAAAAGTGCTTCCACCTGGTGGACCCGGTGGGCTACCGCGTCGGCGATGTGCTGGACATTTTCAGCCGTGCGGCCCATGCGCCCAAGATGAACCTGTTTGTCAATGCGGCGCTGCTTGGCTTCATCCCGCGCGGTGTCAAGAAAAGCCTGATGGCGCTGGCGCCGGTCCGGCGCGTGCGCAACGCCATCATGGCCGACCTGGGCCTGCCCGAGGACATGCTGACCTTTGTCAACTACCCGACCCGTTTCGACTGCCGCGAAACACTGGCCGCCCTGAAAGGCTCGGGCGTCGAATGCCCCAACCTCAAGGACTACGCCTGGCGCGTCTGGGATTACTGGGAGCGGCATCTGGACCCGGACCTGCACATCGACCGCTCGCTGCGCGGCACGGTGGGTGGCAAGGTGGTGCTGATCACCGGCGGCTCGTCCGGCATCGGCCTGGCGGCGGCACACAAATTTGCCGAAGCCGGCGCCATCACCATCATCTGCGGCCGCGACCAGGACAAGCTGGACGAGGCCTGCAAGGAGGCCAAAGCCAAGGGTTATGAGTTCATCGCCTATCCGGCCGACATCGCCGACATGGCCGATTGCGACCGCTTTGTGCAGACGCTGATCGCCAACCACGGAAGTGTGGACTTCCTCATCAACAACGCCGGCCGCTCGATCCGCCGCGCCATTGAGGCCAGTTACGACCGCTTCC
>JAKFXR010000052.1 GCA_021731285.1 Polaromonas sp. | reverse complement strand
AACGGTTTTATCTCTTTCATCTCTGGCGTGTCCATGCTGGGCATCGCGCTGGGGGTGGCGGCGCTGATCATCGTGCTCAGTGTCATGAACGGTTTTCAGAAAGAAGTGCGCGACCGCATGCTGGGCGTGATCTCCCACATCGAGGTGTTTGCGCCCAATGGCGCTGCGCTGCCCGACGTGCAGAAAACCCTGGCCGAAATCAAGCAGCACCCCCAGGTGCTGGGCGCGGCCAGTTTTATTGCGGCCCAGGCTTTGCTGGCCCGAGGGGAAGACATGAAGGGCGCCATCGTGCGCGGGATTGACCCTGCCCTTGAGGGCGAGGTCACCGACCTGGTGGTGGACCTGCAAAAAACCGCGTTGCCGCGTCTTGTGCCTGGCCAGTTTGGTGTGGTGCTGGGTGGCGAGCTTGCGCGGTCGCTGGGCGTGCGCGAAGGCGACAGCGTCACCCTGATTGCACCCAGCGGCCAGGTGACGCCGGCTGGCGTGGTGCCGCGTCTGAAGCAGATGACGGTGGTCGGCACCTTTGACTCCGGCCATTTTGAATACGACTCGGCGCTGGTGCTCCTGCATCAGGACGATGCGGCGCGGATTTTCCGGCTGGAAGGCCCAACCGGCATACGTATCAAGCTCAAGGACCTGCACCAGGCGCGTGAGGTGGCTTTTGACCTGTCACGCAGCCTGAGCGGTGACCTGCTGATCCGCGACTGGACGCGGCAGAACAAGACCTGGTTTGCCGCGGTGCAGCTTGAAAAACGCATGATGTTCATCATCCTCACGCTCATCGTGGCGGTGGCGGCTTTCAACCTGGTCAGTACGCTGGTGATGACGGTGACCGACAAGCGCGCCGACATCGCCATCTTGCGCACCCTGGGCGCCAGTCCCAAAAGCATCATGGGGATTTTCATGGTGCAGGGCGCGATGGTGGGGGTGATAGGCACCTTCTCCGGCTTGCTGCTGGGACTGCTGGTGGCGCTCAATATTGACGTGATCGTGCCGGCGCTGGAGCGTTTGCTCAATGCCAGCTTCCTGCCCAAGGACATCTACCTGATCAGCCGCATGCCCAGCGATCCGCAATACGCTGACATCATGCCGATTGCCGTCATCGCTCTGGTGCTGGCTTTTCTGGCCACCCTCTACCCCAGCTGGCGCGCCAGCCAGGTGAATCCTGCAGAGGCCTTGCGCTATGAATGATATGGCCCCCACGCTCCCCTCTACGAGTGGTTCGCTGCCCCCCGAGGGGGCCGCTGCGCCTGCGGCCCGGCAAAGCCGGTTCCGCGGCCCCGGCTTGAATGGGGAAACCGTCCTCAGTGCTCATGGCCTGACCAAGCGCTTTCACGAGGGCCCTATTGATCTGACTGTGCTGCACGGCGTCGACTTGCAGGTGTTTGCCGGCGAAACGCTGGCGATTGTGGGCGCCTCCGGCTCCGGCAAAAGCACGCTGTTGCATTTGATGGGCGGGCTCGATGCGCCCACCAGCGGGCAGGTCGAGATCAAGGGCCAACTGCTGTCCTCGCTGTCGGCGGCGGAGCAGGGCCATTTGCGCAACCAGCACCTGGGTTTTGTTTACCAGTTTCACCACCTGTTGCCGGAGTTCAGTGCGCTGGACAACGTCGCCATGCCTTTGTGGATACGCCGCGAGGATCGCGAAAATGCTGCGAAGGTGGCGACAAAAATGCTGGCCGCCGTTGGCCTGAACGAGCGCATTCATCACCGTCCCGCAGAACTGTCCGGCGGTGAGCGCCAGCGCGTGGCCATTGCACGTGCGCTGGTCACGCAGCCAGCCTGCGTGCTGGCTGACGAGCCGACCGGCAACCTGGATAGAAGCACGGCTGATGGTGTGTTCGAGCTGATGCTGCAGCTGGCCCGCGATTTCGGCACGGCCTTCGTGATGGTCACCCATGACGAGACCCTGGCGGCGCGATGCGGCCGGCGTTTCAGGCTGGTGTCCGGGCGTCTGTCGGAGTGGAGCTAGGCCGGAGGCGGCCGCAGCATCGGCTGTTTACAAAATCCGGTTGAACCACAGCATCGACAAACTTGCCGACAGCAGGGCCAGCACTGCAGCTGCCAGTGCGAGCAAACCGGAAATTTCAGTTTCCTTTTTTTCCACCGTCAGGCGCGAACTCAGCGTCTCGTAGACCTTTTTCAGGTCTGCGGCCGTGCCCGCATAAAAATAGTCGGCCTGCGTTTTGCTGGCGATGCCCTTGAGGGTTTCTTCGTCCAGCCGCACCCGCATGGACCAGCCTTCAAAACCTATGGTTTCGCCGTCCACCGTGCCAATGCCTACCGTGTAGACGCGCACGCCGCGGTCGGCTGCCATTTTGGCGGCCTCCAGGGAATCGACGCCCGTGGTGCGTTGTCCGTCGGTCAGCAAAATGATGGCGGCCGAGTTGAAGGAACCGGGGGCGACCGGTGTGAAGGGCTTGGTCTCCTTTTTTTCCTGATCGATGGCATAGCCCCGCTGGCGTTCACGTCCTCCCTGCAGCGATTGCAGGTCAATGCCCGCGTCAGGGAACAGCGTCGCCAGTGACATCACAATGCCGTTGCCGATGGCTGTGCCGCGCTGCAGCTGAAAGCGGTCTATCGCAGAAGCCAGGTCTTCCCGGTTGAGCGTGGGGATCTGAGCCACCTGGGCCGAGCCTGCAAAGGCGACGATACCCACCTTGACGCTGCGCGGAAGCTCGGTCAAAAAAGCCTTGGCTGCGGCCTGTGCGGCGACCATGCGGCTGGGCTGCACATCGGTGGCGCGCATGCTGCCGGACACATCCATGGCCAGCATGATGGTCTGCTGGTTGGACGGCAAGGTCACCACGGCGGAGGGCCGGCTGGCTGCGATCAGCATCAGGGCCAGTGACAGCAGAAACAGCGCCGGCGGGATGTGCCGCCTGACGGTCTGACCCGCACCCATGGCTTCGCGCACGATGGACAGGCTGGCGTAGCGCAGCGCCATTTTCTTTTTGCGGCCCAGCAACCAGATGTAGAGCAGCACAAGCAGGGGCAGTGCCACCAGCAGCCAGAGGAATTCAGGCCAGAGAAAATTGACAGGGATGTTCATGGCTGAGCCTTCTCGGGCTGCACTCAGGCAGCCGCTTTCAGATGGGAGGGAAGCCGGCCCTGGGCGCCTTGCCCGGCGCTCCGGTTCTGCGCGCGGCGCTTACGCAGTTCGGTAAAACGGACGATCGCATCGACGAGATCTCCGTCGGTGGACAGCTCCAGCGTGTCGACCCCGGCCTGCGTGAGGGCCTGGCGCAGATCGGCCTCACGCTGCGCCGCAATGCGCGCAAAGCGGCGGCGAAAACCGGCGTCGTGTGTATCCACCATCAGTTGCTCGCCGGTTTCCGCGTCGCGGATGGGGATCAGGCCCAGGTCAGGCAGCTCCAGCTCCAGGGGGTCCAGCAGCCGCACGGCCACCACCTCGTGGTGCTGCGCCAGCTGGCCCAGCGGTTTTTCCCAACCGGGTTCGCTGATGAAGTCCGACACCACAAAGACGGTGGAGCGGCGCCGCACCAGATTGGCTGCAGAACGCAAGAGCTCGTCGAGGTGTGTGCTGGTGGAGGCCGTGTTTTCAGGGCGCGCCTGCATGGCATGCAACAGGCGCAGCACATGGGAGCGGCCGCCCCGGGCCGGGATCACGGTGTCCACACCGGTGCCATACAACATGGCGCCCACGCGGTTTCCGTGGCGCGTCAAGACGCGGGACAACACGGTGACAAACTCGGCCGACACCTCGCTCTTGCGCTCATTGCCGGAGCCAAAATCCACCGAGGGGCTGAGGTCCAGCAGGAACCAGGTGGCCATTTCACGGTCTTCGGTGAAAACGCGGACATGTGGCAACTGCAGCCGGGCGGTGACATTCCAGTCGATGTGGCGCACGTCGTCATGGTGCTGGTACTCGCGCAGGTCCGCCAGGTCCATGCCGGTGCCACGCATCAGGGTGCGGTAGTCCCCCTGCAGCAGGCCGTCCAGCCGGCGCAGCACCGTCCACTCAAGGCGGCGCAGCACTTGTTCTGCGTTGCCGGCAGCGCCGACCGGCGCTGCTGCAGAAGCGCGGGTTGCGGCTTCGATAGGTTCCACCGGAACGGACTTGCGCCACCAGGATTTCATGATCAGGCGGCCAGCTTCTCGTGTTCGAGCGGTTTGGCCGGTGCGGGGATTTTCGCCATGATTTTGGCGATGACGGCGTCGGGGCTGAGGCCTTCGGACAGCGCTTCGTAGGACAGCACAAGGCGGTGGCGCAACACGTCAGGCACCAGGTCGGTCATGTCTTCGGGCAGGGCGTAGGTACGGCCACGCAGCATGGCCAGTGCCCTGGCGCCTTCGGTCAGGCCAATCGTGGCGCGTGGACTGGCGCCAAAGGTGATGAAGCGCGCCAGATCCTTCAGGCCGTGTTTTTCCGGCGTGCGGGTGGCGGACACCAGCCGCACCGCGTACTGGATCAGGGAAGGATCGACATAAATGCGGCGGCATTCGCGCTGCAGCGCGGCCAGTTGCTCGGTGGTGGCCACGCTGGAGACGGCAACGGCCGGGCCAGTGACACGCTGCACGATGACAAACTCTTCTTCGTCGGTGGGGTAGTCCACCAGCACCTTCATCATGAAGCGGTCGACCTGCGCCTCAGGTAAGGGGTAGGTACCTTCGGTCTCGATCGGGTTCTGTGTGGCCATCACCAGGAAGGGCTCGGGCACGCGATGGGTTTCGCCGGCAATCGTGACCTGGCGCTCCTGCATCACTTCCAGCAGCGCGCTTTGCACCTTGGCTGGTGCGCGGTTGATTTCGTCGGCCAGCAGCAGGTTGGTGAACACCGGGCCCAGCGAGGTGCTGAAGTCGCCGGTTTTCTGGTTGTAGATGCGGGTGCCGACCAGATCGGCAGGCACCAGGTCAGGGGTGAACTGAATGCGCTTGAAGTTGCCGCGCACGGTGTTGGCCAGCGTCTTGACGGTCAGCGTCTTGGCCAGACCCGGCACACCTTCGACCAGCAGGTGGCCCTGCGCCAGGATGGCCACCATGACACGTTCAAGAAAGCGGTCCTGTCCCACCACCACCCGCTTGACCTCATAAAGGATTTGCTCCATGAGTTGCGCGGTGTCGGTGTCTTGCGAGGAGGCTGGGTTGTTCATGGTGGTGTCTTTCAGAAGGGGTGCATGCCGACTGCGGCGGCAGCATTTTCGATGGGAACGGCAAAAGCGATGCCGACAAAGCTGCGTTGCTGGTTGGGGTTGTAGATGGCGGTGACAATGCCGACCACCTCTCCATCCATGGTCACCAGGGGGCCGCCCGAGTTGCCGGGGTTGGCCGCAGCGTCGAACTGGATCAGGTTGCTGATGGCCTGCCCCTTGCCCTCGGGCGGCCGGAAGGTTCGCTTGAGGCCGGAGATAACACCGGCCGAAGCGGAGGGCCCGATGCCAAACGGGTAACCGACCGCCAGCACATGGTCGCCGGGCGCGAGGTCGCCGGTGGAGCGCATGGTGGCGGCAATCATGTCGTCCGGAATCTTGTGGGCCTGCAGCACGGCGAGATCGTTTTCGGGCTGCACCCCGGTGACGCTGGCAGTTGATTCCAGACCGTCGGAAAACACCACCTTGATGGTTTGCGCACCCTGCACCACATGCAGGTTGGTCAGAATAATGCCCTTGTCGACGATCACCACGCCAGTGCCCACGCCCATTTCCACGTCTTCGGTGCCGTCCTTGTTTTTGACGTAGCCCGTCACGCGCACCACCGAGGGCCGGATGACTTCATAGGCTTTGGAAACCGCCGAGGGCAGCTGGACCGTTTCCAGGGTTTTCAGCACAGCGGCGTTGATGTCTTCCTGTGTCAGCTTGCGCTGCATGGGCCGCAGGGACAGCGACAAGCTGATGAGCAGCAGCAGGGCCAGCAACCCGATGGCGAGCCACATCAGGCGGGGAGGGGAGAGAAAGGCCCACCGGCTGGCAACAATCGGGGCGGCCTGGGTTGGCGTGGCAGTGTCCGGATGCGGACCCTGCGCCTGGCCCGCGAGCGGGCGGCTGGAACTGCTGTAGAGGGCTGGCCTGCGCATCCGTTTCACCTGTCTGACTGGGTTGATGGACTGACGAATGCACGGTATCACGTCTTGCACAAGTTTGCACTTGGTGCGGCCCTGAAGTCAGGCTGCGTTCAGGCATTATTCAGCCATGCCTGCCTGGATAGACACCCACTGCCACCTGGATGCGGCCGAGTTCGCGGCTGACCGCCCGGCCATGCGCTCGCGCGCTGCCGCGGCCGGTGTGCGGCTGTGCGTGTTGCCTGCTGTCGGCGTGGCCAACTTTGCCACCGTGCGCCTTCTCGCCGCGGAGTTTGGCGACGCTTACGCCCTGGGCATTCACCCGCTGTATGTCAGGCAGGCGCAGCCCCAGGATCTGCACGAGCTGGATGCCGAGCTGGGTCAGCGCCTGCTGGATCCGAGGCTGGTGGCGGTGGGTGAAATCGGGCTGGATTATTTTGTGCCCGAGTTGACGCAAAGTCCGCTGCGCGAACAGCAGGAACTTTTTTACCGCGAACAACTCCTGCTCGCGCGCAAGCACGGCCTGCCCGTGATCCTGCATGTGCGGCGTTCGGCAGACCGTCTGCTCAAACACCTGAGGCAGCTGGTACCCGATGGGGGGTGGAGCGGCATTGCCCACGCTTTCAACGGCAGTGATCAGCAGGCGGCGGAGTTCGTCAAGCTGGGCCTCAAGCTCGGTTTTGGTGGCGCGGTGACTTTTGAGTCTGCGCGGCAATTGCGCAGGCTCGCGGCCGAGTTGCCACTGGACGCCCTGGTGCTGGAAACCGACTCGCCCGATATCCCCCCGCACTGGCTTTACACCACCGCCGGCCAGCGTGCCCAGGGTCAGGCCCAGGGCCGCAACGAGCCAGCGGAGCTGCCGCGCATTGCAGAGGTGGTGGCCGGGCTGCGCGGCATCTCTATCGAGGAGCTGGCCCAAGCCAGCACTGCCAATGCGATGGCGGCCCTGCCCCGATTGCGGGGCCTTTGGGCATGCTGACCGGGCTGGCACCGGTGGTCTCAAGCCGCACGCGCTTGTTGATCCTGGGCAGCTTCCCGGGCGCGGCCTCGCTTGCAGCGCAGCAGTACTATGGCCATCCGCAAAATCACTTCTGGAAAATTTTGCAAGCCATTTGGCCCGATGGCCCTGTCGGCGCAAGGGATGACAGCTATCAAAAACGTAGCAAATGGCTGCTGGCCAAGGGTCTCGGCGTATGGGACGTGTATGCAGCCTGCGAGCGCGAAGGCAGCCTGGACAGCCGGATTCGGAGGCCAGAGCTCAACGATTTTTCTGCCCTTGCCGGTTTATGCCCGACGCTGGAGGCCATCGCCCACAACGGCGCGGAGAGTTTCAGGCATGCGCGAGCTGTGGCTGGGCTTGTGTCGCCGGGGATCGCGTTCCACCGCTTGCCCTCCACCAGCCCTGCCAATGCCTCCTGGTCTTTCGACCGCAAACTGGCAGCCTGGCGCGAAGTGTTTGAAAAGCACCGGCTGGTCTAATGGCGATATGGCGCGCAAAGAAACAACCGGCAATCCCAAATCCTCCAAAGCATCCTTGCCGGAGGTGAATTTTTCCGACCATGGCGATGTCCGTTACCTGCATCTGGGCAGTCCCTGGGTGCAGGGCTCCATGCTGATCGACAAGCCGTTTGAGATCGAACTCGAGTACCTGCAGCGCATGATGGTGTGGCTGCTGTTTCTCGACGCTGGCGCGGTGGCAACGCGCCATGCCATGCAACTTGGCCTGGGGTCGGCCGCGCTGACCAAGTTCTGCCACAAGAAACTGAAAATGAAAACCACGGCCGTGGAAATCAATCCGCAAGTCATCCATGCCTGCCGTCTGTGGTTCAAGCTTCCCGCTGACGATGTGCGCTTGCAGGTCATCCAGGCCGATGCGGGGCAGGAAGTGTGCAAGGAGAAGCACCTGGGTAGCGTTGATGTCCTGCAGGTTGACTTGTATGACCACGAGGCGGCAGCACCTGTTCTCGACAGTGAGGACTTCTACGCCCACTGCAGGCAGGCGCTGGGCGAGGAAGGGATCATGACAGTCAATCTGTTTGGACGCGACTCCAGCTATGCCCGGTCGCTGGAAAAAATGACGCGTGTTTTTGGCGCCCAGGCGGTATGGGCTTTCAAGCCCACCCGGGAGGGCAACACCATTGTTGCGGCGCAACGTCAGCCCAGCCGTCCGGATCGCACACAGTTGGTGCAGCGGGCCGAGACCATTGAGTCGCGCTGGGGTTTACCCGGCAAAAAATGGCTGAGGCTGTTCAAACCCGTGGACTGATACGTTTTAGCTTCGAGCTGTGGGTTACAGTGCCAGCATGCGAGTAGCGACGCCCCCCAATTCCCGCCCTGATTCCGGCAAAAATGCGGCCCAGGCCGGCCCGCTGGACTGGCGCCGGCTGGTCGAGTGGTTGAGTGAAGA
>JAKFXR010000112.1 GCA_021731285.1 Polaromonas sp. | reverse complement strand
CGTGCGCAGCAACCGTTATTCGATGCTGGTCAAGGACGGCAAGGTTGCCGCGCTGAACGTGGAAGCACCGGGCAAGTTCGAAGTCAGTGACGCCGCCACCCTGCTGGCGCAAGCCAAAGGCTGATGGTCTGATGTTGGCCGGCGCTCACCCGTCGCCAGACAGTCCCAAAAAAAGCCGCAGGTCGCGAGACCGGCGGCTTTTTTTTGGCCTGCGGGAACCGGATGGCGATCCGCCAGGCCTCAATCTGCTATCAAAAAAGGAGCTGTTCACGCCCGTCAATTCTGCCCAAGAGCCGCTTTTATTCCAGATCAACTTTCAGGTAGTGAGCGCCCGCTATCGGGTTGTGGTAGTAGGGCGGGATGTCCTTGAAGCCGAGGTCGTCGTACAGCGCGCGCGCCGCTTCCATGTCGCTGAGGGTGTCCAGCAGCACGCTATGGTAGCCGGCCACACGCGCCGCATCCAGGATCGCTTCTGCCAGTTGCCGGCCCAGGCCGGACCGGCGATGTGCCTGGCGCACATACAGGCGCTTCATCTCGGAGGCGTTCGGGTAGTCCACATTGTCCAGCGGTCGCAGCGCGCAGCAGCCGGCCACCTCGCCGTCCCGCATCGCCAGCAGCAGGCAGCCCTGGGGCGGCGCATAGTCGCCGGGCAGCGCGGCGAGCTCTTCGTCGAAGTTCTGGAAGCACAGGTCGATGCCGAGCTGGCCGGCGTATTCGCGGAAGATCGCGCGCGTGGCCTCCAGCAGCGCCGGTGTGTCCGGCGTGATGAATTCGAAGGCGGGCGGGGTTGCGGAGGCTGGCGGGTCAGAACGCATGTCGGCCCAGTGTATCGGCTTTTGCGGCGGTGTTTTTCACGCTGCCGCCCCCGGGCGGCCTCAGAACGCCGGTGCGGCCAGCGTGCTGATCCAGTACACCCCGCCGGCGCAGGCCGCCAGCACCACCAGCGCGGCGGTGCGCGAGGCTGCGTCGTCGCGCGAGGGTGGCACCTGGGTGACCAGCTCCTTGTCGCCATGCAGCATCGCGCCCACCAGGTTGTGCTTGCGCCAGAGGTAAAAAACAATCGCCGCAATGTGCAGCAGCACCAGCGCCAGCACAATCCACTTGCCGATGTTCTTGTGGTAATTCGTGGCCAGGCTGACCGTGGCGTTGGAGACAAAACGCGTCAGCGGCCCGGAAAAGGCGATCTCGTCGTCGCTGAGCAGTCCGCTGCCGACCTGGGCCAGCAGGATGCCCAGCATCGCGAAAACCGAGCCCGCGCCTATCGGGCTGTGGCCGACCGAGTGTTCGGCCTTGCCGCGGCCCTTGAGGTAGTTGTAGACACTTTGCGGCGAGTAGATGAATGCACCAAAACGGGACCAGCGGCCGCCGACCAGGCCCCAGACGATGCGGAACAGCAAGAGGGTCAGCACCGCATACCCGAAGCGGAAATGCCAGATCATCGCGTTGCCGCCTATGGTTCCGCTGATGGCCAGGCCCAGCACGCAGGCGACCAGCGCCCAGTGAAAAATCCGCGTCGGCAGGTCCCACACCCGCACCTTGTTCAGTGTCCTGTTGTTGTACATATGCACTCCTCACGGTTGTTGGTTTTATGGCCGGGCTGGCGGGTCAGACGCCTGGCTGCTGCTTGGTGCTTTCCCGTACGGCATAAGTTCCAGCGGAACTTATCACTTCCTGCCAAACTCCAGCTGTGTGGCAACGCCCAGCCTGCGCTGCCAGCACGATAACTCAATAAACCACGAGAGGAAAACCATGAAAGCTTTTGCCTGTATTGCTGCGGCCGCCACGCTGCTGGCCTTTGCTGCCCCCGCTTCCGCCCAGTTCGCCAAGCCTGAAGATGCCATCAAGTACCGCCAGAGCGCGCTGTTCGTGATGGGCCAGCACTTCGGCCGCGTCGGCGCGATGGCCTCCGGCCGCGCACCCTTCGATGCCAAGGTCGCTGCTGACAATGCCGAGATCGTGGCCGACATGGCCAAGCTTCCATGGGCCGGCTTCATGGCCGGCAGCGACAAGGGCACCACCAAGGCCAAGCCGGAAATCTGGACCGAGCAGGCCAAGTTCAAGGAAAACAGCGACAAGCTGATCGCCGAGTCCGCCAAACTGTCCGCCGCCGCCAAGACCGGCAACCTCGACGCCGTCAAGACCGCTTTTGCCGCTACCGCCGGCACCTGCAAGGCGTGTCACGATGCCTATAGAAATCAGTAACACCCCCGTCCAGGCTCACTGCGTGTAGCCTGTTTCTCCCTCCAGGGGGCGGCCCCTGCGGACTGGCAAAGCCAAGCCCGCGGAGAAATGGGTTCACCCCTATCCAAGCTCACTGCGTGTAGCTTGTTTCCCCCTCAAGGGGGCGGGGCCTGCGGTCTGGCAAAGCCAGTCCCGCGGCCCCTGCTGGTTTAAAGACGGCAGTTCGGGACGACGTCAGCAAGCGCAAAAAAAAAGGCCGACTCCTTGCGGGGCCGGCCTTTTTTCTTGATGCCGGTGGTGACGTCGATCAGGTTCCAGCCAGCAGCTTCAGTGGGCGCCGTCGATGATCCAGCGGACCAGCCTCCGGGCATCTTCCTGGCTCAGGCGTTCGTGGGCATCGATGTGGCCGAGAAAGCTTCCCTGGCGGAGCTTTTCGACCAGGGCGTTCTCGGCGCTGGTGTTGCCGCGGTGCTTCGCGTAGCGCGAGGCCAGCTCCGCGAAGGTCGGGGCGTTTTTTCTGGGTGGCTTGCCATGGCAGGTGTAGCAGCCCTTGTCCAAGGCCAGTTGTGAGCTGGCATGGGCAGGCAGGCTCGGTAGCAGCAGACTCAAAACCATCAACCCGGTGCGGTGCAAGCGGTGGGCCGGCCTTGTGTCGCAGCTCATGCCGGCGCTCAGGTCTCGGCCAGCAGCTTTTCAATCAGCTGGTGCAGCGCCGCAAAATCCGGCTCGCCGACGTAGCGTTTGACGATCTCGCCGCGCTTGTTGACGATGTAAGTGGTGGGTGTGAGCTGCACGTCACCCCAGGCTTTGGCCACCGCGCCGGTATTGTCGATGGCGACCTTGAAGGGCAGTTTGCGCGTTTCGGCGTAGTTGACGACGTAGCTGGGCGGGTCGTAACTCATGGCCACCGCCAGCGTGTCGTAGCCCCTGGCCTTGTACTTGTCATACGTCGAGACCAGCTGGGGCATCTCGGCCACGCAGGTGACGCAGCTTGTTGCCCAGAAGTTGACCAGCGTGACCTTGCCCTTCATGTCGGCGGTGCTTTGCTTGCTGCCGTTGAGCAGCACAAAGGTCGACTCGGGCGCGGCCTGCGCGCCGCCGCAGCCGGACAGCACGCCGAGCGATGCCAGCGCCAGGGCCGAAGCCAGCATGATCCGGCATACTGCGCTGGAAACGGGATTTGTTTTCTGGAAGGTATTCATCATGCAACGCCGCAATTTTAACCAGGCCGGTCTCAGCGCACTCGGCATGCTGATCCTGGCCACCCACCAGCAGGCGCAGGCCCTGTCGCTGGGCGACCTGAGCAACGCCGAAGCGTCCAGTGGCCTGAAAGCCGCCCTCGAAAAGGGCGCGCTGGCAGCCGTGGCCCTGCTGGGCAAGACAGATGGATTCCTCGGCAACCCGAAAGTTCGCATCCCTTTGCCCGGTTACCTCGAAGACGCGTCGAAATTCCTGAGAAACTTCGGCCAGGGCAAACGCATCGACGAGCTGGTGACGTCCATCAACCGCGCCGCCGAGGCCGCCGTGCCCATGGGCCGTGACCTGCTGGTCAGCGCCGTACGCTCCATGAACGTCAACGACGCCAAAAACATCCTGCAGGGCGGCGAGACCTCGGTCACCACCTTTTTTGCTGAAAAAACCCGCGCGCCGCTGGCCGTGAAGTTTTTGCCGGTGGTGACCCAGGCCACGGCCAGGGTGGGTCTGGCCAACAAGTACAACGAGTTCGCCGGCAAGGCCGCGGGTTATGGCCTGGTCAAGCCGGAAGACGCCAACATCCAGCAGTACGTCACCGGCAAGTCGCTCGACGGCCTCTACCTGATCATCGGCGAGGAAGAAAAAAAGATCCGCCAGGACCCGGTGGGCACCGGCAGCGCGATCCTGAAGCGGGTGTTCGGGGCGATGAAGTAAGGACGGCGACTGCCCGGGCTGCGCCAACCCGGCCCGAACGCATCCATCAGCCGGTTGAATCCTTGCGGAGCCGGGATTCCAGGGCCTTGGTCTCGGTGATGTCCACAAAGGTGATGAGGGCGCCGTCGATCACATGGTCGATGCGGCACCGTGCCTGGCAGTCCGGCGGCTGTCGCATGGACCTAGATGTCAGGTCAAACAGGCCTCCAGCCCTTGTCCCGCGCGCGTAAGCAGCTATCAAATCAGGAGCGATTTGGTAGCCTGTCGGCCGCTTTGGGGCCGGTCAGCTGGGGTCCGACAGCGAATTGACAAACGCGGTCTTGGCGCTGGTGTAGGCCTCGCGGTCGGCCGGGTGCAGGACGGCCAGTTCGGCCTTGAGCGCAGCATAACGCGCCGCCAACACGGGACTGGCACGCAATGCATCGCGAAAGCGCAGATGCCGGGTCCACACCGGGCCGCCGTGAACCACAACGTGCAGGTGGTGCGTGCGGTGACCGCCGGCCGAGCGCATGAACCACTGGCGGTCCGTCAGCGTGGCGTTGAATTCGGCGGACGTGGTGTAGCCAGCCTCGCACAGCGCGTCGGCCAGCGATTTGGCCATGCCCATGGTCTCGACGCCCGCCAGCAGATCGATGATGGGTTTGGCCATCAGCCCGGGCACGGCCGTGCTGCCGATGTGCTCGATGTCGAGAAACACCAGTGGAAACAGTGTCAGCAGCCGGTCCCTCTCAGCCACAAACCGGTCCGGCCAGCGGCTGTCATAGGCCTGCAAGGCCACCTCTTCGTGGATGGCCGCGTTCGGGAGGTCTGCGTCGTCCATGGGTCGTTTTGCCGCTCAGGTCCGCGGCAACGCCGCCAGCGCCTTGCGCGCCGTTGCCAGCCGCTCGTCCAGGTAGGCGCCGTAAAAATCGTTGGAGCCCAGGCCGACCAGCCGTTCGGCGAGTTCCTGCCCCTGCGGACCGAGAAACAGCACCGTCGGCGTGAAGCCGGCTTTCCAGGCGGCGATCTGCGCAGCCGCGGTGGTGGCCTTGCCGTCGAAGCCGACCAGCGGTGTGCTGCGGTCGCTGATGTTGAGCTGCCAGGCCGGCAGGCCGGCGTCGCGCTGCGCCGGCAACAGGTAGTTGCGCCGCACCACCTCGCAGTAGGGGCAGCCGGGCAGGCTGACCAGGATCACCAGCGGTTCCTTTTTGGCAGCCGCGGTTTGCGCCGCCCCGGGCAGCGACACCGGGATCGGCAGCGCCGTGTCTTTGGCCAGCGCCAGCCCGGGCAGCAGCAGGCTGCCCGCCAGCGCGGCGCTGAACTGGCGGCGCTGCAGGGTGGTCATTTCGCGCAGTCCAGCAGAATTTGGGTCAGCGCAGCGGGCTCGCTGATCATCGGGTCGTGGCCGGTCTTGATCTCGACGATCTTCGAGTTCGGCAGCCAGGCGCCGTCCCAGAACTTGGCGTCCTTCACGCGCAGGCGGCTGGGCTCGATGGTGGCCAGCGCGGGTTGTGTGCAGTTGACGAAAGTGCGCGGGATGGCGGCCACGCGCTGGATGTTGAAGTCCAGCGGCGCCTGGTAGGTGTTGCCGGGGTGCGGCGTCTGGCGGCGCTTGACCCATTCGTAGTCCGCATCATGCAGGCCAAACACTTCCGGGTCAGGTGGCGGAAAGCTGAAACGGGTCGTGGCCTGCGCCGCCGACAGGCGCTGCTGCTGCGTCGCGGCCGACTGCGTGCTGCTCCAGCTTTCGCCGGGTTTGGGCACCACGGCGTCCACGTACACCAAATGTTTGATTCGTGCTTGCCGTTTCGCCGCCGGGCCGCCCCAAGGCGAAACAGCCCCCTCGGGGGGCAGCGCATCACGCGAAGCGGAAAGCGTGGGGGCGCTTAATCGGTCGGCCACGGCCGTGCCAATCATGCCGGCGTAGGAGTGCACGGCCAGGATCACGTCATGCAGCTCTTCCACCTCGATGGCGCTGATCACGTCGTCGATATGGGTGTCGAGCGTGATGCTGGGCGCCAGCAGGTGCGCGCGTTCGCCCAGGCCGGTCAGCGTGAGCGCGTGCACGCGGTGACCCTGCGCCTGCAGCGCAGACGTGACACGCTCCCAGCACCAGCCACCGTGCCAGGCGCCATGCACCAGAACAAAATTGGCCATCAGATCACCTCTTTGTATTTCAGCTCAGACAGTTGCGCGTCCGAGTAGTTCAACACATCGCGCAAGACCTCGTCGGTGTGCTGGCCAAGCAGCGGCGGCGGCAGCCCGCCCTGACCGGCGGTGCGTACCGGCGTCGCGCTCAGTTTGATCGGGCTGGACACCAGGCGCAAGTCCATTTTGACCGGGTGCTGCCAGTGTGTGACCATGTGGCGCGCTTCGATTTGCGGATCATCAAACACTTCCGCCAAATTGTTGATCGCGCCGCACGGCACCTTGGCTGCCTCCAGCGCCGCCAGCCAGTCGGCCTTGGTGCGCGTTTTCATCACGCTTTCCAGAATCGGCACCAGTTGCGCCCGATTGCGCACGCGGTCGCGGTTCTTGGCAAACAGCGGGTTCACGCCCAGCTCAGGAATGTTGGCCACGGTGCAGAACTTCACATACTGGGAATCGTTGCCCACGGCGATGATGATGTGGTCCTTGTTGCCATCCGGGGTGGGCGCGACCTCGAACACCTGGTAAGGCACGATGTTCTGGTGCGCATTGCCGGCGCGCCCCGGCACCTTGCCGCTGACCAAATAGTTGGCGCCCAGATTGGCCAGCATCGCGACCTGCGTGTCCAGCAGCGCCATGTCGACCTGCTGGCCTTCGCCGGTTTTCTCGGCATGGCGCAGCGCGGCAAGAATCGCGACGGTCGCGTACATGCCGGTCATCAAATCCGACACCGCCACGCCGACCTTCTGCGGCCCGCCACCCAGGTCGTCACGCTCGCCCGTCACGCTCATCAGCCCGCCCATGCCCTGGATCGCGTAGTCATACCCCGCGCGTTCGGCATACGGCCCGGTCTGGCCGAAGCCGGTGACCGAGCAGTACACCAGCTTGGGGTTGAGGGTTTTGAGCGAGGCGTAGTCCAGCCCATACCGCGCCATGTCACCGACCTTGAAGTTCTCGACAAACACATGACAATGCGCGACCAGCGCACGGATCAGCGCCGCGCCTTCGGGTTTGGCGATGTCGCAGGTCAGCGAACGTTTGTTGCGGTTGGTGCCGAGGTAATAGGCAGCCTCCTGCGTCTCCTGGCCCTGCGCGTCTGTCAAAAACGGCGGCCCCCAGGTGCGCGTGTCGTCACCGGTGCCGGGCCGTTCGATCTTGATGACATCGGCGCCCAGGTCGGCCAGGGTCTGGGTACACCAGGGGCCCGCGAGCACGCGGGAGAGGTCAAGGATGCGGATGCCGTCTAGGGTGTTCATGGGGGCATTTTGCCTTCAGCAATGGACGGGCACCTAGAGGCGGGGCTAAATAACAAGGCAATCAATGCGTCGGGGCTTGGCTGGTGCGAAAGCCACAAATTCCTTCGATTGGGGGAGGACGCCAGTGCGATATATACCTAGAATTCGTTCGCAGTTGCTGCCGGGTTTAAGCTTTCTCCTGCCGCAGATTTTTTGCGGCACATTAGGTTAGGCCCGCATAAGGACATTTATGGCATTTCATCTAAATCCGAATCTCAACCTACCACTTGAGCGCGAGCATGAGGGCTGGACGATCCGTGGAATCGAAGACTATGCGGCAGCGATCGGCCTCCGCCTCAAAGTTTGCGCTGTTTCTCCAACCCAAGAAAAAACATGGCCGGCTGACGAGGCACTAGAGTTCAGATCAAAGTTCTTCGGACTACAGTTTAAGCGCCCCTATCCCTCAGGCGACCAGCCGCAGTGGCAGATTAGCGCAAGCAGCCAGCAACACCTCAATATTTGCGCTACACCAGAAATTTTCTATGCGCTTCCCTCTTACACAAATCGCGCGCTACGCCTAAATGCACTACATCACTGTATTTTTTGGCGGCCGTGCGAATCTTGCTGCGAAGACCCCAAGGGCCTCCCATGCATCTCCGGGACGATTCAAAACCGAAGCGATCTTTCGGCATGTGGCTGTGTCAACGATATGCGTTGGGGGGACTTCGTTGAGGCCCTATATCGCTGTGAACTGATTGAACCGGTGGAGCCAGGTGCAGACACTATTAAGGCTTTTGAAAAAATTCTTTCCCGTTTGCAGAAAGAGTTACCCAGAGATGGCACACCTCAAGACAAGCAGGATAGTCACGATACGGGCCTCTACCTCTGGGATTCCCCTGAAATAACGGACACTTTCTTAAACGCTGAAAGAGCGAGGAGAGTGAGAAATGGGAAATACCCGAAGGAAGTTTGGATCAGAGTTCAAGCGCGAAGCGGTCAGGCAAGCAATGCAG
>JAKFXR010000146.1 GCA_021731285.1 Polaromonas sp. | reverse complement strand
GCAGGAACAGCTCGCCGGCGATGAACTGGTCACCGCGCTTGATCGATTCCTTCTCGGTCGCCTGCAGCAGTTTGGCCAGCTCGG
Source organism: Polaromonas sp. (assembly GCA_021731285.1). Classification (GTDB taxonomy): domain Bacteria; phylum Pseudomonadota; class Gammaproteobacteria; order Burkholderiales; family Burkholderiaceae_C; genus Polaromonas. The sequence goes on along the minus strand of JAKFXR010000146.1, from coordinate 8,407 downwards.
GGCCGACCTGGATCTGCTCCTGGCCCGACACCGTCGGCAGCTTCTTCACGGCGGCATCGGTGGCGGCCTGCAGCGCGTTCACATTGACACCGGCGCGTTGCAGCAGCGCTTTCGGCCCGTCGTCCTGGGCCAGCATGGCGGCCAGCAGGTGGGCCGGCTCGATGTAGGCATTGTCATTGCCCAGCGCGAGCGATTGCGCGTCGCTGAGGGCTTCCTGGAATTTGGTGGTAAGTTTGTCCTGGCGCATGAGGCGTCCCTTCAAAAATGATTGCTGTTGATCTGGGGGTGCAGGCAGCGGTTTTCAATAGCCCCCGCGCCGCGCCCGGGCACCGGCAGCAAGGCGCGCCCGCAAAGAACAGGCCTAGAATCATTCCCATGAACATACACCAGGTGTCGGTCAGCTACGTGCAGGAACACGACCGCCTGTTGATCCGTATCAACGGCAAGGAAGGCGGCGAACTGCGGGCCTGGCTGACGCGGCGCCTGACGCTGGCCCTGTTGCCGGTCCTGAGCCAGAGTTCCACCGAGCAGATCAGCAAGGTCGCCGCTGCCGCCCTGCCCGCCCTCAGCGCCGGCGACCCACGCAGCCAGGCGCTGGCGGCCTTCGAAACCGAAGCTGCGCTGCGCAGCGGCGACTTTGAAACGCCTTACCAGCCCCCTGAAGACGCACCGGCCGAGCCCCTGCTGGGCCCCGAACCGCTGCTGCTGACGGAAGTCAAGGTGACGCTGCTCGGCAGCGGCCAGCTGCGGCTGCAGCTGTTCGAAAAACTGCCGGGCCAGGAGGCCGTGCGCCACTTCCAGGTGATGATGGATCCGCAACTGAGCAATGCCCTGCTGCAGCTGTTGCACCAGAGCGTGAACGTCTCGCAGTGGCTGCTGCTGCCCGCGCTGGCTGCGCCGGACGATGCGGTCAGCAGCACCGAGCCGGCCGAACTCGCCGCCGACCTGCCCAAGCCCCGCTACCTGAACTGAGGCGCAGGCGTCAACCGGGCCGGATTCAGCCGGCCTTGGCCGCTTCCAGCGAGAAGCCGGCCACCTTCTTGTAGTGTTCGGAGATCTCGCGCAGCTCCTGCTGGCTGATCAGCTCGTCGATGTTGGCAAAAGGCTTGCCGCCGCTCAGCTCATCGACCTTGATGTTGATGAAGTCGGGCGGCACCGAGCGGTTCGTCAGCACGATGTTGGCCGTCGGCGCGAGCCGCAGCTTTTCATAGGCCAGCAGCGCGGCCCGGGCGTCGCCGCCGGCGCCGGCCAGCTGCTCGGCCAGCGTGCGCCCGTCGATGATGGCCTGCGCCGAACCATTGGAGCCGCGCGGGTACATCGGGTGTGCGGCGTCACCGAGCAGGGTCACGCGGCCGAAGGTCCACTGCCGCACCGGGTCCTTGTCGACCATGGGGTACTCGAGGATCTGTTCGGCATTGGCAATCAGCGCAGCCACGTCCAGCCACGGGAAGCGCCAGTCTTCGAAGATGCTCATGAAGTCCTGCAGCTCGCCCTCACGGTTCCAGTCGTTCATGGCCGCGTTGTCGCGCTTGATCTCGGCCACCCAGTTGATCAGCTGGTGGCCCTCGGCGTCCAGCTGGTCGACGATGGGGTAAATCACCATCTTGCCGGTGTCTATGGAGCCTATCCGCATGTAACTCTTGCCGGTCAGGATGGGCTTGTGCCGCGTCACGCCGCGCCAGGTGTTGATGCCGGCAAACGCGACCTTTTCATCGGGGTAGAACTGGCGGCGGAGCGTGGAGTTGACGCCGTCGCAGGCAATCACCACATCGGTGCGCACCGGCGGCAGGGCCGCGCCGGTCGAGGTCTGCACAAACTGCACCGTGGCGCCGCTGTCGTCCTGCGTCATGCCGGTGCAGCGGTGGTCGGTGTGGATGGCGCCGGCGCCCAGGCGGGCCAGGGCCGCTTCGTAGAGCAGCCGGTGCAGCTTGCCGCGCGGAATGCCGATCTCGGGCAGCGCGTAACCGGCATGGCGGCCGCGGGCTTCCTTGTAGATGAACTGGCCGAAGCGGTTGAAAAACACGCTTTCCTCGTTTTCGATGCCGACGGCCTCGATCGCCGCCTGCAGGCCGAGCGCGGCGAGTTCGCGCATGGCATGCGGCAGCAGCGTGATGCCGACGCCAAGTTCCTTGACTTCAGGCACGGTTTCATAAACCTCGCAGGCCAGCCCGCGCTGGTGCAGGGCCAGCGCCAGGCTCAGGCCGCCTATGCCGCCGCCGACGATTGTGATCTTCATGGTGTTCTCGTGGTTGCGCCGTTTTATGCATCAAATCGGCTGCCAGCCCATGCCAGGCAAGGGCAGCCAGCTATCAATTCAGTAGCAGATCGACTCAGTTGGCGGTGATGCCCTGGGCCTTGATCAATTGCGCCCAGCGTTTGGCGTCGGTCTCGACCAGGCTCTTGAACTCGGCCGGCGTGCTGCCGCTGGGGTCCATGCCCTGGGTCGAGAAAGCCTTTTTCACCTCGTCGCTGAGCAGGATCTCGCGGATCTCGCGGTTGTACAAGGCCACCAGTTCCGGCGAGGTGCCGGGCGGCGCAAAAATGCCGTACCACATGTCCACGCTGACCTTGCCGGTTTTCGCCTCTTCCAGCGTCGGCAGGTCCGGCAGCAGCGGATGGCGCTTGTCGCTGCCTATGCCCAGCGCGACCAGCCGGCCCGATTTCACATGCTGCAGCGCCACATGGATGGGCAAAAACATGGCCTCGATCTGGCCGCCCAGCAGGTCGGTGATCGCCGGACCGGTGCCGCGGTAGGGAATGTGGGTCACAAACACACCGGCCGTGGCCTTGAACAGCTCCATCGACAGGTGGTGCGGCGTGCCGACGCCGGGCGAGCCGTAGTTGATGCGGCCCGGGGCCTTGCGCGCAGCCGCCACCATGTCGCCCGCCGTCCTGAAGCCGGTCTTGGGATGCGCCACCAGGATCAGCTGGCCCCAGCTGGTCAGCGTCACCGGCGTCAGGTCCTTGACCGGGTCGAACGGCAGCTGCGGATACAGCCCGGCGTTCATCACCAGCGTGTTGACCGTGACCAGCAAGGTCGAGCCGTTGGGCGCGGCGCGCACCACGGCCTCGGTGCCGATGTTGCCGGACGCGCCGGCCCGGTTGTCCACCACCACCGGGCGGCCCAGACGCTCCGACAGTTTCGGCCCCACCGTGCGCGCAATCAGATCAATGCCGGTGCCCGGCGTGAAAGGCACGATCAGCCGGATCGGCGCCTGCGGCAAGGCATTGGCGGCCGCGGGCGGTGCGGTCTGGGCCATCGCGGCTGTGCAGGCCAGGGGAGAAGCCAGCACAAGCGCCACGCGCAAGGCCAGGCGGCGGCTGAAACATGACGACAGGTTCATGGCAAATCCCTTATTCGGTTGGCATGCTAACAATTATTGAGATGCACCGGCCAAGGCACAATCCATGTAATCCCTGAGTAACCCCTTTGTTTATTCCCACCAGCGTCAAGCCATTGTCAGCCGTGCCTGCTCTTCACAACCTTACCCGGCTTTACGCCCGCCCCGGCTTTCTCCTGCGCCGGGCCCACCAGATTTCGGCCGCCGTGTTCGAGGACGAGTGCCGCGACGTCGGCTTGACGCCGGCCCAGTTCGGCGTGCTCAGCGTGCTGCGCGCCAGCCCGGGGCTGGACCAGTCCAGCCTGGCGCGGGCGCTGGGCTTTGACAAGGTCACGGTGTTGCGGGTCCTGCGCGGCCTGGAAACGCGCGGGCTGATCGCGCGGGCGCAGGCGCCGGCCAGCCGCCGCAACCTGGCGATTTCCCTGTCGGAAGCCGGCCTCGAGCTGCTGATGCAGGCGCAGGAGCCGGCCGAACGCGCCTACAACCGGCTGATGGCACCGCTGGATGCCGCCCAGCGGGCGCAACTGGTGGATTTGCTGCAGCTGCTCACCGCCGGCCTGGAAAACGAGGCGCGTGCGGCTTTTGTGCCGCCGGGGCAGGACGACGGCAGGCTCGCGCCGGAGTAAATCGGCGGCTCAGCTGTTGGACGCCTGGATGCCCCACCTGGCCAGCGCCGCATCGTCGCTGACACGGGCATCGACCCAGCGCGCGCCTTCCGGCGTGTCTTCTTTTTTCCAGAATGGCGCCTGGGTCTTGAGGTAGTCCATCAGGAACTCGCAGGCCCGGAAACTCTCGCCGCGGTGCGCCGAGCTCACCGCCACCAGCACAATCTGGTCCAGCGGCTGCAACAGGCCGACGCGGTGGATCACGCGGGCGGCGTAGATGTCGAAGCGTTTGTGCGCCTCGTCGATCATGGCCTCGATGGATTTTTCGGTCATGCCCGGGTAGTGCTCAAGTTCCATCGCACGGACATCACTGCCATCGTTGCGATCACGCACGGTCCCCAGAAAACTGCAGACCGCGCCGACGCGTTTGTCCCCCGCGCGCAATGCGGCTATCTCGTTGGCGAGATTGAAGTCGTCGGGGCTGATCAGGACGCGTGGTGAACTCATGGTTGCAATTTTGCCACTCGTCTGCCCAAGGCCGGCGTATCCCGCTAAGATTTCAGGCATGACCGGCTGCACCCTGTTCCCTGCCACCCTGACGCCCTCCGGCGCCGCGGGTCGGGCGGCGTGCGCCGGCACATCGAAAAAACCGTTGCTCATTTGACCGGGGCTGCGGTTCCGTCGTCGAATGAGCGATGGAGCCGTTTTCACACCCCCTGGTTGCGGACCTTCCCCTGCTCTGATGACGGCCTTCAAGCCGGTCAGTTTTTTGGGAATGTCATCATGCCAACAACGCGCACTGTGTACCCGGCCGATCCGGCCCCTCCTGATTTCTCGGGACTCTGGCTCCCGCTCGTCACCCCGTTTGAGCACGGCGAGGTGGACCACCGCGCATTGAAGCGCCTGCTGGTGCACTACCGGGACAGCGGCATCAGCGGGCTGGTGGTCTGCGGATCCACCGGCGAAGCCGCAGCGCTGGATGAGGCGGAGCAACTCGGCTTGCTGCAAGCCGTACTGGCGCTGGCACCGGGCCTGCCGGTGATCATGGGCGTGTCGGGCAGCCACCTCGGCAAGGCCGCCGCGCGCGTCAGGGCCGTGAGCGCCCTGGGCATCAGCGGCATCCTGCTGCCGGCGCCGGCTTACATCCGCCCCTCGCAGGCCGGCCTGGTGGAGTGGTTCACGACCCTGGCCGATACCAGCGCCGTGCCGCTGGTGCTCTACGACATCCCCTACCGCACCGGCAGCCAGCTGGCGCTGGAGACCCTGCTGGCACTGGCGGCCCACCCGCGCATACGGGCCCTCAAGGATTGCGGCGGCGACCCGGCCAAAACCCGGGCACTGATCAGCGACGGGCGGCTGCAGGTGCTGGCCGGCGAGGATGCCGCCATTTTTTCAACCCTGGTGCAAGGCGGCCATGGCGCGATTTCGGCGGCGGCGCATCTGCACACGGCGCGTTTCGTGGAAGTACTGCGCCGTCTTCGCGCCGGCGACCAAGCCGGCGCCCAGGCCTTGTGGACACCGCTGCTGCCCTTGATAGCGGCGCTGTTTGCCGAACCCAACCCGGGCCCGCTCAAGGCCGTGCTGGCCCGACAAGGCCTGCTGCGCAACGAACTGCGCAGCCCGATGACGCCGGCGTCCGCCGCGCTGTCGGAGCAGCTGCTGCGGCTGGATGCGCAGCTGGGGTGAGAGCGCTCAGCCGCCGGTGACAGGAGGGAAAAAAGCGACTTCGCAGCCCTCGCTGAGCAAGGCGGCCTCATCCACCATGACCTGGTCGAGCGCCAGCCGCACGGCCTTGCCGCGTGCCAGCGCTTGCGCGTAAGCCGGGCCGCGCGTGATCAGCTCGTCACGCAGGCCGGCCAGTGTGGTCGCGCCGGTGTCCAGGGTCTCGCTGCCCTGGCCGATGGCTTCGCGGATGGACGCAAAGTACTTGACGGTGATCTTCATGACAGCAGTGCCGAAAACGGGAGGAACTGGACGGTGTCGCCGCGGCGGATGGTCTGGCCGGCCGGGTTGTCGATCACGCCATCGCCCCAGACCGCCGAGGTCAGCACGCCCGAGCTCTGGTTCGCAAACAGGTCGAGGCCGCCAGTCGCATTGCGCCGCACGCGCAGGAACTCGCGGCGCTTGTCGGCGCGCGGCCAGTCGAAATCGGCGACCAGCGGAACCGGCGTGACCCGCAGCTCGCTGGCGCCCTGCAGCTTGAGAAGAAAGGGCCGCACCAGCACCAGAAAGGTCAGGAAGCTGGACACCGGGTTGCCGGGCAGGCCGATGAAATGCGCGGCGCCGACCTTGCCGTACGCAAACGGCTTGCCGGGCTTGATGGCGATCTGCCAGAGGTCCAGCGAGCCGAGCTGCTGCACCGCCGGCTTGATGTGGTCTTCCTCGCCGACCGACACCCCGCCGCTGGTCAGGATCAGGTCGTGGCTGGCGGCCGCGCTGCGCAGCGCATCCAGCGTGGCGTCGCGCCGGTCCGGCACGATGCCCATGTCGGTCACCTCGCAGCCCAGGCGCAGCAGCAGCGCGCGCAGGAAAAAACGGTTGGAGTTGTAGATCGCGCCGGGACGCATCTGCTCCGGCGCCACCTCGCCGGGCATCACCAGTTCGTCGCCGGTGGAAAACAGCGCGACCCGCGGCTTCTTCGCAACCTGCAGCACATCCATGCCGATGCTGGCTGCCAGCCCAAGCGCAGCGGGCGTGAGGCGCTCTCCTTTTGGGAGCACGGTGGCGCCGCGCCGGACGTCTTCGCCGGCACGGCGTATCCACTGACCGGGTTTGGGAATCTGCAGGACGCGCACAAAACCTTCACGGCCGGCCACCGGCTCGCAGTCCTCCTGCATCACCACCGCATCGGCGCCGGCGGGCACCGGCGCGCCGGTGAAAATGCGCGCCACGGTGCCCGGCTCGAGCGCGCTGCCGCTGCTGCCGGCCGGGATGCGCTGCGAAACGCGCAATTCCACACCCTCGTCGGACAGCTGCGCGCTGTGCACCGCGTAACCGTCCATGGAACTGTTGTCCTCGGGCGGCACCTGCAGCGCGGAAACCACGTCCTGCGCCAGCACACGGCCGTCCGCATCAAAGGTGGAGAGACTGTCGCTGCCCGCCAGCGGCACAGCGTGGGTCAGCAGCTCAGCCAGCGCATCGTCCAGCGAGCGCAGCGGCGGGCGGGGAGCGGCAGGAGCAGCGTTCATGTGTTCATGACGTACAGGTCAGCGTTGTAAACAAAACGGTCCTGATTGTCGACCAGCCACTGCGCCACGCCATCGGGGTCGTTCAAATCCAGCACCGGCCTCAGGGTGGTTTGCGGCAGCTGCGCCGGCGAGTCGGTCGCGATGGCGACCACAAAATCGTCGTCCGGGTAACGCGCCGGCTTGCCGGAAGCGTCGCGCCAGACCTCGATCTTGAGCAGGTCGCTGCTCTTGAAGCCCTCGACCAGCACCCAGTCCACGCCGTCGTACAGCTCGGCGATCAGGTGGTGCACGCTGAGCGCGGCGGGCTGCTCGAACTCGCGCATCAGCGCCAGCCGCCGGTCCGAGGCCACCACCACTTCGAAGGCGCCGGCCTCGCGGTGCCGGTGCGTGTCCTTGCCGGGATGGTCGATGTCGAAATTGTGGTGCGCGTGTTTGACCACCGACACCCGCAGGCCGCGCAGCCTGAGCGCGGGGATCATGGCCTCGACCAGCATTGTTTTACCCGAACCGGAATAGCCGGCAAATGCAACCACTCTCATACAACAGTTTTCACCGATCCTGGTTAGCTATCAATTCGATAGCTGTCTGGCCTTTCCCGACATGGGCTGGAGGCCAATTTAGTTCACATGTCTGGCGATGTAGGCCTGCACCAGGGCGACGTCGGCCGGCAGGACCTGCACCCGCTTGGGCAGGGCCTCGATGCCCTCGAACTTCGCCGGCCGGTCCGGCAGGCGGCCCAGCGCTTCCTGGATCGTCTCGGCAAACTTGATCGGCAAGGCCGTTTCCAGCACCACCATGGGCACGCCGGGCTGCAGGTGCGCGCGCGCAACCTTCAGCCCGTCGGCCGTGTGCGTGTCTATCATGGTGTTGAAGCGCTGGAAGGTGTCGCGTATGGTGTCCAGCCTGTCGGCGTGGGTGCTCTTGCCGCTGGCAAAACCATAGTGCTGCGCCGCCGACTGGAACACCGCGTCGCCGCTGAGGTCGAAGCAGCCCTGCGTTGACAACTGCGCACCGAACAGTTCAGCCACACGTGCCGCATCGCGGCCCAACAGGTCGAACACAAAACGTTCGAAGTTGGACGCCTTGGAAATGTCCATCGACGGACTCGAGGTCTCATGCGTGTCGGCGCTGCCCCGCACGCGGTAGACGCCGGTGCGGAAAAACTCGTCGAGCACATCGTTCTCGTTGGTCGCGACCACCAGTTGCGCGATCGGCAGCCCCATCATGCGCGCCACATGGCCGGCGCAGACATTGCCGAAGTTGCCCGAGGGAA
>JAKFXR010000089.1 GCA_021731285.1 Polaromonas sp. | reverse complement strand
GGTGTCGGGCGCTTTCGCGTCAACGATTTTATCCAGCAGGGCAAGGTCGGCATGGTGATGCGGGTGATTCCGGCCACGCTGCCGACGATTGACGGCCTGGGCGTGCCACAAGTGCTCAAGGATGTCGTGATGTCCAAGCGCGGCCTGTGCATCCTGGTGGGCGCCACCGGATCGGGCAAATCCACCACGCTCGCGGCCATGGTCGACTGGCGCAATGAAAACTCCTTCGGCCACATCATCACGATTGAAGACCCGGTGGAGTTTGTTCATCCCCATAAAAATTGTGTGGTGACTCAGCGCGAAGTGGGACTGGACACCGACAGCTGGGAAGCCGCACTGAAGAACACCCTGCGCCAGGCCCCCGACGTGATCCTGATGGGCGAGGTGCGCGACCGCGAGACGATGGAGCACGCCGTGGCCTTTGCCGAAACCGGTCACCTGTGCCTGTGCACCCTGCACGCCAACAGCGCCAACCAGGCGCTGGATCGTATCATCAACTTTTTCCCTGAGGAGCGGCGCGCGCAGCTGCTGATGGATCTGTCGCTCAACATGAAGGCCATGATCTCGCAACGCCTGGTACCCAAGCAGGACAGCAAGGGCCGTGTCGCGGCGGTTGAAATCATGCTGAACACGCCATTGATCTCCGACCTGATCTTCAAGGGCGAGGTGTCCGAGATCAAGGAGATCATGAAGAAAAGCCGCAACCTGGGCATGCAAACCTTCGATCAGGCGCTGTTCGATGCGTTCGAGACCAACATGATCACTTACGAGGATGCATTGCGCAACGCCGATTCGGTCAACGATTTGCGGCTGCAGATCAAGCTCAACTCCCAGCGCGCCAAGACGCAGGACCTGGCAGCCGGCACGGAGCACATGTCCATTGTCTAGTGCGGCGCTGCACTAACGTGCGCCGGGCGCCTGCGGCATTGCAAAAGCTGCAAAGCAGGTCTGCAGGTAGTCCATGGTGGCGCGGATTTTTGGCGCGCGGTGACGTTCGGCCAGAATGGCGGCGTAAATCAGGTGCTCTCCCGGCACCCCATAACGGGCCAGCACGGGCTTGAGCCGGCCCTGCTCCACCAGTTGCCGGCCCACCACGTCGTTGATGCGTGCAACTCCCGCTCCCGCCAGTGCGAGTGCAACCACCGCAGCACTGCTGTTGACACGGATCTGCCCTTGCACGGGCAGCACGCTGCGCACGCCGTCGCTCAAAAATTCCCACTGGTTGTGTGAAACCACCGCAGTATTGCCGATCAGGCTGTGCGAGCTCAAGTCCGCCGGTGTGCGGGGCGTACCGTTTTTTCTCAAATAGGCGGGTGAAGCGTACAAGGCGCGCCCGTGCCTGCCAAGCGGCCGGGCGACCCAGGTTTCCGAGGGAGGCACACCCGCACGCACGGCAATGTCAATGCCCTCCTGCGCCATGCTGACCAGGCGATCATCGATGTGCAGATTCACCATCAGGTCTGGGTGCAGCGTGCGCAGGCCCGGCAAACGGTCGATCAGCAGGTAGTCCGCAAAGAGCTGGCTCACGCTGATATGGACAATTCCGCTGACGGATCGGCTGCGGCTGCCCAGGCTGCCATGCAGTTGCTGGTGCTCGTCCACAAAACGTTGCGCGTGGTCGAGAAAGACCTCTCCCTCGCCGGTCAGCGACAGGTTATGGGTAGTGCGGTGCGCCAAACGCAGCCCGCACTGCACTTCAATCCGCGCCAGAGCGCGCGACACATGGCTGGCCGGCACATTCCTCTCGCGGGCCACGATGGACAACGATTGCGCCTCGGCAATTTCCACAAACAGGGCAAAGTCATCAAGACTGAGATCTTTCATGCTTGTGCATTTTCCGCACAAGCATCGTGCAGTGCAAGTGGTTTCCGTCCAGGCGCATTTCCCGGATATTTGCGCTTGTCGACAACACCGTCAAACTGATTCACCCAAGGAGCTTTCATGCCTCTCGTCCGTATCCACCTGCCCGACACCACCACTTCCGGCGATGCCTCTGCCGTGTCTGATGCTGTTCACAGCGCCATGGTGGCGACCTTCAACGTGCCGCAGGCCGACCGCTTCCAGACCCTGCATCGTCACAGCGACGGGACCCTGGTGTGCACACCGGAATTTCTGGAGATCCGCCACACCGGTCCCGTCGTTTTTGTGCAAATCACCTGCTCGCCAGGCCGCAGCCTGGAGATGAAAAAGGCCTTGTACGCCAAAATAGCGTCGGGTATTTCCCTTGCCACCCCGTTTTCCGCTGCCAATGTCATCATCAACCTGGTGGAGACCGCCAGGGAAAACTGGTCCTTCGGTCTGGGGGTGGCTCAATACAGTTCCTGAACCCATCAAAGTTTTTCTCTCCCCTTTTCAAGGTATTTCCGATGTCGTCCACCAATCCAAAAACCTACGATTCCTGCCCTCCCCGAAAAGTCGCTTTTCTGGGTCTTGGCGTGATGGGTTATCCCATGGCCGGCCACCTCGCGCTGGCTGGCCACCAGGTCACGGTCTATAACCGGACGGCTGCCAAGTCAATAGCATGGTGTGCAGAGTACGCGGGGGCAACCGCACCACAACATGCGACAACCCCGCGTGAGGCGGCTCAAGGCGCAGACATCATTTTTTGCTGCGTCGGCAATGACGATGACTTGCGTGGTGTGACTCTCGGCAAGGACGGCGCGTTTGCCGGCATGAAGCCGGGCGCCGTGTTTGTCGACCACACCACCGCCTCCGCGGAAGTCGCACGCGAGTTGTATGCGGCAGCGACAACGCTCAAGCTCCAGTTTGTTGACGCTCCGGTTTCGGGTGGTCAGGCAGGCGCGCAAAACGGCCTGCTCACCGTGATGTGCGGCGGCGATGCGACGGCTTTCGAGGCGGTCAAACCGGCGGGCATGGCTTTTTCACGGGCCTTCACGCTGATGGGTGCCAGCGGCGCCGGTCAGCTCACCAAGATGGTCAACCAGATCTGTATTGCCGGGCTGGTGCAGGGCCTGAGCGAAGCCCTGGCTTTCGGTCAGAAAGCCGGTCTGGACATGAACCAGGTACTGGACGTCATTGGCAAGGGTGCGGCGCAAAGCTGGCAGCTCGACAACCGCGGCAAAACCATGGTGGCCGACAAGTTTGATTTCGGCTTTGCCGTGGACTGGATGCGCAAGGATCTGGGCCTGGTGCTCGATGAAGCCAAAAACAACGGCGCCCGTCTGCCGGTCACGGCCTTGGTCGACCAGTTTTATGCGGATGTCCAGGCCATGGGCGGGCAGCGGTGGGACACGTCCAGCCTGATCAAACGCTTGAAATAGAGCCCCCACGTTCGCTCGCTGCGCGTAGCTCTCTGCCCCCCGAGGGGGCGCTGCGCCTGCGGGCCGGCGGAGCCGGACCCGCGGCCCCTGCTTGAAAAGGAGAAAGCCGTACGTCGGCCGGCCTACCGAGGGGCCGTCGGTGCGGGTGCGGCCTTGGCGGGTCCTGGCAACAGGCGCTTTAGTTCCTCTTCGCTGATGATTTCCAGGATGCGCACCACCTTTTGCACGCCACGGGCGCCGCGGGCGATTTCGGTGGCGCGGTCAGCTTCGCGCTGGGTGACCCGCCCCAGCAGGTAAACGGTGCCGTGCTCGGTGGTGACCTTGAAGGCATTGGCAAACAGGTCTTTGGCGTCAATCAGCAGGGCCTTGACCTGGCCTGTGATCAACACATCGGACGAGCGCTGCGCCAGCGACGGGGTGTTCATGATGGCCAGCTCGTTGACGACGCCGGTGACGTTTTCAATCTTCGCCACCACCTGCTCCACCAGCTTCTTGTCCTGCTCGTTCATCACTTCGCCGGTCAGCAAGACCTGACGGTTGTAGCTGGTGACACCGACGCGCGCGCGGGTGCCCACGGCATCACGCAAGCGGCTCATGGCACGCAGCTCGATGCCTTCATCCTCCAGCTGGGCACCGGAGGTGCGGCGGTCAATCGCCACCAGCGTCCCTCCAGCAACAGCGCCGCCGAGTACCAGCGGGAAACACGCCGTCAGGCTGCCACCCAACACTGCGGCAGCGCAGGCCGTGAGCATCAGACGTTTGAAAACTTGCGTGTGGATGCGAAGGGGTGTCATGGTCAAGGGTTCTCCTGGTCACCAAGTAATTGGGCATCGACCCCGTCACAAATACAGTGAAGGGCCAACAAATGGACTTCCTGGATGCGCGCAGTCCGGTCATGCGGCACGCAGATATGAACGTCGGTCTCGCGCAGCGCAGCGCTTATTTTTCCGCCGCCCTTGCCGGTCAGCGCGACCACCGTCATCTCGCGCTCATGCGCGGCTTCAATGGCCGCCAGCACATTGGCCGAATTGCCGCTGGTGCTCAGCGCCAGCAACACGTCGCCTGCGCCGCCCAGGCCGCGCACCTGCTTGGAGAAGATCACGCTGAAGTCGTAGTCGTTGCCAATCGCGGTGAGGATGGAGCTGTCGGTTGTCAACGCAATCGCGCCCAGTTCGGGCCGCTCGCGCTCAAAACGGCCAATGAACTCGGCCGCGAAATGCTGCGCATCAGCAGCAGAGCCCCCATTGCCGCAGGCCAGCACCTTGCCACCACTGGTCACGCTGGCCAGGATGGCCTGCACGGCCGCGGCGATGGGTTTGGACAGGATCTGGGCCGCCTGGTATTTCAGGTCGGCGCTGTCGATGAAGTGCTGTTCAATGCGTTGTTCAAGCATGGGTCAATGATACCGGGTGAAGATCTGGTTTCCCGGCCCCCGAGACGCCAGACCGGGCCATGCGCAATGCATGGTTACAAAATCAGGCCGGAAATCCAATTCACAAGGGCAGCGCTAATCGGCATCAAACGCCCCGCGCAGCCATTCGATCGCCACGGGCTCGGGCGAGCCAGACCCGCCATGCACCAGAACAACGTCAAAGCGGCAGGCAGGCGGACTCGCAAAGCGCATCAGGTAGTGGCGTGCTGCGAAGATCAGTCGCTGCTGCTTGACCGCCCCAATGCTTGCGGCGGCACCGCCGTGCAGACGGCTCGTGCGCTGGCGCACCTCGACAAAGACCAGGGTGCCATCGGGTGTACGCATGATCAGGTCGATCTCACCGCCGCCGCGTCCCGGCGTCCGATAATTGGATTCAACGCGGCGCAAGCCCGCCTGCTCCAGATGGGCCAATGCCAGCGACTCGGCTGCGTCGCCCAGCTGCTTGGTGGTAATCTGGCCGGGCTGTCCTGCCGGGTCCGCCTTGTTGGGACCGTGCGCACCTGAAACCTGCTTCCTGGAAAACCACATTGAACGCTTCCTTTGACCTGGCACTGCCCGCCGCCCGCGCCGCGGCGGGCATGCAGCATTATCCTGAAGCCGCACTGTATGTGGTGGCCACGCCCATCGGCAACCTGTCGGATATCAGCCTGCGGGCACTGCATGTGCTGCAACTGGTACACGCCATAGCCTGCGAGGACACGCGCCACACCCAGACCCTGCTGCGCCAGTACGGCATCGACAAACCCCTGCTGGCCCTGCATGAACACAACGAGGCGCAGGCCGCAGAAGGCGTCATCGAGAGGCTGCAGCGCGGCGAGCGCGTGGCCTATGTCAGCGATGCAGGAACGCCGGCCGTCAGCGATCCCGGAGCGCGGCTGGTGGCTGCGGTTCGCGCCGCCGGGCTGGTCATCATGCCCTTGCCGGGCGCCAGCAGTGTGACTGCCGCCCTCAGCGTTGCAGGCATCAGCGGCGATGCAGGATTTTGCTTTGCCGGTTTTTTGCCGTCCAGGGCCCTCGAGAGAGACCGGGCCGTCACCACGCTGCAGACCGAGCACCGCGCGGTGGTCATTCTGGAAGCGCCGCACCGCATTGAAGCCCTGGCCCGCGCGATGGCACCCCTGGGAGCAAGAAGCGTGACCGTCGGGCGTGAGCTGACCAAGCAGTTTGAAGAGATCGTCACCATGCCCGCGCAAGACCTGGCCGCCTGGCTGGCCGCCAGCTCCCAGCGCACGCGCGGCGAGTTTGTGCTGGTGCTCCACCCGGGCGAACAGGCGCAGACCCGGGACGACAGCGCCCGGGTACTGCAGCTGCTGTTGTCCGAGTTGCCGCTCAAGACTGCAGTCAAACTCACAGCGGAAATCACCGGCGCGTCGCGCAATGAGTTGTACGAAGCGGCCCTGCAACTGAAAAAGCCCTGAGTCCGCCAGGGCCTGTTCACCCTATTTATGCAAGTGCGAACGTGGTTAAAACAGCGCCAATCCAGGCGCGCGACGACGCTCAGCCTGGGCGGCTGGGCTAGGAGTGCAACAACGAGTGGCGTTGTTTTAACCATGTTCCCTCCGGGTTGCGATCAAAAAGGCCATGCGCAGCGTTGCAAAGCCTTGCCGGGCCCCAGCCCGGCTGCATTTTGCGCCTCACGCATGACCTTTTTGACTCGCAACGCATCTTGCATAAATAGAGTGAACAGGCCCTAGCTATGGACAAGCCCCACGCCCCGGCCACCGACAGAAACCGCGAGTCCATCCTGCAAGCCCTGCGCGAGCGTTTTGCAGGTGCGCGGCGGGTGCTGGAGATCGGCAGCGGCACCGGCCAGCACGCGGTTTATTTCGCCGCCGCCCTGCCCCACCTGCAATGGCAGACCTCGGACGTGGCCGGCCATTTGCCGGGCATACAGCAATGGCTGGCCGAAGCCGGCCTGCCCAACACCCCGCCGGCCCTGGAGCTGGATTTGCGCGGGGACTGGCCGGCGCTCGAGTTCGATGCGGTCTTCAGTGCCAACACCTTGCACATCATGGCCTGGGAGCAGGTCCAGACGCTGTTTCGCGAAGCCGGTCGCCGCCTGCCACCGGCGGGCCTGCTGACCGTGTATGGACCGTTCAATTACGGCGGACAGTTCACCAGCGAAAGCAACGCCCGCTTCGATGCGACGCTGCGCAGCAGCAACCCGGACAGCGGTCTGCGCGATTTTGAAGCCGTCGATGTACTGGCCAGCCGGGCCGGCCTGGCGTTGCTGGAAGACCGCGCCATGCCCGCCAACAACCGCTGCATCACCTGGCAGCGAAGTACCAGACCGGCTTAAAGTGTCCGCAGGCTGGTTTTTCCGGGCCGCAATGCGTAGCGGGTGCTGGCATCGAATTGCTCCAGCTGAACACGCGCAGGTCGATGGCCGTAGACCGTTGCCTTGAGCCATTCGCATTCGGCCTGCAACTGGAGATCGTCATCGATGCGGATCTGCCACACCTTGTTGGCGCCGTCCCATCGGTAACCTCTGGCCTTGAGGACATCCTTGGACTCAAAAGACGCTGCCGTGGCCTGCAGGCGGTAACTGGGTTTGGCAGAGGCTTCCAGCAATCGCGCCAGCCCGGTCCCGCCTGACATCGGCAGTGGGCTGGACAGTACCGCCAACAGGGCATGGCAGTCCATTTCAGCCCGATGCGCGTCATAAAACCAGCCCATTTCAAGCGCCAGCTGCGTCAGTTTTGCAGAGCTGCGGCCTTGTGCTTTCCAGTCCAGATCAGCAAAAGAGCAGGCCCACGGGATCTGGGCAAACCGGCCCAGCCGGGCCTCCACAAACGGGCGGTCAAAACCGGCGTTGTGTGCGATGACGATGTCGGCGCCGGCCAGCATGGCATGCACGCGGTCCTCGTCGAGCTTGTGGCCCCTGACCATGTCGTCGTTGATGCCGGTGATCTGCTGGATCTCGCGGGGAATCGGCATGCCCGGGTCTTCCAGGCCGTCGTACACCTCGACCTCGCCGGTGGGCAATCCGGTGACGGTGTCTACATCCACACCCAGCAGGGCGAGCTCCATGATGCGATCGCGCGTGTGGTCAAGCCCGGTGGTCTCGGTGTCCAGGATCAGCACACGCCGGGTCGGCCCCACAGGCTGGTGCACAAAACGCTGCTGCACCGGCAGACGCCGCAAGACGCGAAAGTCCTCATGCTGGTCAAGAAGTTGCGCCATCGCCTCGGGTGCGAGCACCTGAGGCGATGGTGGCATCGGCACAAGACGGGGCTTGCGGGAGGGGGAAACTGAAGGAGGGGACAGCGGCGGCCCCAGGTCGTCAAATCCAAAGCCGAGTTGATCGGTGGACGCAGGGGAGCTGCTCGCCTTGCTCATGCTTGACTCCGGGCACATGTGTCGTCGGAAGACGATCACAAAAACAGGTGTGGTGCGGCTGGCGGGGATCGAACCCACGACCCTTGGCTTCGGAGGCCAATACTCTATCCACTGAGCTACAGCCGCAATGCTGATGAATCCCCGGCCCCTGTCGGACGGGCGGGAGATTGCAGGAAGCGGGTCCGTGACCTGCCCTCTTGCAAGCAGTCGATTCTATCAGTCACACAGGCTGCGCCGACCGGCTGAAAAGCCCCCGGCTATAATCGAAAGCTGTCGACCACGACTTGCTTTAGCCACCGATTTCCGTATTTTTGAGGATGCCAATGAGCGCGAACGACCCCACGACGGCCCACGAAGAAGATCACACCGGCCCCATCAAAACCCCCCGGCAGTTGCTGCTGGCGGTTTTCTTCTCATTTGTCATCCCGATTTTTGCGATTATTGCGCTGGTG
>JAKFXR010000132.1 GCA_021731285.1 Polaromonas sp. | reverse complement strand
GCTGAGGTCGCACGGTGTAGCCCGAGATACCGACAATGCGGCGCTCTTCACCGAGCAGGTACAGCCACTCGGTCGGCTCCTCGGTCAGGCAAACAATGCGTTGCGGGCCGTAGGCCATGGCGCGCCAGTCCATGGATCCGTTCATGGGGTGTCTTTCAAAAACAGGGACGCCGCAGCGGCCGGATTCGACGCAAACCAGGCGTGGAAGTAGCTGGCCTTCAGATTGTCCGCCGGGCCGGCCAGGTACAGCGCCTCGCCCTCGCCGCGCAGCTTGCGCCCCGGTGCCGCTTCGGTGCGGGCCACCGGCGCCAGCGGCGTATCGCAGGTGGAGTAATGGAAGGTATGGCCGCGCAAGGTACCGCCCGGCACGGCGAGCTGCTGCGGACCGAGCGCAGCAATGCGCTTGTGCACCGTCACGCGGCCAGGCAGCACACCCCACATCGAAAAGCTGCCGCTGTCGGCGCTGTGCAGCTCGTCGAACAGCGCCATCATGCCGCCGCATTCAGCCCAGAGCGGTTTGCCGGCAGCCACATGGGCGGTGATGGCGGCTTTCATGGCGCCGTTGTCTGCCAGCGCCTGTCCATGCAATTCGGGATAACCGCCGGGCAGCCACAGGGCATCGCAATCGGGCAAGCTGGCATCGGCCAGCGGTGAAAAGAAAACCAGCCGGGCACCCAGAGCCCGCAGGCAGTCGAGATTGGCCGCATAAATAAAACAAAAGCCAGGGTCACGCGCGACGGCGATCGTCAGGCCGCGCAGCAAGTCCGGCGCCGGCGCTGCACAGGCCGGCGCCGCAAAGTCCACAGCCCAGGCCTGCAGGCCCTGCGCATCCATCTGTCCCAGCGCTGTGGCGGCGAGTGCATCGGCTGCGGCGTCGAGCCGGGCCATGGCGTCGCCCATCTCGGCAGACATCACCAGGCCCAGATGCCGCTCGGGCAAATGAAAGGCCGGGCTGCGCATCAGGGCGCCCTGCCACTGCGCGGGATCCCGCAGGCTCTCCTCAAGCATGGCCGCATGGCCGTCGGAAGCCACGCGATTCGCCAGCACACCGGCAAAACGCAGGCCGTCGCGGTAGGACTGCAGCCCCCAGGCCAGCGCGCCAAAGGTGCCGGCCATGGCGCCGGCGTCAATCACTGTCAGCACCGGCAGCCCAAAACGCTGCGCCAGGTCTGCGGCACTGGGCTGTCCGTCGAACAGGCCCATCACGCCCTCGACAATGACCAGGTCGGCTTCCCGCGCCGCAGCATGCAGGCGCTGCGCGCAATCGGCCTCGCCGGTCATCCACAGATCGAGCTGGTGGACGTCCGCGCCGCTGGCCAGCGCCAGCCAGTGCGGATCGAGAAAGTCCGGCCCGCACTTGAAGACCCGCACGCGCCGGCCCTGGCGGGCATGCAGGCGCGCCAGCGCGCAGGCCACCGTGGTCTTGCCCTGGCCGGAAGCCGGGGCGGCGATCAGGATGGCGGGGCAGCGGATGGGTTCGGTCATGGGCAGGCGGGTCGGTGGCTCACAACGGAGCCCATTTAAGTCCGAGATACACGCTACGTCCGGCGGTGGCATAGGTCTGCGCCAGTTCATAGGACTTGTCGGTGACATTGTCCACGCGTGCGATGACGGTCCAGTCCCGGGCCAGCGCGGTGCTTGCGCTGAGGTTGAGCAGGGTGTAGCCGCCCAGCGTCCGGGTGTTGGCCGCGTCGTCGTAGCGACGGCCCGACAACTGCGCCTCCGCGCCCAGGGACCAGGCGCCGACACGGGTGTCGGCCGCCAGCACCGCATGGCTGCGCGCGCGGCGGGCCAGGCTTTTGCCGGTGTTGAGGTCGCGCGGGTTCTGCAGGTCCAGCGAGGCCGACAGGAAAGTGTTGCCCAGCTTGTAGCCGCCCGTGAAAGTGACGCCTGTGTATTCGGCGCGCGCTGTGTTGGAATAACAGGCGCGGTTGGCCAGCGCCACCGGCGCGCGCCCATTGGTGCAGGGGCCGGAGCCATTGGTGAAGGTGATCAGGTTGTTGACCCGGTTGCGGTAGGCGACAACACCGAAGCTGCTGCTGCCCTGGGCATACCGCAAGCCCGCCTCGACGTTGCGGCTGCTTTCCGGCTGCAGCGTGGACACGCCGTAAATGCTGAAGCGCTGGTACAAGGTGGGCGCGCGGAAAGCGGTGGCCGCCGACACGGTGGCACGCCACTGCGGCGTGATGGCGAAACCGTAAGCGGCACTGCCGGTGTTCTGGCCGCCGAATTCACTGTCGTTGTCGTGCCGCGCATTGAGCTGCACCGTGTGCCGCTGGCCCTTCCAGCCGTAACCGAGCGCGAAGCCGTCCTGGGAACGGCCGCGGTTGATGGGCGCATTGTCGAGATGGTCCTCCTTGCGCTCCAGGTCGGCCGTCAGCACATGTGCGCCCAGGCGCAACTCGTTGTGCAGCAGATAGCCGCGCAGGCTGGTCACCGTCAGGTAGGGCGAAGGCACGGTCTGGTAACGGTCGCGCGAATCCGTCAGACTCAGGCGCGTGCTGTAGGCCTCGGTCCACTGGGCCTGCCAGTTCAAGCCCAGGGTGTCGAGCTCGCGCAGGTTCAGGTCGTCGCGGGCAAACGCGCTGTCGAACTGCGACTTCATGTTGTTCGACAGGGCGGCAGCCTCGAGCCGGTGCGCCTTGTTGATCTGAAAGCCGAGTTTCGCGTTGACCGAGCGGCTGCGGTAACCGTCGAGGTCGCGGTTCTGGCCGGCGGCGGTGCGCGAATTGAAGCCGGTGCTGCGCTCGGCAGCCATGCCCAGCGAATAGTCGAAAGCGCCAGCGGCGCCGCTAAAGCCCGCATCGGCCTTGTTGGTGCCGCGCGAGCCCGCGCCAATGCCGGCAAAAGGCGAAAACGGCCCCTCCCCGCGCTTCGTGAAAATCTGGATCACGCCGCCCAGCGCGTCTGAGCCGTACACCGCAGCCGCGGGTCCGCGCAACACCTCGATCCGGTCAATCTGGGAAATCGGAACACTTTCCCAGGCGGCGCCGCCGGTGGCCTGCGAGTCGATACGCACGCCGTCGATGTAGACGGCGGTAAAGCGTGATTCGGCGCCCCGGACAAACACACCCGTGGTGGTGCCCGGGCCGCCATTGCGCTGGAACTCGATGCCGGGCAAGCGGGCCAGCACGTCAGCCAGGCCGGTGGCGCCACTGCGCTCTATGGCCTCCCGGTCGACCACGCTGACATCAGCGAGAAGATCCGTCAGGGGCTGGACGGTGCGGGTGGCGGTGACCACGGTCTCCACGAGCCGGGTGTCTGTCACTGATTGGGAAAAGGCGGGAAAAGCGGCGGCCGAAGCCAGCAACAGCGCGGCAGGGCGCACATCAAAAACACGGGTTTTCATGGTTGGAACAATCAACAAAGCCCGCACTGGCTTCCCCGCCAGTGCATTGAGCGTTACGGCTGCACGCTTTCGGACGTGCAACCACCTTGTTGGCCGGTATCCGGGCTGACGGAACTGTCCCCATCGCCTTCCCAAACGCTTGTTCAAAACGCTCAGTGGCCGTGATGGGGGCTGAATGCACCCTGAAGCTGACTCAGGGAAACACATTCGTCCGTTTTACCGTTGCGGGGGCAGCGCAGGTTAGAAGTCGCGGCGCCTGCGCATCGGGGCGAACCCTGAACGCATGGCGAAAACTCCCTCCTGCTTCCCGTTGAACTGCAGCGTGTGAACCACACCGCGAGCACCAACAGGCGAGATTCTACGCCCCCAAACCCGGCAAACCCTACAATCACAAGGCCATGTCGAACCAAAACCACATCGACCAGATTGCCGAACGTGTCGAGCGGCTGCTGCTGCGCTACGAGGAATTGCAGCGTACCAACGCCCTGCTCAGCGAACAGGTGCATGTGCTGACGCAGGAACGCGATTCCCTGCGCTCGCGCCTGAGCGCCGCCCGCGCACGCGTGGACGCGCTGCTCGAACGCCTGCCCGACTCGTCGTCGCCACTGTCCCTGGGCGCGGCTGGCGCCAGAACCACCGCCGGATCCGACTCATGAAGCAGCTTGACGTACAAATCATGGGCCAGAGTTATCTGCTCGGTTGCCCCGAGGGCGGTGACGTGCGGCTGCTGGACGCGGTGGAAAAGGTCGATGCCGCCATGTGCAAGATCCGCGACGCGGGAAAAATCAAGGCGCGGGATCGCATCGCCGTGCTGGCGGCGCTGAACCTGGCCTTCGAATTGTCCGAACGCGAAGCCAACGCGCTGAAAGCCAGCCGCATCAACAACCCAGCGCCCGCACCGGCTGCGGGCACTGCAGGCGTGCCCGCCACCACGGCACCCCAGACCGCGACGCAAGACCAGCTTGCGGCCCTGCTGCAGCGGCTGGACACGGCCCTCGGTGAGGACGGCCGCCTGCTCTGAGGCGGCACAACTCGCCGCCGACAAAACGCGTACTGCAAGGCGCCGCACCCTGCCGCAAACGCCTACAATGGCCTTGTCTGCGGTGCGCACCGGGCTTTATATTTCCTTGAACCAATGCTCCACGAGCACGGGCTTGGTAAATTGTCAGGCAGGCGTGATCGTCTCGCGTTAGACGAACCCGAAACCTGACTGCCCTCGCCCACCTGAACCCCGGTTCAGGATGACGGTCCGGTGGCACTTGCAGACACCTTTTTCTTGATCCTTTTTCGGGCCCGGCCCGGTCCGAATGTTTCCTGAACCGCAACTGATTGCCGAATTCCTGCTGCTGGGCAGCGCCACGGGTTTCCTGGCCGGCCTGCTGGGCATAGGCGGCGGCATGTTGATGGTGCCGTTCATGACCTTCATCCTCGCGGCCAAGGGTTATCCGGCGGACTACACGGTCAAAATGGCAGTGGCCACCTCGCTGGCCACCATCTGCTTCACCTCCCTGTCGTCGGTGCGCGCGCACAGCCGGCGCAACGCCGTGTTGTGGCCCATTGTTCGCCTGCTGGCGCCGGGCATCCTGCTGGGCGCACTGGTTGGCGCGCAAGTCGCCGTCGCCCTGCCCGGCCGCTTGCTGAGTATTCTGTTCGCGGTGTTCGTGGCGTTTTCCGCCACGCAGATGTTCCTGGACCGCAAACCCAAACCGAGCCGCACCCTGCCCGGCCGCCTGGGCACCTTCAGCATGGGCTGGGTGATCGGCATGTTGTCCGCGCTGGTCGGCGCCGGCGGTGCCTTTGTCTCGGTGCCCTTCATGACCTGGTGCAACGTAAAAATCCACGATGCGGTCGGCACGTCGGCTGCGCTCGGTTTCCCGATCGCGCTGGCCGGCACGCTGGGCTACATCTGGGCCGGCCAGGGCATGCCAGAGATGCCGCCCGGCTCCATCGGCTACCTCTACCTGCCAGGCCTGATCGTGGTCTCGCTGGCCAGCATGTGCACCGCACCGCTGGGCGCGCGCACCGCGCACCGCATGGACATCCGGCCGCTGAAAAAGGTGTTTGCGGTGGTGCTCTATGTTCTCGCGGCATACTTCCTGTTTCGCTGACATGGCCCCCACGCTTGTCACTTCGTGTACGACGCTGCCCCCCGGGGGGGAGCGGCCTTGCCTTGTGACGGCCCGGCGGCAGGCCAGAAAAGTTCCCACCGCTCCAGGTACTCATCCATGAAAATTGCATTCATCGGCCAGCAGGAATTCGGCAAAGCCACGCTGGAAGCCTTTCTGGCACGCGGCGACGAAGTGGCCGGTGTCTTTTGCGTGCCGGAAAAAGCTGGCGCCAGGCCCGATGCCCTGCGCGTGGCCGCGCAGGCCCTGCACCTGCCGGTGTACCAGTTCAGCAGCCTCAAGAGCAGTTATGCGGAGCAGGCCATGCGCGATCTCCAGGCCGACATCGGCGTGATGGCCTATGTGGTGCAGTTCGCGCCGCAAACCTTCGTCAACATCCCGCGCTGCGGCACGATCCAGTTTCACCCTTCGCTGCTGCCCCGGCACCGCGGTCCCTCGTCCATCAGCTGGCCGATTGCGCTCGGTGAAACCAGCACCGGCATCAGCATCTTCCGTCCCACCGATGGGCTCGACGAAGGGCCCCTGGTGCTGCAGAAAAGCTGTGCCATCGGCCCCGACGAGACGCTGGGTGAACTCTATTTCAACAAGCTGTTTCCCATGGGTGTGGCGGCGCTGCTGGAAGCCGCCGATCTGGTCACCGCCGACCAGCACATGGAGCAGGCGCAGGACGAATCACAAGCCAGCTACGAAGGCTGGTACCACGAGGAAGAGTCGCGCATCCACTGGGCCAACCACGTGGACCAGGTCTACAACCTGATCCGTGCCTGCAACCCGGCCCCGGGCGCCTGGACCCTGCTGGGTGACACGCGTGTCTGGCTGTACGACTGCCGCAAACACCGGGTGCATGGTTTTTCCGGCGTGCGCGGCAAACCCGGCGAAATCGCGGGGCTGACCGCTTCCGGCCTGCTGATCAACTCGCACGGCGGGCAGATCGAGGTGCTGAAATTACGCCCCGAAGGCGGCGCAAAAATGAATGCCGCCGACTACGCGCGGCAGCGTCAACTCGTCAACCCGGCAACACCCGTCCTGCCGATCGCCTGACGCGGGCGGGCACCGGCTGCGGCCGGTAACCGATGGTCTGCTCGATCAGCGCCCCGCCGTCGCTCATCAGAAAAGTCTTGAAAGCCTGCGCCACCGGCGTCAGCCGCTTGTTGCGGCGGTGCACCACGTACCAGTGGAGCATGACCGGAAAGTCCTGCACATCCAGCACACACAGGCTGCCGACCTGCAACTCCCGGCTGACCGTGTGCGCCGAGAGGAAACTCACACCCATGCCCGCCATCACCGCCTGCTTGATGGTTTCCGTGCTTTTGATCTCCATGGCGATGTGCAGCTGCGTCAGGTGCGGCCCAAAAGTTTCCTGCATGGAGTTCCAGGTGTCGGAACCCTTTTCCCTCACCACAAAATGCTCGCGCGCCAGCCGCGACAGCGGGATGCGTTTCTTGCCGGCCAGCGGGTGATCCGGCGCGGCCACCACCACATAGGGATGCGGCGCGAAAGGCTCGCTAACCGTGTCCGGGCCCAGCGGCGGGCGGCCCATGATGGCCAGGTCCGTCAGGTTGTCGTTGATCTGGCTCAGCAACTCCTCTCGGTTGCAGACACCGAAATCCAGCGTCACCCCGGCGTGGCGCCGCGCAAACTCGACCAGCAGGCGCGGCAGAAAATAATCGCCGGCGCTGATCACCGCCACGTTGAGTTTGCCGCCGGCAATGCCCTTGAACTGGGCCATGGCCTCCTCGACCTCGCTGAATTGCTGGATGATGATGCGGCTCGAATGCAGCATCTCGACGCCGGCCGGGGTCAGGTGAATTTTTTTGCCGAGCTGTTCAAACAGCGCCAGACCGGCGTGCTCTTCCAGCTTGCGCACCTGAATCGAGACGGCGGGCTGCGACAGGTGCAACTCCTCGGCGGCCCGTGAAAAACTCAGATGCCGGGCGACCGCCTCGAACACCTTGAGCTGGCGCAAGGTGGCATTTTTCATGGCGTCGGCCTTCCATAACTCATAAGCTATAGATAGTATCAAATACTTTTACTATCGCTAATCATTGATCCTGCCTACATTTGGGCTCAGACCCGGCGCGACAGCGCCCTTGTTCCGACCATAGCGCAACCCAGGAGACTGTCATGCTCAATGCCCTGCTTTCCCAGACCGCCGCCGGCCACGCCGCCGAGACCGAACGCCACGCCTACAACGCGGCGTTCGAAGAGCTCGGACTGAGCTGGTATTGGGACGCGGCAACCTACAACCACCTCCAGGCCCATGGACGCCAGGCTGTGCGTATGTACCTTGAAACCGAACAAGCCCACCTCTTGCGTGCCTACGAAGCCGACTTCCTGGTGAAGGCCATTGAAACCGCCCGAGCGCGCTACCCTGGCCGCATGCTCGAGCATCGTCCTCTGCCTGCTCAAGGCCCGAACGGCAACAACCGTGGTCGCGACGAAACGAGAGTTTCACGGGGCAACGTATGGGCCAGCGCCTCTGCCGCTGCCAACAGCCATCGCGCGGCAAGCGCCGTGACCTGAAAGAAGCGCATGACCAAACACTGGGTGCGCTTCAGGGACGGCAAGGAGATTCGCTTCGGACTGCTGCAGGGCGCGCAGATACGCGTCTGCGAGGGGGACATGTTCAGCGGCGCGCTGACCACCGAGCACCTCGTGGCGCTGGCTGATGTGCAATTGCTGATGCCCGTGCGCCCCAGCAAGGTCATTGCCCTGTGGAACAACTTTCATGCGCTGGGCGAAAAACTCGGCCTGTCGGCTCCCAGCGAACCGCTGTACCTGATCAAGTCGCCGAACGCCTACCTGGACCCGCACGGCATCATTGAAAAACCGCCGTGCGAGGGCAAGGTGGTTTTTGAAGGTGAGCTGGGCATAGTCATCGGCAAGACCTGCAAGCAGGTGCCGGAACATGAAGCCCTGGCCCATGTGTTCGGTTACACCTGCGCCAATGATGTGACGGTCGCCGACATCCTGCATCGGGATGCATCCTTTGCCCAGTGGGTCCGGGCCAAGGGCTTCGACACCTTTTGTCCTTTCGGGCCGGTGGTGGCCACAGGCCTCGATC
>JAKFXR010000093.1 GCA_021731285.1 Polaromonas sp. | reverse complement strand
CGCCACGAGCAGGATCGACTTGCCGGCCTCCATGGCCGTTTCCATCGCCTTGATGGACTTGGGGCGCCCGACGAACAGCGGGATCACCATGTGGGGGAAGACCACCACGTCGCGCAGGGGCAACAGGGGCAGATCGATGGGGCTGGAGGGCAATGTGGTTTGTGCGGACATATCAACCTTCAAGGTAAGCCTAAACAAAAGCCCCGGAGCGCTATCTCAGGGTCAGGCTTTCATGGCAGGTGAAAACAATATATTCAGAATGGGGCATACCCGCCGGTTTTCAAGCCTGCTTGGCGGCTTCGCGGTACACCAGCAGGGGGGGCTTGTTTTCTTCGATCGTCGCCTCGTCAACCACGACTTTTTCCACGTTGCTGCTGTTGGGCAGATCAAACATGGTGTCGATCAGCGACTGCTCCAGGATGGAGCGCAACCCGCGCGCGCCGGTTTTGCGCGCCAGCGCCTTGCGCGCAATCGCTTTCAGTGCGGATGGCCGGATCTCAAGATCAACGCCTTCCATGGACAGCAGCTTGCTGAACTGTTTGACGACAGCGTTTTTGGGTTCCGTCAAAATCTGCACCAGCGCGTCTTCGCTGAGTTCGGCGAGTGTGGCCACCACCGGCATGCGGCCCACCAGTTCGGGAATCAGCCCGAACTTGATCAGATCTTCGGGCTCCACGTCCTTGAAGGACTCGGTGAGGCTGCGGGCCTTTTTGCTTTTGACCGATGCGCCAAAGCCAATGCCGGAGGCCTCGGTGCGGTTTTCGATGACCTTTTCCAGGCCGGAGAAAGCGCCACCGCAAATAAACAGGATATTGGTGGTGTCCACCTGCAGGAAATCCTGGTTCGGATGCTTGCGGCCGCCCTGCGGAGGCACGGAAGCCATGGTGCCTTCAATCAGCTTGAGCAAAGCCTGCTGTACGCCTTCACCGGACACATCACGTGTAATGGACGGGTTGTCGGATTTTCGTGAAATCTTGTCGATTTCATCGATATAAACAATTCCCTGCTGAGCGCGTTCGACTTCGTAATTGCAGCTTTGCAGCAATTTCTGGATGATGTTTTCAACGTCTTCACCCACGTAACCGGCTTCTGTCAGGGTGGTGGCGTCGGCCATCACAAAGGGAACATTGAGCGTGCGGGCCAGGGTCTGGGCCAGCAGCGTTTTGCCCGAGCCGGTGGGGCCAATCAGCAAAATATTGCTCTTGGTCAGCTCCACATCGTCTTTTTTCGCTTTTTCCTTGTGGCGCAGCCGCTTGTAGTGGTTGTAGACCGCCACAGCCAAAGTGCGCTTCGCAGGCTCCTGGCCGATCACATAACCGTCGAGCGTGGCCTTGATTTCAAGCGGGGTCGGCAGGTCACCCCGTGTCTCGCGCACGTCGTCGCCAGCAGGCAGCTCGTCGCGGATGATTTCGTTGCACAGGTCTATACATTCGTCGCAGATGAAAACCGACGGCCCGGCGATCAGTTTTTTGACTTCATGCTGGCTCTTGCCGCAGAAGGAGCAGTACAGGGTCTTTTCGCTGGAAGAGCCTTTTTTTTCGGCCATGAATTTGGTGCCTTTGCGTACCCGTGGAATGTGTTAACCAATGATAACCAAATAAAATTGACCCCCACGCTTCGCTGCCCCCAGGGGGGCCTTTTTGTTTTGGGGCGGCCCGGCAACAAAAAACGGCGTTCCCTGTTACAGAAAACGCCGTTGCTGCGGTGCAACCGAGGGAAAACGGCCGGTTTCAGGGGCGTTTGGAGATCACCTGGTCGACCACGCCGTAAGCCTTGGCTTCGTCGGCAAACATGAAATAGTCACGCTCGGTGTCGCGTTCGATTTTTTCGATGGGTTGCCCGGTGTTTTCCGCCATGATGCGGTTGAGCTGGTCACGCGTCTTGAGGATGTCGCGGGCGTGAATCTCGATGTCGCTGGCCTGGCCCTGCGCGCCGCCCGAAGGCTGATGAATCATCACGCGCGAATTGGGCAGTGAGAAACGCTTGCCCTTGGCGCCTGCAGCCAGCAAAAAGGCACCCATGCTGGCCGCAATGCCGACGCACAGCGTGGACACATCGGCCTTGATGAACTGCATGGTATCGTAAATGGCCATGCCGGCAGTCACCGAACCGCCGGGCGAGTTGATGTAGAAAGAGATGTCCTTGTCCGGGTTTTCGCTCTCCAGGAAGAGCAACTGCGCCACCACCAGGTTGGCCGTCTGGTCATTGACCGGGCCGACCAGGAAAATCACCCGCTCCTTGAGCAGGCGCGAATAAATGTCGTAGGACCGCTCGCCACGGCCGGACTGCTCAATCACCATCGGTACCATGCCGAGGCCCTGAATGTCCTGTGCACTGCTGCTATAGATCATGTGTTCTCCAAATGTTGGGTCTACTTTACCCAAAATAAATGGGGCTTGAAGCCGTAGCCGCAAGCCCCCGTATCAAAAATCAGCTCTGGCCGCACCGGGCGGCAGCAGGTCTTCAGCTCTGCTGACCCATCAGTTCGTCGAATGAAACCTGTTTTTCAACAATTTTGGCCTTGCCCATCACGAACTCGGTCACGTTGTTTTCGATCACCACCGACTGGACCTCAGCCATGCGCTGCTGGTCGCTGAAGTACCAGCGCACCACATCCTGCGGTTTCTCGTAGCTGGAAGCCAGCTCCTCCACATGCGCCTGAATTTGTTCAGGCTTGGGAAACAGCTCATTGGCGCGAGTCAGCTCGGCCACGACCAGCCCGAGGCGCACGCGGCGCTCGGCCTGGGGACGGAAAACATCGTCGGGAATCGGGGCCTTGTCTGCATCCTTGACACCGCGCTGCTTCAGATCGGCGCGTGCGCCCTCGACCATGCGCTCCAGCTCGGCTTGCACAATGGCCTGGGGCAGGTCCAGTTCGGCGCTGGCAAGCAAGGCATCCATGGCGGCACTCTTGTTGCGCGCCAGCAGGCGGAACTTGACTTCACGCTCCAGATTTTTGCGAATGTCGGCACGCAAGCCTTCTATGCTGGCATCTGCAATCCCCAGGGATTTGGCAAGCGCCTCGTTGACTTCGGGCAGGTGGGCGGCTTCTATCTTCTTGATGGTCACCATGAAGTCGGCCTGCTTGCCAGCCACGTCCTTGCCGTGGTAGTCCGCCGGGAAGTTCAGGGGAAAGGTCTTGCTTTCGCCACTTTTCATGCCGCGCACTGCGTCTTCGAATTCCTTGAGCATCTGGCCTTCGCCGACGAGGAACTGGAAGTCTTCAGCCTTGCCGCCGGCGAAGGTCTCGCCGTCGATCTTGCCTTCGAAATCGATGGTGGCGCGGTCGCCGTCCTGAGCGGCGGCGTCCATGGCGCGCTGGGCGAAGGTACGGCGCTGCTTGCGCAGGATGTCTATGGTCTTGTCGATGGCTTCATCGCTGACTTCTGCGCTGAGTTTTTCGACTTCAGCGGTGGTCAAATCCCCAATCTTGACTTCGGGATAAACCTCGAAAACCGCGTCAAATGCCAGCTCACCCTCCGGCGCGCCTTCTTTTTCGCTGATGCGTGGCTGGCCGGCGACGCGCAACTTCGCTTCATTGGCCGCCGCGGAGAAGGCTTCGCCGACTTTGTCGTTCATGACCTCGTAGTGAACCGAATAACCGTAGCGCTGGGTCACCACCGTCATCGGCACTTTGCCGGGACGAAAGCCATCCATTTTGACGGTGCGGGCCAGGCGCTTCAGGCGTGAATCGACTTCGGACTGAATGGTGTTGACGGGCAAGGTCAACGTCATCTTGCGCTCCAGCTTTTCAAGGGTTTCAACAGTCACGGCCATGATGTGCTCCTAGTATCCAGAAATGTGTAAAAGACAGACAGTGCGCACTGCAAAAAGGGCGGTGCGGCCTTCGTCCTGAAATCTCAAAAGTGGTGCGCGGGGGGGGACTCGAACCCCCACACCATTGCTGGCGTCAGGACCTAAACCTGGTGCGTCTACCAATTTCGCCACCCGCGCGCCGGAAACAAAAACGGGAATCCTCAGCTTTTAGGCCTCGGACCCCCGCCTGAAATCGGTCAACTTTCTATTTTAGCCTGTAACGGCGCGCGCACCTTTCGCAGCCCTTATGCGGGCATGGCCAGCTCCGGGGGCGCCCAGCTGACAGGCTCGCGCCGGACACGAAACCGCGGGTCTGGGCGCTATGCGCCCGCCCCGCAGGGCGGTTTATTGAAACGCCGGTGTTTCGCGTTTTACGCGAAACCATGCGGCGTACATCGCCGGCAAAGCCAGCAAGGTCAGCACGGTGGCCACGATCAAACCGCCCATGATGGCAACGGCCATGGGGCCCCAGAACACGCTGCGCGACAGGGGAATCATCGCCAGCACGGCCGCAGCGGCTGTCAGCACGATGGGACGCAAGCGCCGTACCGCCGACTCGACAATGGCGTCCCAC
Source organism: Polaromonas sp. (assembly GCA_021731285.1). Classification (GTDB taxonomy): domain Bacteria; phylum Pseudomonadota; class Gammaproteobacteria; order Burkholderiales; family Burkholderiaceae_C; genus Polaromonas. The sequence goes on along the minus strand of JAKFXR010000093.1, from coordinate 4,191 downwards.
GCCGGTACTCCGGCCGCCCTGTCCTGCTCAATCTGGTCGATCAGGATCACCGAGTTGCGCTGGATCATGCCCATCAAGGCAATCACCCCCAACAGTGCGACAAAACCAAACGGACGGCCCAGCACCAGCAACGCACCGGCCACACCGGCTATTCCCAGCGGCCCGGTCAGGAACACCAGCATGGCGCGGCTGAAGCTGTGGAGTTGAAGCATGAGCAGCGTAAAGGTCAAGAACAGCATGATGGGAATGCCCGCCGAAATCGAGCTCGAGCCCTTGCTGCTTTCTTCGACAGCACCGGCGACTTCGATGCGGTAGCCTCCCATGCCGTTTTGCGCCCACTTCGCCTCCAGCGCCTTCAGCCCTGGCAGCAATTCGTTGCTCACCGTGGCGCCCTGCAGGCCTTCCACGATGTCGCTTTGCACCGTGATGGCGTAGTCGCGGTTCTCGCGCCACATCACCCCAGGCTCCCAGGTAAATACCGGCTTGGCAATCTGCGTGAGCGGGATCGATTTTCCCGAGGCGGTTGGCAGATAGGCGTTGGCAATGTCGGTGATGGCATTGCGCTCGTCCAGCGGCTGGCGCAGCACGATGTCGATGAGTTTGTCGCCTTCGCGGAACTGGCCCACGTTGGTGCCTGCGAGTATGGTCCGCGAAGCCTGCGCAATCGACTGGCTGGTCACGCCCAGCGCACGCGCCTTGGACTGGTCGACCTCCAGACGCAGCACCTTGACCGACTCATTCCAGTTGTCGTTGACGCCGCGGGTGTTGGGGCTTTGGCGCATCGCGGCTTTCACCTCGTCGGCGCGGTCGCGCAGCACCAGGGGGTCAATGCCCACCACGCGAAACTGCACCGGGTAGGGCACGGGAGGCCCGTTGGGCAGCAGCTTGATGCGGCCACGCACCTCGGGAAACTCCTGGGCCAGCAGATCTGGCAGCTTGACGCGCAAGGACTCGCGCACCTTCAGGTTTTTGGGCAACACAATGAATTGCGACACGTTGGTCTGCGGGAAAACCTGATCCAGCGGCAGATAGAAACGCGGCACACCCGAACCCACCCAAGCGCTGACCGAACTGACGCCCTCTTCCCTGAGCAGCCGCTCCTCCACCCGTTTGGCGGTCAATTCATTGGCCGCAAACGAAGTGCCTTCCGGGAACCAGATATCCACCATGATCTCCGGCCGGCTTGAATCGGGGAAGAACTGTTGCTGAACCTTGCCCATGCCGACAATGCCCAGGGCGAAAACCAGCACCGTTGCACCGATGGTGATCCACCGGTATTCCACACACCAATTCACGGCGCGCCGGAAGGTACGGTAAAACGGAGTGTCAAAGTGCTCGTGGTGGTCTGCCTCGCCACCCGCGGGCAAAGGTTTGGCCTTGAGAAGCAGCGTGCCCAGGTAGGGCACAAAGTACACAGACACAATCCAGCTGAGCACCAGCGCAATCACCGTCACCGCAAAAATCGCGAAGGTGTACTCGCCCACGGTGGACTTGGCCATGCCGATCGGCAGGAAACCCACCGCGGTGATCAAGGTACCGGTCAACATGGGCATCGCGGTGATCTCGTAGGCAAAAGTCGCGGCACGCACCTTGTCGTAGCCCTCTTCCATCTTGCGCACCATCATCTCCACCGCAATGATGGCGTCGTCCACCAGCAGGCCCAGGGCAATGATGAGTGAACCCAGCGAAATCTTGTGCAGGCCAATGCCAAAGTAGCTCATGGCCAGAAACGTCACCGCCAGCACCAGCGGGATCGTGATACCCACCACGAGGCCGGGCCGCATGTCGATGTAATAACGCCGCCACAGGGGATGCTCGCCAGGGCGGCGGTGGAATCCCAGCGCGATGAAACTCACGGCCAGCACAATCGCCACGGCCTCGATCAGCACGCGAACGAATTCGTTGACTGAAGTCGTCACCGCCGTCGGCTGGTCCTGGATTTGTACCAGGTCCACACCCGCAGGCAGGGTCGCCTTGATCTGCCCGGTTTTCTGCTTTAACGCCTCGCCCAGGGCAATGATGTCACCGCCCTTGGCCATGGACACGCCAATGGCAATGACTTCGCGGCCCTGATGCCGCACCTTGACCACAGGCGGGTCCACATAACCGCGCTTGATCTCGGCAATGTCGCCCAGCCGGAGCTGGCTGCCCGAAGCGCCGCGTATGGGCATGGCGCGCAACTCCTGCACGGCCTCAAACTGGCCCGCCACCCGCACCTGCACCACGTCCAGCGGTGTCTGCACGGCGCCAGCCGACTCCACCGCATTTTGCTGACCCAGCTGGTTGAGCACCTGGGTGAAATCCAGACCGAGCTGGGCCAGCCGCTTCTGGGAAATTTCGATGAACAGTTTTTCGTCCTGCACCCCAAACTGTTCTGCCTTGGCCACGTCAGGCACACGCAGCAGTTGCTGGCGCACGTCATCAGCAAAGGTCTTGAGTTCTGCGTAGCTGAATCCGTCAGATTGCAGCGCGTAGATCACGCCATACACATCGCCGAAATCGTCATTGAAAAACGGGCCCTGTATGCCACCGGGCAAGGTGTGGCGCATGTCGCCAATCTTCTTGCGCACCGCATACCATACGCCGGCCACGTCAGCGGCTTTGGAAGAGTCCTTGATCTGGAAAATGATTTGCGACTCCCCCGGCTTGGAGTAGCTGCGGATCTTGTCCGCATAAGGCGCCTCCTGCAGCGTGCGCTCGATCTTGTCGGTCACCTGCTCGGCCACTTGCTGGGCTGTCGCGCCAGGCCAGTAGGTGCGCACCACCATGGCACGAAAGGTAAAGGGCGGGTCTTCGTCCTGTCCCAGCTGAAAGTACGCGGCAAAGCCGAGCAGCATCAACACCACCATCAGGTAACGCGTCAGCGCCGGATGATCCAGCGCCCATTTGGACAGGTTGAAACTGTCTTTCGGTTGAACTTCAGTCATGCCGTCCTCACTTCGCTGATGGCGACGCAGAGGCAGCGACGGCGACCTTGTTCTGATAAATGCTGACCTTCTGGCCCGGTGACAGCACATGCACGCCGGCACTGACCACCAGCATGCCCGGCTGCAGGCCGGAAGCCACCACCGCCTCGTTGCCATCGGCAGTGGCAATCTGCACCGTCTGCGATTTGACGGTCATCGTGGCCTTGTCCAGCACCCAGACGGCGCTGGCTTTGCCATCCTGACGCAAGGCTGTGGTCGGCAACTTGATGACCTGCGAGCCAGCACCGCCCAGGCCCTGCGGTTGCACATACACCGTGGCGCCCAGCACCGGCGGTGTTGGCGTGTCCAGCGCAACTTTCACCGGGTAGGTCCGGGTGAGCGGGTCAGCGCTGGCGGCGACTTCGCGCACCCTGCCATCAAGCTCGGCGTTTTGCGCCCAGACGCGCACCTTGACCGGCATGCCGGTTTTGATGGCCGCCACCTTGTCTTCGGGCACGGAAAACACCACGTCGCGCACACCGTCGGCGGCAATTCGAAGCACCGGCATCCCGGCCGTCACGACCTGCCCAACTTCGGCCTCGACTGCCGTGACCACGCCCGACACATCAGCCACCAGGACTGCGTAATTGGCCTGGTTGCCCTGCACCGCCAGTTGGGACTGCGCCTGCTCAAGCTGTGCCTGCGCGGCCTTGAGGGTGGTTTCGCGGCGCTCCAGCTCAGCGCCGCTGATGAAGTTCTGGTCTTTCAGCTCTTTGTAGCGCTTGTAGTCAGCCGCTGCGAGGTCCCGGTTGGTACTGGCTGCGGCCATCTGGGCGCGGGCGGCGTCGGCCGCCAGCTTGTAATCCTGCGGGTCCAGCTGGGCCAGAACCTGCCCCTGACGGACATGCTGGCCGACCTCGGCCTGGCGCTTGATAATCTTGCCACCTACCCGAAACCCCAACCTTGACTCCACCCTGGCTTTGACCTCGCCCGCAAACTCATGACCGGTGTTGAACGAATCCACGCCCACCGTCATGACCTTCACGGCGCGTACGGGTTCTTCAGGTGGGGCAGACCTGGAGCAGGCGACAAGCACAAAAGCGCTGCCAAGAACGGTAAAAAGGGTTTTATTCATGGTGTGATGGACCAAATCGGTTGCGAAACAGTCTGTGAAAAGTCCGGTAAAACTTTTACTAATGACTGACCGGTTAGTAATCTAGGGTAATTCCCAAGGCTTGTCAAGCGACAATCGCCGCATGACTTCCGGCCCCGCCCTCCAGCCCCC
>JAKFXR010000061.1 GCA_021731285.1 Polaromonas sp. | reverse complement strand
CGGCGGTTGCACTCCACGTTGGGCTACGTCAGTCCGATGCAGTTTGAAAAACGCTGGGACGCGGCACAGCAATTGAAGGCCGCATAATGAAGTGGCTAAGCGGTACGTCAAACAGGGGCAGGTTCATTGTCCATATTCAAACATGGCACCAAGTATTACTAAAGCAGATGTATTACCTTGTTCTGCAGCCAACTTGTACCATTGCATTGCCTGTGCATTATCTTTGGGAACACCTTTTCCGGATCTATACATGTCGCCCAATTCGAATTGAGCCGATGTGCTGCCTTGTTCTGCTGCCAACTTGAACCATCTCAAAGCTTCAGCAACATCTTTCACCACACCTTGTCCATCTCTGTAGATATTGCCTAATGCACTTTGTGCGTCTTCACAACCTTGTTCTGCCGCCAATCTATACCATCGCACAGCTTCAACGTAATCCTGAATAACGCCTTGACCTTGCGAGTACATATTTCCAACCACAAGCTGCGCAAGAATATTGCCGTCTTTCGCTGCAACTTTAGCTTGTTCGAAAATTTTAACTAGCGTTACATAGTCATTAAGTCCTTTTGCTGCCCAGCGATCGTCTACTGACTTTTTCCATGCATCGTCTGATGATTTTGTCATTGATAGATTCCGACTTTATTCCAAACAGTTGTCAGATGAGCTTTCATACTGCAACTCCTTGAGGCATCCATTCTTCGCCAAGAGCTTGAGCTTGCTCAAGTATTAGCTGAACTGCAAAGTCGGCTTGATCAGGCGGGTATTTGTATTTCTTCAGAATGCGCTTGACCATTAGTCGCAATTTGGCCCGCACGCTTTCACGCTCTGACCAGTCCACCGTCAGGTTATCGCGCAGGCTCTGCGTAAGTTCTTGGGCGATCTTCTTCAATGTCTCGTCTTGAAGTTCGCGCACCGCCGATTCATTATTGGCCAGCGCGTCATAAAACTTCACCTCGTCCTCACGCAGGCCCAATTGGTCGCCTCGGTTAGCTGCCTCGCGGAACTTCTTGGCCATAGAGATCAGCTCTTCCATGACCTGCGCGGTTTCGATACTCCGGTTTTGATAACGGCGAATCACATCGGCCAACAAATCGCTGAACTTGCGGTCTTGCACCACGTTGCTGGCAAAGCGGCTTTTGATTTCGCCTTGGAGTAAACGCTCTAGCAGTTCCACAGCGAGGTTTTTTTCGGGCAAGTTATTCACCTGCGCTAAAAAGTCGTCGTCAAGCAAACCAATATTGGGCTTATCGAGACCTACGGCCGCAAAGATGTCCACCACCTCGCCAGACACCACAGCTGAACTGATGATCTGCCGAATCGCCAAATCACGCTCTTCATTAGTCTTGCGCTGGGCGCTGGCTTCGCGCTTGGTCAGTATCACCTTCACAGCCTGCATGAACGCCACCTCGTCGCGGTGCTCTTTAGCCTCGGGCAAAGTACAACACAGGCTGAACGCATGGCTCATGGCCAGCGCGTTGTCGGCAAAGCGCTTTTTGCCGTCGCGCTCTTTGCCTGACTTGATGCCCAGCACATGGTTGGCAGCCCCGGCCAGAGTTTTGTGTCCACCGGTCAAAAACCCCGAATAGTCGAAGCCATGTAGCATTGCCCTCAGCACATCGAGCTTTTCCAGCATAACGGCCAGCGCTTCGCGAGCATCAACCGTAGGCTTGCCTCGGCCTCTGCTTGCGGTGTACTCCTTCATGGCAGCTTTCAGATCTTCGCCAATACCGATGTAGTCCACCACCAGGCCGCCCTGCTTGTCCTTGAAGACGCGGTTCACGCGGGCAATGGCCTGCATTAGGTTATGGCCCTTCATTGGCTTATCCACGTAAAGGGTGTGCACGCACGGCGCGTCAAAACCTGTGAGCCACATGTCGCGCACGATCACCAGCTTGAGGGGGTCTTTGGCGTGTTGCCGCCGACCGAAAACTGACCATCTAAACCTAGTAGTGCCGACTCAAAATTGACCAGGGTGTTCAACTGGCCTGCTGAAATATTCAGCAGGAGAGATAGAAGGTGATCACCATGGAAATGATAGGTAAGGTCAGGCGCATGAAGTTGCGCGAACAACTCTCCAACAGCGAGATCGCCAAGCGTACGGGGCTATCGCGCAACACGGTCAAAAAATGGCTCAAAGCCCCTGGCGACCAGGCGCCCAAATACAAAAGGCAAAGCGGGTTGACCAAGCTCAGCGCGTTTGAGGCGACGTTGGTGCAGGCGCTCAAGGCCGATTCCCACAGGCCCAAACATGCCCGGCGCAGTGCGCGGGCGTTGTTGGCGCAGTTACAGGCGCAGGGCTATAGAGGCGGCTACAGCCGATTGACAGATTTCATTCGGGGTTGGCGCGAGCAAGAGGGCAAGGCGGCATCCAAGGCTTATGTGCCTTTGAGTTTCGAGCTGGGCGAGGCGTTTCAGTTTGACTGGAGCGAAGAAGGGCTGCTCATTGGCGGGGTTTACCACCACATGCAGGTCTCACATCTCAAGCTGTGCGCCAGCCGGGCGTTCTGGGTGGTGGCTTACCCCAGCCAGGGGCACGAGATGTTGTTTGACGCGCACACCCGCAGTTTTGCGGCGCTGGGCAGTGGTTCATCGGCGGCTCCCGGCCCACGACCCAAGCGATCACTCTCCACACCAACTCAGAAAGCACACATGACCACCCAACGCCGCGACATTCTCAAGTACACCCTGGCCGCCGCGGCAGCCAGCGCGCTGCCCGCAGCACATGCCCAGGCCCCGTCCGGCGCTTCAGCGGGAGCCGCAGCCACCGGCATCGACCCGCGCGACCGCGTCTTCATCACCAATGAAGACTCCAACACGCTGGTCGTCATCGATCCGAAGACGAACACCGTCGAGAGCACGATCAACCTGACCAGCTTCGACGAAGACCCGCGGCCTCCATTTCGCTACGTCACCGCCGGCGTGGCGCCGACACACGCGGCGATGATCCACAAGCCGCTGTACCACGGCTGCATCGACGCCCACGGCGCGGTGCCGTCGCCCGACGGCCGGCTGCTGGCCACCAGCGGGCGCGGCTCCAGCAACATTTATCTGATCGACGCCGAGCAGCGCCGCGTGATCGGCAACACACCCAACCCTGCGTCTGGGCCCACCACCAACCCCGAGCGCCTGAGTAGTGGCCTGCTGCTGGGCCGCGAACCGCACGAGCCCACTTTCACGCGCAACGGCCGCGAGCTGTGGGTCACGCTGCGCGGTGAAGACCGTATTGCCATCGTCGGCGTCGATCGTGCCGTTCGCCAGCTCAAGGGGGCCGACAGCCCGGGCTCCAGCGCGGTTCGCCAATACCTGCCCACACTGAGCGGCCCGGCGCAGGTGTGGTTCAACCGTGAGGGTACGTTGGCCTTTGTGGCCAGCCAGAAGGTGTCGAAGATCGACGTGTTCCGCGTCAACCCCGGCGCGGATGGCCACAGCCAACCGCAGCGGCTGACCACGCTGGACATCAGCGCACAGGACAAACCCGGCTTCACGCCCTTCATGAAGACCACACCCGACGGTGCCGAGGTGTGGTTCTCGCACAAGCTGGCTGATGCGGTGTCTTGCCGCTCGACGCAGGGTGGCTTCGACCTGATCGACACCGTGCCACTCGGCATGGGCGCTCGGCCCAACCACGTTGAGTTCGTGCGCAATGCGCGCGGCAGCGTGGTCTATGCCAGCCTGGCGCGCATCGACGATGGTGGCCCCGGCGGCGTGGCGTCGAGCCCGATCGCCATCATCGACCGCAGCGCTCCGGGCGGACAGCGCAAGGTGGTGGGCACCTTCTCCAGCCGTGGCCGCGAGTCGCACGGGTTGTGGACCAACCCCGAGAACACGCTGCTGTATGTGGCCCACGAACAGGACGAGCTGCCCGGCACGCCCAACGCGGGCCAGACCGTGTGCAGTGCATTTGATGTGAGCGACCCGCTGCGCCCGACCTTCATTGCGCAGATCCCCCTGGGCAATCTGACGCTGCCCTCTGGCGCGCTGCGCAACAAAAAGAGCATCAACCTCGTCTACGTGCGTGTGGGCGAGAAGGGCCAGACGGCATGAGCGGCGCGCACACCAGCCACGGCGCCAGCGCCGCGCACACCAGCGCATTCCAGCGGGATATGGACGAATCGATGGCCCGCATGATGCAGGCCATGCACAGCCCGGGCTACGCAGGCCAGGCCGACCAGGACTTTCTGGCGATGATGATTCCGCACCACGCCGGCGCTGTGGACATGGCGCGGCTGGTGTTGCAGCATGGGCGCGATCCTGTCACCCGGCAGTTGGCCGAGGAAATCATTGCCGGGCAGACGGTGGAGATCCAGAGCATGCAACGCCGACTGCACACCCTGCAGCAGCGCACAGCCAAAGGTGCGGAAGCGGAATTTCCGTCGCTGGGTGGGACGCGGGGGCCTTGATCGACAGCCCTAGGGAAAGTACCAATGAGCGCCACGGAATGAACCAAGCCATGCAGCGCTCTTAATCACCATGCTGTTCCAGTCTGCCGAGTCCCGCTATAACCAATGGGTGCGTGAGCACTACCGTTTTTTGCTGCGCAGTGCGTGGGCGCTCACTGGTTCGCGCGCCATTGCCGAAGACGTGGTGCAAGACTGTTTTGCCAACGCCTGGAAGCACCGGGAGCAACTGCGCGACGCTGCGCTGGCACGGGCTTGGCTCTTTCAGATCATGCGCCGCGCCGCCTTTCGCCAGGCCGCACCCAGCATGCAGTCGCTGGACGATGAAGAGCAGCCCGAGCAAGCGGCGCCCGACGCGGGGCTGGACGACAAACTCGATGTCGTCAAGGCGCTCGCGCGCCTGGCGCCCATCCACCGCGAGGTGCTGGTGCTGTTTTATTTCGACGGCATGCCCACCGCCCAGATGGCCGAGGCGCTGGAGATCGCGCCCGGCACGGTGTTGTCGCGCCTAGCCCGTGCGCGCGACGCTTTGAAGCTGGCCATGGGGGTACCTGCGACACCCAAGGCCGATGTCAACGTTACCCCGATTCGCAGGACCAAGACATGAGCCCCGATACCGACGCGCCTTTCCTGCCCGACAGCGAATTCGATTTGCGCGCGCGCGCCAAGTTGGCGATCGCCTTCGAGGCCAGCGACGCACCGGCACACCTGTACCGAAAGCCGCAGCCGCTGCTGGCGCGACGCGGCTTGCAGCGTTTTCTGGCTGCGCTTTTGCTGGCCGGTGGCACCAGCGGCGGGGTGCTCGCCGTGCGACCGCCAGCGATGGTGCGCGACGCGATCGACCACGAATACCACGAGCGCAGCTTGCGGGGCAGTTTCATGGAGCAGCGCCAGTTGCTCATGCACCTGGGCATGCGGGACGCCAACGTGGTGCCCGGGTTTCCCCAACTCATGCGGCCATGCGATATCGAAGGTCACCTCGCTTACCACCTCACCACGTTCTTCGAGAAGGGCGGCATGGTGACGGTGTATGCCTTTGACCAGCCTGTGGACCTGCGCGAGGCCAGCGGCTGGTGGAGCAACGTGCACTGGAAGGTGATCCGCTCGCGCGAGGGCAAGCCCTTGTTGCTGGTGGCCCAGAAAAAGAAGGCACTGGCGGTCGCGCAGACGGCACTGCAGGCACCTCCCGTGTCCGGGCCAGGCTGAGGCACCGCGTCCCTGTCAACGAATCAACCGCTCACCCCTTTCACCCCAACCGGCGCACGACGCCCAACCACCGGAGACCCCAGAAATGAACCAACAACCCACCTCGCTCCCCCGGCGCCACCTGCTGGCCGGCAGCGGCGCTGCTTTGGCTGCCGTTGGTCTGGCCAGCTTTGGCCGCACCGCAGCCGCTGCTGGTGAGACCGCGCCCGTCGCCTTGGCCGGTGCTGCCAAGCCTCTGCCAGCGTACGTGGGCTGGAAGGACCCGGCCAGCCTGATCGTGCACAGCAGCACCACCATTGAGACCAAGCGCAGTGTGTTCGGCACCAGCGTAATCACGCCGTCCGAGCAGCTCTACATCCGCAACAACCTGCCCGCGCCCGACGCCTCGATCCTGGGCAACCGCGATGCCTGGGAGATCAACATCGAGGGGGTGAAGAACCCGCGCAAACTCACGCTGGGCGACCTCAAGCGCATAGGCATCGAGACCACGGCGATGGTGTTGCAATGCTCTGGCAACGGACGCGGCTACTTCCCCAACAAGCCCAGTGGAACGCCTTGGCAAGTGGGCGCAGCAGGCTGTGTGGTGTGGAGCGGTGTGCCGGTGCGCTGGGTGGTGGATGCCCTGGGCGGCGTGGAGGCCGGCATGGCCTACCTCACCGGCACAGGCGGCGAAAAACTCCCCGATGGACTGGACCCCAAGAGCGTGATCGTGGAACGCTCGGTGCCTGCTGCCGCACTCGCCGATGCCCTGCTGGCCTGGGAAATGAACGGTGTGCCGATTTCGCTGGCCCACGGCGGCCCACTGCGCTTGATCGTGCCGGGTTACACGGGCGTGAACAACATCAAGTACGTCAAACGCCTGGCCTTCACCGCTCAGGAGACCGACGCACGCATCATGTCGCACGGCTACCGCATTTCACCGCCCGGCGCGAAGGGCGACCCGTCGCAGCCATCGGTGCAGGAAATGACGGTGAAGTCGTGGATCAACGGTCCCGGCACGGACGGCGCCCCGCTTAAAGCGGGTGACACACAGATCCATGGCGTGGCGTTTGGCGGCATGAACGCGGTGGCCAAGGTCGAGGTTTCTCTGGACGGCGGAAAAACCTGGCAGCTCGCGCGCATGGTGGGGCCCGACCTCGGCCGCTTTGCGTGGCGGCAGTTTGTTTTTGCGGCGCGCCTGCCGGCGGGCCAGTTCACCCTGGCGAGCCGAGCCACCGACACCGCAGGCAACGTGCAGCCCGAACAACGCATGGAAAACGCGGGCGGCTACAACAACACCAGCTGGGCCGACCACGCCGTGAAAGTGAGCGTGGCATGAAGCGCACAATCCAAAAACACGCGTTGGTCGCTGCCCTGTGGTCGTTGGCATTCACAGTGCTGCCCGTGCACGCCGCCGACGATGCCGCGCAACTTCAACAAGGCAAGGTGTTGTTCGGCCAAGGCGCGGTGCCTGCCTGCGCCCTGTGCCATGCGCTCAAGGACGCGGGAGCCGAAGGCGCCGTGGGCCCCAGCCTGGACGAGCTCAAGCCCGATGCCAAGCGCGTGGCCACCGCGCTGCGCAACGGCATTGGGCAGATGCCGTCCTACAACGGCAAACTCAGTGATGCGCAAATTGCCGCCCTGGCGGCCTACGTGGCCAAGGCTTCGGGTGGATCAAAGTGATGGCTGGTTGGCCACAGCGCTGTTGCGCCAACTGACAAAAAGGACGGGATCACCTGCAAACAGCGATCCCGACTGAGTGGCTGACCCAGGGCGGGTCAGCCACTCACCATCACTTGCCTGGTTTGATGTCGGGGACCACCATCCAGCCAGCCCCCATCATCACAACCGCCGGGAACTTCTCGCCGGCCTAAGTCTTGCCCAGCATGGCCTTGTGCTCGCGGTAAGCCATCAACGCTGGCGACACGCCCAGGTGATTGATCGCACCATGCTTGATGCTGCTGCAGTCTTGCTCGTCGAGCTTGCAGATCTCTGCACGCTGTTGTCAACTCTCTAGCAATGTCAACTGCGCGCCTGAAACCTGTCTCTGCGCATTACCACGATGCATGAATAGGAGTGATCGCAATCCGGCACGCCAAGGGCATTCACGTTGAAAACTCGAACGGCAGCAACCGCTGCGGAGCAGACCTTAAAAGTTAGAGTGGACTTGGGTTCAAATCCAGAAATAGTAAATGCATCATATTGGTGCAATTAAGCTGTTAAGTTCTTACCGCGCATTCCCTCTCATTTACTTTTAATTACTAAGTAGTCGAAATAGCAAGTTCGCAAGTAGTCAACTATCCACCACCATACACGGGGGACAGATTTTCTCTGTCCCCCTTTTTCTTTCCCGGATGGCCCTGTATCTGCGGGCTTCCGCGTTTTTCCTTGTGGACGCGGCAGGGCACATTTTTCCTATTTTTGCCCTCTGAGTCTGAATTTCTCTCTTATTTCTCTCCTGGCTTGTGGACGCGTCCATAAGCCGAGCCCAGTATTCATGCGGGTTTCAGGGATTTGGTTGGACCTTGTCGATGCATGAGCAAAGGGGAAAAGAACTTGCTTTTCTCAATTAGCTTATTGTAATTTTCCGTCTTGGTACTAATTTTTAAAAGTGACTTCCCAAGATTTTCCTGAGGCTGATGAAATCAGCTTAATCGGTTGCTGCCATGTTGTGGTGTGAGCACTACGTCGAGCGCCTATGTTGCGCCGCCGAAGCGCGGGCTTCGGAACGCATGCAGAAATAAGATACGGACATGGCGCACCCGCACTGAGGCCCATTTCCCAACGCCAACGGCCATCAAGGTTGCAGCACTTCAGTTGCCAAGTGCACTCAGTCGTTTGATGCAGATCAATGACCCACAGTACTTGTGCAGGGATGCTGTAGTTGTCACTCTGACCTTGCCCCCGAAAAACGTACTGCTTAGCTGATGGTTAAAAATCAGTTCAAGGAGAACGAGATGAGTGAAACGAGGAAACGGGCCAAGTACACGCTGGAATTCAAGATGGAGGCGGTCAGGCTG
>JAKFXR010000160.1 GCA_021731285.1 Polaromonas sp. | reverse complement strand
CATGTGCGCGTGAGCATCGAGTTTCACATTGATCCAGCGCGCGGCGCGGAGTTTCGCGCCCTGATGCTGGAAAGCCGGCGCAGCCGTTTGCGCCAGGGCGCGTTGGCCTGGGAGCTGCTTCGCGATATTTCGCAGCCCGGACGCTATGTCGAGCAGATCACCGACGAGTCGTGGACCGAGCATTTGCGCCGCTTTGACCGGGTCACCGCAGGCGACGTGGCGCTGCGGGAGCGCAAACTGGCGTTTCACCTGCGCGATGAGCCTCCCCTGGTCACGCGCTGCGTGATCGAAGCCTAGCCTCCGTCTTTCATTCTTCGCTTCCCGTTGGGGCTGGCACACCTCTTGCATCTCATCTTGTACACAAGTATGGATGCTTTAAATTGGTGCATGTTGCAAACTCTTCTGGCCTGAATCGTCCGCTGGCACCTGACCCGGCTGAGGCTGGCCGTCCCGTCCAGGTTCTGGCAGCCAATGCCTGGATCAGCAAGCCGGCCGCGCCCGTGCGCGCCGCTTCGGCGGGTCCGCTGGCCGGCCTGAATTTCGCGGTCAAGGACAACATCGACGCGCAAGGCCTGCCGACCACCGCGGCGTGCGCCAGCTTTGCCTATCAACCACCGGCCAATGCAACAGTGGTGCAGCGGCTGCTCGATGCTGGTGCATCCTTCATCGGCAAAACCAACCTCGACCAGTTTGCCTGCGGGCTGAACGGCACGCGCTCGCCCTATGGGGTGGTGCCCAACGCCGTCAATCCCTTGTATGTCTCCGGCGGATCCAGCGCCGGCTCTGCCTATGTGGTGGCCACCGGTCAGGCCGACTTTGCCCTGGGGACCGACACCGCCGGCTCGGGCCGGGTGCCTGCAGGGTTGAACAACATCGTCGGTCTCAAGCCTTCCCGCGGCCTGATCAGTACACGCGGGGTGGTACCGGCTGCACAAAGCGTTGACTGTGTGTCCATTTTTGCGCGTACCGTTGCCTGCGCTGTCAAGGTGCTGGAAACTGCCATGGCTTACGACCCGCTGGACCCCTATTCACGCAGGCTGCCGCTGGCCAGCCAGGCCTTCCCGGCGGCGTTTCGTTTTGGCATACCGGATGCGCCGGAGTTTTATGGTGACACCGCAGCCCGGGCAGCGTTTGAACAAGCCGTCGCCCGGTTGGAGGGCTTGGGTGGCACTGCTGTAGCGGTTGATTTCAGCCCGCTGAGCCAGGTGGCTGCCTTGCTCTATGAAAGCGCGCTGGTCGCAGAGCGCTACACGGCCATTCGCGGCTTTTTTGATACGCATGAGGGCGACGTGATCGAGCCGGTGCGCAGCATCATCGCGGCTGGCCGCAAGTACAGCGCGGCGGATCTGTATGAAGCACAGACCCGGCTCAGGCAATTGGGGCAGCAGGCCGACGCGCTGTGGGCTCAGTTTGATCTGCTGGTGGTCCCCACCGCGCCTACCCACTACACGATTACGCAAATGCAGAAGGACCCGGTGGCGCTCAACCGGAATCTGGGCGCCTACACCAACTTCGTCAACTTGCTGGACTACGCTGCGCTGTCGGTGCCCAGCTCCTTGCGTGACGACGGTTTGCCATTCGGCATCACCCTGATTGGCCGGTGCGCCAGTGACTGGCAACTCGCTGACCTGGGCCAGCGCTACCACCACGCCACCGGATTGCCACAGGGAGCGACGGGCCTGCCCCTCCCAAGGCCAGAGCCGATTGCCGGCATACGCGGCCGGTCAAGCGTGCACCTTGCCGTGGTGGGCGCACACCTGTCGGGCATGCCTCTTAATCGCCAGCTCACCGAGCGCGGCGCGACGCTGGTCCGCACCGCGGAAACGGCGCCGCACTACAGGCTGTACGCCTTGCCCGGCACCACCCCGCCCAAGCCCGGACTGTTGCGGGTAGCGCCTGACCAGGGTGCGCGCATTGCCCTGGAAATATGGGACATGCCGCTCGCCGAATACGGATCTTTTGTTGCGTTGATACCAGCGCCGCTGGGCATAGGCACGCTCGAACTTGCAGACGCCGAGGCCGTGCAGGGGTTTGTCTGCGAAGCTCAGGCCTTGCAGGGCGCGCAGGACATCTCGCATCTGGGCGGATGGCGCGCTTACATCGCGTCCTGCGCCACTTCCTGAAATTTCATCAACCCGCCAGCTTCAACCCTTTTTACCAGGAGCCTTCCATGACCACACCCAGCGCAATGCCCTCTTCTTCAACCAGCCGCAGAAAAATCCTGCAAACCGGCGCCGCAGTGCTGGGCGCGATCGGCATGCCTGCCATCGTGCGCGCCCAGGCTGCACCCAAGATCCGCATTGGTTACTGGCCCATCGCCGCCGGCCTGCCGTTCTACGCGGCCATCGAGCTGGGTTACTTCAAGGAAGCCGGTCTGGACGTGGAGCCGCTCAAGTTCGCAGGCGCGCAGCAGGTCATGGAAGCCGTGCTGTCGGGCCGCTCCGATGGCACCGCCAACGGCACCGGCTCGGCCAATATCGCCATCGGCGAACTGGCCCAGCCTGGCACCTTCAAGATTTTCTGCTCCAACCCGAGCAATGTAAAAAACGTGCTCGACGAAGTCATCGTGCCGGTGGCCAGCCCGGCCAAGGTGATGGCCGATCTCAAAGGCAAGCGCGTCGGCTCCGGTCCCGGCATCCAGAACGTCACCCTGGCCAAGACCGTGCTGGAGCGCGGCGGCGCCACCGGCGCGACGGTGGTCGAGTTGCCGATCGGCCAGCATGTGGCCGCACTCGCCGCCGGCCAGATCGACGGCGCCTACACGCTGGAGCCCACCGGCACCATAGGCCGCATGAATGGCACCACCCGTGTGCTCGAGGCTGGTGTGATTGCGCGCTACGTGCTGGGCGACCCGATGGCCCCGTGGTTTGGGGGTTCGGCTTCGCTGTCGTCGGATTTCATCAAGAAGAACCCGGACGCCGCCAAAAAATTCGTTGCCGCCTATGGCAAGGGCGTGGCCTACGTGCGCAGCAAGTCGGTCGAGGCGCGCCAGTACCTCAAAGGCTACACGCCCATCGAAGGCGCGCTGACCGCCGAGGTGCCGCTGGCGGCGTACATGATGTACAACGAGTTCAAGCCGGCCGACGTCGCACACTTCCAGAAGTTCTTCGACCTGTTTTCCGAAAAAGGCATCTTCAGTTCACGCCTCATGGTGGACACCATGCTCTACAAGGGCTGAACATATGACCACCACCTCTGCAACGGCAGTGCCTGACGCGCCCACCAAACCCTGGGCACCGCCGGCGACGGTGCCGGCGGCCACCGTGCAACGCAAGCCGGCGCTGGACAAGGCGCTGCCTTTCATCGGCCCGGTGGTGCTCTTCATCATCTGGGACCTGGTGGTGCGTTTCGGTTTCATCAAGGCTATCCTGCTGCCGCCGCCGGTCGATGCGATAGGCGCGCTGCTCAGCGGCCTGGCCGGCGGGCCGCTGCTCAAGGACTTTGCCGTCACGGTGTGGCGCACGGTGCAGGCGTTCATGATCGCCGCGGCCGTCGGCATGCCGCTGGGTGTGCTGCTGGGCAGCAACGAAAAAGCCTACCGCAGCGTCGAGTTCCTGATCGACTTCTTCCGGTCCACACCCTCATCGGCGCTGATTCCTCTGTTCCTGATGATCTTCGGCGTGTCGGACATCAACAAGGTGGCGATTGCGGCGTTCGGCGCCTTGCTGATCGTGGTCTTCAACAGTGCCTACGGGGTGATCAATGCGCGCAAACAGCGCGTGATGGCGGCCAAGGTCATGGGGGCCTCGCGCTGGCAGGTGTTCAAGGACGTGCTGGTCTGGGAAAGCCTGCAACCGAGTTTTGTCGGCCTGCGTTCGGCCGTGTCCATGGCGCTGGTGATCGTGATTGTTGCCGAGATGTTCATCGGCGCCGACACCGGCCTGGGCAACCGCATCATCAACTCGCAGCAGGTGATGAATGTGAAGGACATGTACGCGTCCATCCTGGCCGCCGGTGCGCTGGGTTACGCGCTCAACATCTTCTTCCTGGTGCTCGAGCGGCGCATCGTGCACTGGAGCGGCAGATGAGGCCCCCACGGTCACGCACTGCGTGTCGTTCCCTGCACCTTGCAGGCCGCCGCTCGCCAGAGGCTTCGCTTCTGTCACCTGTCCAAAGCTGCTCAAGTAGCTTTGGAGCCGCGGGCTCCAGCCCCGAGGGGGCCGCTGCGCCTGCGGCCCGGCAAAGCCGGTTCCGCGACCCCTGCTTGAAGGGGACGTGTTCGCGGACGGTTCCTCTGCGTGAAATTTATTGGAGTTCGTCATGTCCGCTGTAATCAACGCCCCGGTGTTTGCCGATGTGCCTGTGCGCGAGTTCCAGCCCGGGCCGGCTGGCACGCACATCACCATCCGCGGGCTGACCAAGTATTTCGCCGGCTGGCCGCTGTACGAGGACTTCAACCTCGACATTCCCAAGCACAAGATCGTGTCGGTGTTCGGCCCCAACGGCTGCGGCAAGTCGACGCTGATCAACATGATTGCCGGCCTGGTGCCGATAGACGCCGGTGAAATCCTGTTCGACGGCAAGTCGCTGAAGGACACCAAGATTGGCTATGTGTTCCAGAACTACCGCGAAGCGATGTTTCCCTGGATGCGCACGATTGACAACATCGCCTACCCGCTCAAGCTCGAAGGCAAATCCAAGGCGGAGGTTGACCGACGCATGGCCGAGCTGGTGGCGTCCTTCGATGTCAAGTTCGATCTCAACCGGTATCCCTATGAGCTCTCGGGCGGCCAGCAGCAGACCGCCTCCATCATGCGGGCGCTGGCCAACAACCCCGAGGTGCTGTTCCTGGACGAGCCCTTTTCCGCGCTGGACTTCGAGATGACCCTGTTCATCCGTGAAAAGCTGCAGGAGGTTTTCATGCAGACCGGCACCACCATGCTGCTGGTCTCGCACGACCTGGAGGAGGCGGTTTACCTGGCCGACCAGGTGCTGCTGCTGACCAAACGGCCCACCCGGGTGGCGGAGATCCTGCCTTATGGGGACGCCAGGCCACGCACGGTGGACACGCTGTCCGAGCCGGGTTTCATCAGCACCAAAAAGCGCAGCCTGGAAATTTTCCAGCGCGAAGTGCGGCGCTGAGAGGGGTGATGACCTTCCATGGATGAAGCATCGGTTTCCCGCTATGTTGAGGCAGCGGCAGCGTTGCTGGGCGTGCCGCTGGACGCAGATCACGCGCAGCGGGTCGGTGTTCATCTGCAACGCACGGCAGCCATGGCCGCGCTGCTTGAAGGCGCAGACATGGCACCGCATGACGAGCTGGCCGAAATATACAGTCCCGCAGCCTTCCCGCCCTTTGACGACGGACATGATTAGCTATGAATAACATAGCGTTTGACGCCATCGCCATGGCCGCTGCCGTGGCTGACGGCCAGGTCAGCGCACGCGAGTTGCTGGATGCCAGCGTCTCCCGCGTCGCCGCAACGGACAGTCAGGTCAACGCTTTCACGGAGCAAACCCTGACCCGTGCGCGAGCTGAAGCCGATGCAGTCGACGTCCAGCGGGCTCGTGGTGAATCGCTCAAGCCGCTGGCCGGTGTGCCCTATGCGGTCAAAAACCTGTTCGACATTGAAGGTGTGGTGACGCTGGCTGGCTCGAAGATCAATCGCGGCCATGCAGCGGCGGCGGCGGATGCGTTTCTGGTGGGGCGGATGAAAGCCGCTGGCGCTGTGCTGGTGGGCGCCCTCAACATGGACGAATACGCCTACGGTTTCACGACGGAAAACACGCATTACGGCCCGTGCCGCAACCCGCACGACCTGACATGTATTGCCGGAGGCTCATCGGGTGGCTCGGGCGCTGCGGTGGCGGCGGGGCAGGTGCCGCTGACACTGGGGTCGGACACCAACGGCTCCATACGTGTGCCGGCATCCCTGTGCGGGGTGTGGGGACTCAAGCCCACCTTTGGCCGCCTTTCCCGACGTGGCAGCTATCCTTTTGTGCACAGCATTGATCACCTGGGTCCCCTGGCCAGCAGCCTGGGCGGTCTGGCGCTGGCCTACGATTGCCTGCAGCAGCCTGACCCGCTGGACCCCGGCTGCCATGCCTTGCGGGTGCAGCCCGCGCTGTCCGTGCTTGGCAAGGGTGTCAAGGGCTTGCGCATCGGGGTTCTGGACGGATACTTCCACGACCATGCCGCGCCTGAGGCGCGGGAGTGTGTTGCCCTTGCGGCCGATGCGCTGGGTGCGCTCGGTGAGGTCCATTGGCCGGATGCGGCTTTGGGGCGGGCGGCGGCTTTCATCATCACCGCCAGCGAGGGTGGCAGCCTGCACCTGAATGACTTGCGCACACGTGCCGGCGATTTCGAACCGCTGTCGGTGGACCGGTTTGTCGCCGGCGCGCTGCAGCCCGTCGAGTGGTATTTGCGCGCGCAGCGCTTTCGGCGGATCTACCGCGACAGGGTCAACGCCCTGTTCAAGGACTGGGACCTGCTGCTTGCTCCTGCGACGCCGGTGAGCGCGACAGCCATAGGCGCCGAGTGGCTGGACATCAATGGCGCTCGCCAGCCGGCCCGGCCGGCGATGGGCCTGTTGACCCAGCCCGTCTCATTTGCCGGTTGTCCCGTGGTTGTGGCGCCCATGTGGCCAGCCAGCGCGGATGGCATGCCCGTGGGTGTCCAGTTGATTGCTGCGCCCTGGCGCGAAGACCTGTGCCTGCGAGCTGCGCAGGTGCTGGAGCAGTCGGGCGTGGCGCATGTGCGCGCCAGCCCCGCGGGACTTGATCCCGCATCCAGACCTTGATGACAGGGCCTATGGACATCAACTTGCCCGAGGTGGTAGCCGAAGTGCAGGCCGTGTTCGACCGGTATGAAAAGGCGCTCGTCAGCAACGACGTGACGGTGCTGGACGAGCTGTTCTGGAACAGCCCGCATACGCTGCGCTACGGCGCAACAGAGAACCTTTACGGCTACGGCGAGATCCAGGCCTTTCGCGCAGGCCGTCCGGCGCAGGGGCTGGAGCGCAAGCTGCTCAGAACGGTGATCACTACCTATGGCCATGACTTCGCCACCGCCCATGTCGAATTTCAACGCGTGGGCAGCGTCAGGCCAGGGCGGCAAAGTCAGACCTGGTTGCGTACGCCCGGGGGCTGGCGGGTGGTTGCGGCGCACGTGAGCCTGCTGGCGTGATGGCGGCGCCGCCGCGTCTCCCCCCTATGATTGCAAACACATGACAAGTCTCTCTCCCCGCACAAACCACCCCTACGCGACGGCGGCAAAGGCGCCGCGCCATTCGCGCGCTGACGAGGTGTATGAGCAGCTCAAGCGCGACGTCTCCGAGTTCAAGCTGGTGCCGGGCGACCGCTTTACCGAAACGGAACTCAGCGAACGCCTTGGCGTGTCCCGCACGCCGGTGCGTCAGGCGCTGTTTCGCATGCAGCACGAAGGTTTTGTCGAGGTGTTGTTTCGCAGCGGCTGGCGCGTTCTCCCCTTCGACTTCAACCAGTTCGAGGAGCTGTACGACCTGCGCATGGTGCTGGAGACCACGGCCGCTCACCGTCTCTGCGACGACGCCCTCAAGGTGGACCGGAGCCTGCTCGACCAGCTCGCGGCCATCTGGCTGGTCCCTGCGGAGCAGCGCAGCAGCGACACCTCGCAGGTGGCTCAATGGGACGAGGCTTTTCACTGCGAGCTGGTTGCGGCCGCCGGCAATGCCGAGATGGCACGCGTGCACCGCGATGTGACCGAGCGCATACGGGTCATACGCCGGCTGGACTTCACCAAGCAGCCGCGTATTGACGCAACCTACGACGAACACGCCAAAATCCTCAAGGCGATACAGCGCAAGCGCGGCGATCAGGCTGCCCTGCTGCTGCGCGCCCACATCCAGACCAGTCAGGCCGAGGTGCGCAAGATCACCCTGCATCAGGTCCACATGGCCCGGCAGGCCGGGCAGGGGAAATAGCCCGCTGCTCGCAGCAGCCGCTGGCGCGTGTTGCAGTCAGGCTTTCTGAAGCAACATCTCCATGTCTTGCAGCATTTGCATTTCTGAGACTCCCACGCGATTGCGAAAGCTGACGTCCATCAGTCCGCCGTTGCGGGGGGCGTGTTCTCCCCCGGCGCCCCGGATCTGGAGAACACCCTCGGATTCCAGCTGTTGCAAAAGGGGTTCCTGGGAAGGATCCAGGCGTACATTCACCATGCAACTCACCCGCATGCCGGAACCTGCATTGCTGGGGCAACTGGTCAAATGGCCGAGCTGCCCATCCCTGCAAAAATCAAGCTGGGCGGCCAGCCGCGACATCGCCACATCCATCGCATCAGCACAGGCCGACAGGCAAGCTCCCGGCATGACCACCGCAACGCGCAAATGGTCCTCTTCATTGATCCAGACCGAAAGCTGTTTTCTCCTTGTGTTGAAGACGCTTCTGCCGGCGGGCCAGTCTGCATGAATGTTCGCTGCCGCCATGTATTTGTCCGCTGGCCCAAACGCAAGCCGCCTTGAGATCATGGCGCCCAGCCTGGCGCGCGGTATGTCTCCGAGTTTCCTGATCCAGCCCTGGAAGTCAGGCGCCAGTGCGCCGCATGCGCGCGCTATCTTTGCCTCGACACCCAGTCGCTCCGGCCTTGACATGCCTGCGGTAAACGCATGTCCGGCAAGATTGCGCGCGACCCTGATTCTGGTGGACACGATCGCTGCCGGATTCAGGCATGCGAGGTCATGGCGGTGAACCAGGGAGGTCGCCCGAAAATGCTGGAGGATGGGGTCGAACAACTCGCGGAAAACGTCGTAGCTCTGGGAGTCAGGCGCGTAAATGCCGATCGAGCTGTCCGGATGGTGCGCGCCCGAGCGAATCACATCATGGAGCCGCGTACCCCCGGACGTCACTCGATGGGACAGCTCTGCCCGAAGCGCATCATCCAGATAGCGGGTCAGCAAAGACATGTTCCGCCAGCCGGGTCAAAAGGCGGCTAGGGAACGGCGCAGTAGGCGTCGGTGGTGTGCTGCGACACCACGGTTGCTGAAGTGCTGGCCTGGACCAGAAATTCGGAAGCACCGTAGTGCC
>JAKFXR010000128.1 GCA_021731285.1 Polaromonas sp. | reverse complement strand
GGACTGGGTGGGTTTTCATGAGCAGGCAATTGCCCAGGCCCAGAGGATAGTGCAAGGTGGGTGGGGTGAGTTTCGCCTGAGGCCGGATGGCGACAACGCAATTACCGGCGTTGCTTCATTTTTCTACGTCATTTTTGGAGCCAAACCCTGGACCATTCTGCCGCTGAGTGCGGCAATGTTTGCCACGGGTGGCGCGGCACTCTTTTCCTTGCTGAAGATGCTGGAACTGGAGGATAACGAGGCCCTGATCGCGTTGCTTCCCTACGTTTTTTTCCCCTCGGCGCTTTTGCAGTATGGGCAGATACACAAGGACGTTTTTTGCACCGCCGGCGTGCTGGTCGTTCTGTGGAGCTGGGTGAGTCTGCTCCATGAAGGCCGCAACCTCAAACGTGTTCTTTTGCTGTTTGCCGCAAGCGCCGTCGCGTTGGTTGTTGTTTCAGTATTCCGGCCCTATTTCATGTACCCGTTTTTGGGGCTTGTTGCCGTCCTGTTGTGCTGGTACGTGGGCAAGGCGGTGTGGTTGCTGTTTCGTTCCCGCGTGGCACCGCAGGCGGCCATGTATGGCCGGCTTTTGAAATCCCACCTGCAATCGGTCTTCATTCTGGTCGGACTCGGATTCACTGTTTTTCTCTTGAGCATCAGCTACGTTGATGTGCAAATGCGGGCGTTTCCATCCAACAATGCCCCCATAAAGGTAGCTCTCCCAAGCTTTGTCTGGCAATCGAATGCAACTGTGCGCAGCGCCGATACCGTACGTCTCCTGAAGAGTGCCGATGCAGCGGCCAATGAGGCAGCGGTGATCAAGGCCATTGAAGAGTGCCGGCCCGTGGTGGTGCTCAAGGACGGGGCTTTTCTCGAAAATATGATGAACCGCGCGTTTTTGAAAGTCGCGGTGGCCCGGGCCGGCTTCACGAGTTCGGGGGGCACGACCGCAGCAAGCAATATCGACAAGGGAATCGATTTTTGTAAAAACGAAGACCTGATTCGGTATGTTCCCAGGGCTTTGCAGATTGCATTCTTTGCGCCGTTCCCATCGAGCTGGTTCGCCGTAGAAAAGAGAAACTCGAGTTCGGTGGAGATTTATATTTCCGCCGTGGAAATGTTCTACTGCTACATCGCCTTTATTGGCTTGCTGTATTGGTTGTTCAGTTATCGGCGGTGGAATGTGGCGCTGGTTGTGCCCGTGGCTTTTGCATTTGGCCTGATGTTGCTGTTGGGCCTGACCGTCGCCAATGTGGGAACCATGTACCGGATGCGCTTTCCGTTTGCGATGATATTTGTGAGCATTGGCATGGCGGGCATCCTGCAACTCGCTAAAATCAGGCCGCCCTGGATCGACAAGGGAGACGCCGCCAATTGACCTGGGATGCGCTTCGACTGATTTGAAGGCGCTTGCAAATTCAAATCACTCTGGCCCTGCTTCTGCAATCTGGCCAAGCGGCCAGAAACCTCATGTCAGTCATTTGCGAGTGAATATTCAATGTGTGGATTGGCAGGCTTTCTTTCCGGAAATCAGCATGAGTCGGCCGAGGCCCTGTTGCAAAACATGGCGAGGGCCATCGCCCATCGGGGTCCGGATGCGTCGGGTTGCTGGCACGACGCTGTTGCCGGCATAGGGTTCGCGCACCGGCGGCTCTCGATTGTCGACCTGTCCGAGGCTGGAAGCCAGCCCATGGTTTCCCCCGCCGGGCGCTTCGTCATTGTGTTCAATGGCGAGATCTACAACCATATGGACATCCGCCGGCGTATCGAGGCGTCCGGTGGTTCCGTCCCGGCATGGCGGGGCCATTCAGACACCGAAACGCTGCTGGCCGGCTTCGACTGCTTTGGCATTCAGGCAACGGTCGAAATGGCGATTGGCATGTTCGCCTTTGCGCTGTGGGACAAGCAGACCGGTACCCTGACGCTCGGTCGTGACCGGCTTGGAGAAAAGCCGCTGTATTACGGCTGGCAGAACGGCACTTTCCTGTTTGGTTCTGAATTGAAGGCCATCCGGGCGCATCCGGCGTTCAAGGCCACCATCGACCGCGGCGCCTTGAGTCTGTTCCTGCGGCATGCCTATGTCCCCGCGCCTTACTCCATCTACGAAGGCATCGCCAAGCTGCCGCCCGGCAGTCTGTTGACGGTGTCGCTGCAGCAGCACGAACCGGTCATCACGCCTTATTGGTCTGCCGCCGAGGTCGCCGAACAGGGCGTGGCCAGCCCGTTCACCGGCACAGCGGAGCAGGCTGCCGACGAACTCGAGGCATTGCTCAAGGACGCCATAGGGCGGCAGATGGTCGCCGACGTACCGCTTGGCGCCTTCCTGTCCGGCGGCGTTGACTCTTCAACGGTCGTGGCATTGATGCAGGCGCAGTCGGCGCGGCCGGTAAAAACCTTCACCATCGGCTTTCATGAGCCGGGCTACAACGAGGCCGAACACGCGCTCGCTGTTGCCAGACACCTGGGGACCGATCACACCGAGCTGTATGTGACCGCTGAAAGCGCGCTGGACGTGATAGCGCGTTTGCCGGCGCTTTACGATGAACCTTTCGCAGACTCGTCGCAGATACCTACTTTTCTGGTGGCGCAACTTGCCCGCGAGCATGTCACGGTCTCGTTGTCCGGGGATGCGGGTGACGAACTGTTTTGCGGCTACAACCGCTACCAGTTGACGCAAAAGCTCTGGCGGCGTTTGTCAACTTTTCCCGCGCCGGCCCGCAGGCTTCTGGCGAAATCATTGACCAGCGTGGCGCCCCAGACCTGGAACAGGATTGCAGGCGCCATTGCGCCTGTGCTGCCCAAAGCCGCGCGGTTTGCCCAGCCGGGAGACAAGCTTCACAAGGGCGCCGGGGTGTTGGCCAGCGAGTCCGTCGACGACCTTTATCTGGGGCTGGTTTCGCAGTGGCAGAACCCGTCATCCATCGTTGTCGGAGGGCATGAGTCCGCGACGCAGCTTCGTGGCAACCTTCCTGCGCTCAAAGGCCTGGGCGAGGTGGAGCGCATGATGGCCCTGGACCTGCTCACTTATCTGCCGGACGACATTCTCACCAAGGTGGACAGGGCTGCCATGGGCGTGTCGCTGGAAACCCGGGTCCCGTTTCTGGACCACCGGGTGGTCGAAATGGCCTGGCGCCTGCCCCTGTCCATGAAACTGCGTGACAACCAGAGCAAGTGGATTCTGCGGCAGGTCTTGTACCGGCATGTGCCCCGCGCCCTGATAGAGCGGCCCAAGGTGGGCTTTGGCGTACCGATCGATGCCTGGCTGCGCGGCCCGTTGCGGGAATGGGCAGAGGCTTTGCTGGACCAGGCGCGGCTTGAAAAAGAAGGATACTTGAACCCGGCCGGGATCCGGGAGAAGTGGCAGGAGCACCTGTCCGGCCGCCGCAACTGGCAATACCAGCTCTGGAACGTCCTGATGTTCCAGGCCTGGCTGGAATCGCAGGACGGCCTTGCGTGAAAATTGAAGCTGAAATGACCGACTACGAAAACCTTAAAACACGGCTCCGGCAGAACCCCCGTACCTGGTTGGTGACCGGCGTCGCAGGTTTCGTCGGATGCAATCTGCTCGAAGAATTGCTGATGCTGGACCAGCAGGTCGTCGGCCTTGATAATTTTGCAACGGGCCGGCGGGAAAACCTTCGTCAGATCGAAGCCTCCGCAGGCCCGGCCCGCTGGGCGAATTTCCGTTTCATGGAGGGTGATATCTCTTTGCTGGAGGATTGCCACGAGGCGGTCAAGGGGGTCGATCTCGTGCTGCACCAGGCGGCGCTCGGTTCGGTTCCCCGGTCGCTGGAAGATCCGATCAGGACCAACCGCGCGAACATCGACGGCTTTCTCAACATGCTTGTCGCCGCGCGTGACGCCGGCATTCAGCGCTTTGTGTATGCCGCCTCGAGTTCGACCTATGGCGATCATCCTGCGTTGCCAAAGATCGAAGAGCGGATTGGAAAGCCCCTGTCGCCCTACGCGGTGACCAAGCTGGTCAATGAGCTGTACGCAGAGGTCTTTTCCCGGTGTTATGGCCTGGCTACCATCGGCTTGCGCTATTTCAATATTTTTGGCCCCCACCAGAACCCCGATGGCGCCTACGCAGCCGTGATTCCCAAATGGATTGCCGCCATGCACAAGGGAGAGCCGGTCTTCATCAACGGTGACGGTGCCACCAGCCGCGACTTCTGCTATGTCGCCAATGCCGTGCAGGCCAACCTGCTTGCCGCGACGACGGACAATGCGGACGCCTTGAACCAGGTTTACAACGTCGCGGTTGGGGGGCGTACCACGCTCAATGACCTTCATGCATTGATAGCGGGCGAGTTGCGGGCCCGCTTGCCGGAGTTGACGGTTCAGGCGCCGCAATACCGCGATTTCAGGGCCGGCGACGTTCAGCACTCCCTGGCCAGTATCGACAAGGCGCGGTCGCGCCTGGGCTACGCGCCCACGCACACCATTGCCGACGGCATGAAAGAAGCCATGGACTGGTATGTCCGCGACCTGGCACCCTTAACCCCTTGATCCTGCCCATTTATGAATGACCACACCAAACTTGAACTCGCTATCGTCGGCCTGGGCTACGTCGGATTGCCCCTGGCCGTGGAGTTCGGGAAGAAGCGACCGGTGGTCGGCTTTGACATCAACGTCAAACGTGTCGCCGAACTCCAGTCAGGCAAGGACCACACCCTGGAGACCGAACCCGAAGAGTTGCGCGCCGCGAAGTTCTTGAGTTTTTCGACCAGCCCTGAAGACCTGCGCAAGTGCAACGTTTTCATCGTGACCGTCCCGACACCGATTGACGAGCACAAGCGGCCCGATCTGACGCCGCTGATCAAGGCCAGTGAAACCATTGGCAAGGTGCTCAAGGCCGGCGATATTGTCATTTACGAGTCCACGGTCTATCCCGGTGCCACCGAAGAAGATTGCGTGCCGGTGCTCGAAAAATTCTCGGGCCTGAAGTTCAACCGCGATTTCTACGCCGGTTACAGCCCTGAGCGCATCAATCCCGGCGACAA
Source organism: Polaromonas sp. (assembly GCA_021731285.1). Taxonomy (GTDB): domain Bacteria; phylum Pseudomonadota; class Gammaproteobacteria; order Burkholderiales; family Burkholderiaceae_C; genus Polaromonas. Next base: position 4,023 of record JAKFXR010000128.1, on the reverse strand, counting down.
GGAGCACCGGGTCACCACGATCAGGAAAGTCACGTCCGGTTCCACGCCCGAGATCGCCGATGTCGTGGATGCGCTGTACAACGAGATCATTGTTGCCGGCACGCACAAGGCCTCCAGCATCAAGGTGGCCGAAGCGGCGAAGGTGATCGAGAACACGCAGCGCGACCTCAACATCGCGCTGATCAACGAGTTGGCCATCATCTTCAACAAGATGGGCATCGATACCGAAGCCGTGCTCAAGGCCGCTGGCACCAAGTGGAATTTCCTGCCGTTCCGGCCCGGGCTGGTGGGCGGGCATTGCATCGGTGTTGATCCTTATTACCTGACGCACAAGGCGCAGGCCCTGGGATACCACCCTGAAATCATCCTGGCGGGCCGCCGCCTCAACGACAGCATGGGCGGTTATGCGGTGGCCCAGCTGGTGAAGGCCATGACCAAAAAACGCATCCAGGTCGATGGCGCCAGGGTGCTGGTCATGGGTCTGGCATTCAAGGAAAACTGTCCCGATCTCAGGAATACCCGCATCGTCGATATCGTCGCCGAACTTCGGGAGTACAACTGCCAGGTGGATGTGTACGATCCCTGGGTCTCGGCCGAAGAATCGGTCCACGAATACGGCATCACGCCCATCCGTTCACCCGAGCCTGGCACCTACGATGGTGTCATCCTCGCGGTGGCCCACAATGAATTCCGTGCCCTGGGCGCCCATGGCATCCGGGCGCTTGGCAAGCCGGTACACGTCCTGTACGACCTGAAGTATGTGCTCGCGGCCGATGAGGCCGACCTGCGGCTCTGATGCCGGCCACGGGCAGCGATTCTCCGGCTGGGGGGCCTCGCAAAAAGCTGTTGTTTCTCGTCACCGAAGACTGGTATTTTTGTTCGCACCGCCTGCCGCCCGCCCGCGCCGCCCAGGCGGCCGGTTATGACATCGTTGTCGCCACCCGCGTAGCGCAGCGCGGCGCCGAGATCACTGCGGAGGGCTTCAAGCTGGTGCCGATCGGCTTGCGCCGGCGCAGCCGCAATCCCTTCCGCGAAATCGCCGCCATCACCGAGATCGTCCAGCTGTACCGGCGCGAGCGGCCCGACATCGTTCATCACGTGGCGCTCAAGCCCGTGCTGTACGGATCACTGGCGGCCTTGCTGGTGCGGCGGCCCGCCGTGGTGAACGCGCTGGCCGGGATGGGGTTTCTCTTTACGTCGACCACCCGCCTGGCGGCCTTGCTGCGCGCAGCCGTGTCGCGGGTGTTCCGTATCCTGCTGAACGCCGGCCGCAATGTCCTGATCCTGCAGAACCCGGATGACATGGCGATGCTGGTGTCTGGCGGGCTGGTGACGGCTTCGCGGGTCCGGCTGATCCGCGGCTCGGGCGTCGATATCGGGCGCTTCCGGCCCACCCCTGAGCCGGATGGCATACCGGTGGTGATGCTGGCTTCCCGCATGCTCTGGGATAAAGGCGTCGGCGAGTTTGTCGCCGCCGCAGCCCTGTTGCGCGCGCGTGGCGTTGCCGCGCGTTTTGTGCTGGTGGGTGACGGCGATGCCGACAACCCGGCGTCGATACCGGATGACCAGCTCAAGGCCTGGCACGACAGCGGTGTGGTGGAGTGCTGGGGCCGTTGCGACAACATGCCGGCGGCACTGGCCCAGGCCCACATCGTTTGCCTGCCATCCTACCGCGAGGGACTACCGAAAGTGTTGCTGGAGGCGGCCGCCTGTGCGCGGCCGCTGGTGGCCACCGACGCGCCCGGCTGCCGCGAGATCGTGCGTGACGGTGAAAACGGGCTGCTGGTTCCCTTGCGTGACGCGGCGGGCCTGGCAGAGGCCATCGCACGGCTGGTGGGCGATCCGGCGCTGCGGCTTCGGATGGGCGAAACCGGGCGGCAGATGGTGGAGTCCGAATTTTCCGAAGCAACGGTGGCGCAGCAAACCCTGGCCGTGTACCGCGAAATGTGCGCGCCATGAGCGGGCGCGTTCTGGTCACGGGCGGATCGGGGTTTGTCGGGCGGCGCCTGACAGCCATGCTGGCGGCATCCGGCCGGGAGGTGCGGGCTGCCCTGCGCGCGTCAGCTTCTTCGCCGGCATTGCCCGCGGGCGTTGATGCCGTCACGGTGGGAGACCTCGATGCCGCCACCGACTGGCGGGCAGCGCTGGAGGGTGTTGACTGCGTGGTTCACCTGGCCGCGCGGGTCCATGTCATGCAGGACACCGCAGCGGACCCGCTGGCTGAATTCCGGCGTGTCAACGTGGCCGGTACCCTGAGCCTGGCGCGCCAGGCGGCGCAGGCCGGCGTGCGGCGCCTTGTTTTTGTCAGTTCGGTCAAGGTGAACGGCGAGGGCACGGTGCCGGGCCGGCCGTATACCGCCGACGACGTCCCGGCGCCGCTGGACGCCTACGGAATTTCCAAACATGAGGCCGAGCTTGGCCTGCAGGACATCGCAAAAACCACCGGGCTTGAAGCCGCCATCATCCGGCCCGTGCTGGTGTATGGCCCGGGTGTCGGGGCGAATTTCCTGGCGATGATGCGCTGGCTGTACCGCGGTGTGCCGCTGCCCCTGGGCGCGATTGACAACCGGCGCAGCCTGGTCGCCCTGGACAACCTGGCGGACCTGATCGTGACCTGCCTGGACCATCCGGGCGCGGCCAACCAGGTTTTTCTGGCCAGCGACGGCGAGGATGTTTCCACCACGGTGCTGCTGCGCCGTACGGCCGACGCCCTGGGAAAGCCGGCACGCCTGCTGCCGGTGCCGGTGCCGGTGCTGCGCCTGGCCGCAGGCCTGCTCGGCAAGCAGGATTTTGCGCAGCGCCTGTGCGGGTCCCTGCAGGTCGATATCGGCAAGACCCGCGATCTTCTTGGCTGGACCCCCCCGCTGACCTTGCAGGCGGCATTGGCGCTGGCAGCGCAGGATTTTGTGCGCAGGGCAGAAACGAAGTAACTTGCGGCCAGCGGCGCAGGCACCTGCCCGGGACCGGTTTGCGGCACAATTCCCGATGACGCCGCGAATCCCCAACTTTTTCTTCCCATGACCCACACTCCTTCCTCCACCGATCCCGACCTCTCCCACGTGGGCCCGCGCGACAAGGCCGAGATCCTGGCGCAGGCGCTGCCTTACATCCGCAAGTTCCACGGCAAGACCCTGGTCATCAAGTACGGCGGCAACGCCATGACCGATCCGGCGCTGCAGGCGGACTTCGCCGAGGACGTGGTCTTGCTCAAGCTGGTCGGCATGAACCCGGTGGTGGTGCATGGCGGCGGGCCGCAGATCGAGACCGCGCTGAACCGGCTCGGCAAGAAGGGCCAGTTCATCCAGGGCATGCGTGTCACCGACGAGGAAACCATGGAGGTGGTCGAGTGGGTGCTGGCCGGCCAGGTGCAGCAGGACATCGTCGGCCTGATCAACCAGGCCGGCGGCAAGGCGGTGGGCCTGACCGGCCGCGACGGCGGCCTGATCCGTGCGCAAAAGCTCAAGATGGTCGACAAGGACGACCCCGCCAAGGAGCATGACATCGGCTTTGTCGGCGACATCCTCAGCATCGACCCCAGCGTGGTCAAGGCGTTGCAGGACGACGCCTTCATCCCGGTGATCAGCCCGATCGGCTTCGGCGAGCACAACGAGAGTTACAACATCAATGCCGACGTCGTCGCCGGCAAGCTGGCCATTGTGCTCAAGGCCGAAAAGCTCGTGCTGCTGACCAACACGCCCGGCGTGCTCAACAAGGCCGGCGAGTTGCTGACCGACCTGAGCGCGCGCGAGATCGACGACCTGTTTGCCGACGGCACCATCTCCGGGGGCATGTTGCCCAAGATCGAAGGTGCGCTGGACGCGGCCAAAAGCGGCGTGAATTCGGTGCACATCATCGACGGCCGGGTACCGCATGCCATGCTGCTGGAAATCCTGACCGATCAGGCTTACGGCACGATGATCCGATCCCACTGAAAACGCGCCCATGAAGCTACTGCGCGTCTGCCATGCGTCGTTGCGCGGTGCTCGCAATCCTCATGTGCGTCAGGCACATTCCGGTTGCTGC
>JAKFXR010000157.1 GCA_021731285.1 Polaromonas sp. | reverse complement strand
GCGGCTGGTGGCTGCTGACGGGCGTGTTGCTGGGACTGGCTGTTGCCGTTGGCGTGGCCTACTGGCTGACAGCGCGCCGCACCCGGGCCAGCGACGACAGCAGCGTGGTCAGCTGGCAGGAAAAGGTCGAGGCGCGCATGGGCTGGGCCGCAGGGCTTGCGCTTTTCAGCACGTTTTGCATCTGGGCGGTGCTGGCGTGGGCCACTGCGCCGCAGCACTTCAGGATGGCGGCCGGCCTGGCGCTGGTCTGTGTGCTGGGGGGCCTGATCAACCTGGCCGCCCTGGCGATGGCGCGTCGCAAGGAGGGCAAGCGCTCCGAACTGGAACGGGCCCAGCTGCGCACCGACATGCAGCGCCGGCGCCTGACCCTGTGGCTGGGCTGGACGCTGAAGCTGGCGGCGGCTGTGGCCGTGGTCGCGCTGATCGACACCCTCGCGATGTCACTGGTGCAGTACCGCGCGACCTACGGCAGCTGGCTGCCCTGGAGCCTGCCGGTGGCCGTCTATGGCAGCGTGCTGGCGGCGGCCTGGAAGTGGCTGAACCAGGCCGAGCCGGTGGAAGGCAAGCCGCCGCGTTTTGCCGGATTCACGCAGGCCGCCCTGCTGCTGCTGGCGCTCGCGGTGCTGGGCGGGCTGGCACTGATGTACCAGATGCTGGCCTATGAAATCACGCTGGGCGCCCAGCCACTGGCCGTCGCCGCGCTGCGTGCTCCGTTCGATGTCGCCTGGGCCAGCCTGGTCCTGTTCACGCTGGGCTTGCTGGTGGTGGCGGTGTGTGTGCAGTACACGCCGGGTTTCCTCAACCTGTCCAGTTTCCACAACCTGTACACCGCGCGGTTGAAACGCGCCTACCTGGGCGCGGCCAATCCCCAGCGCCTGCTGGCGATGCAGCAGACCGATGTCCAGGGCGAGCGTGAGCGGCGCAAGGCCTTTGTCAACGAGGTCATGGCCGGCGATGAACCCGCCTCCATCACCGGCTACCTGCAAGCCAACCAGGCGCTGGGCATCGAACATGTGATCAACGTCACCCTGAACCAGCGCATCAGCGCGACCTCGCCGACGCTGGCGCAGGACCGCCAGGGCGTCCCGGTGTGCCTGACGGCGCAGGGCATGCTGGTCGATGCGCCGCAGGGCACCGCCGTCCGGCCGCGCTTTGACCTGGCGCAGATGCAGGAGTCGCCTTTGTCGCTGGGGCAATGGATGTCGATCTCGGGCGCGGCCTTCTCGGTCGGCGTCGGCAAGGAGACCCGGCCCGGTTATGCCTTGCTGGCCTTCCTGGCCAATGTGCGCACGGCCTACTGGTGGCGTCGGCCGCACACCGACCCGGGCGAGGACATCCCTCACCGGGAGGGAACCTGGAACTACCTTCTGGAAGAAGCCCGCTGCCGTTTCCTCGGCAAGCCGGGCCGCTACTGGTACCTGTCGGACGGCGGCCATTTCGACAACACCGGGGTGTATGAGCTGGTACGCCGCAAGCTGCCGCTGGTGCTGGCCAGCGACAACGGCGCCGATCCCTGTTACCAGTTCGACGACCTGATGCACCTGGTGCGGCGTGTGCGCATCGATTTCGGCGCCGAGGCGGTGTTCCGCAGCGCGGGCGAGATCGGCGGACTCACCGGCTTCGGCACGCCGGAGGGCTTCCGCAAGGCGCAGAAAGCCGGCGAAGCCATGCCCTATGCGTTGTGGCTGGAGCTGTATCACGACCGCGAGCAGGGCCGGCCGCGCGATACCGCCAATGAGCCACCCGACTCGGTGGTGATCTTCATCAAACCGGCCCTGTCCGAAGGTCTGCCGGGCGACGTGGGCCACTACGCCCGCACGCATCCGTCCTTCCCGCAGGAAACCACGGCCGATCAGTTCTTCGATGAGGCGCAGTGGGAAAGTTACCGCGCGCTGGGCCAGGTGCTGAGCGCGCGCCTGCTGGCGCAGGATGTGTTCGGCGCGGTGGCGGCGCGGCTGGCACCGAGCCAGGGCAGGCTGCTTTAAAGGTCTGTCCGCAGCTTCCAGATTTCCGGAAACAACACCACGTCCAGCATCTTGCGCAGATAGCTCACCCCCCCGGTGCCGCCGGTGCCGCGCTTGAAGCCGATCACGCGCTCGACCGTGGTCACATGGCGGAAGCGCCAGAGCCGGAAGGCGTCTTCGAGGTCGGTCAGTTCCTCGCCGAGCTGGTACAGGTCAAAGTACTTCTTCGGGTCGCGATACACCACCAGCCAGGCCTGTTCCACCGCGTCGCTTTCGGTGTAGCCCTGGGTCCAGTCGCGCTGGGTGTGGCTGGCGGGAACGGCCAGGCCGCGCCGCGCCAGCAGGCGCAGGGCTTCGTCGTACAAGGACGGCGCTTCGTAGGCGGCCTGCACCTGCGCCAGCAGGTCGGGCCGGTGCGCATGGGGTTTGAGCATGGCCGCATTTTTGTTGCCCAGCGCAAATTCGATGCAGCGGTATTGCGCGCTCTGGAAACCGCTGGAGTTGGAGAGATACGGCCGGATCGCGCTGTACTCGGGCGGTGTCATGGTCGCCAGCACATCCCAGGCGTGCACCAGCTGCTCCATGATGCGGCTGACACGCGCCAGCTTCTTGAAGGCGTCGCCGAGTTCGTCGGCCGCGACATTGGCAATCGCCGCGCGCAACTCGTGCAGCATGAGCTTCATCCAGAGTTCGCTGGTCTGGTGCTGCACGATGAACAGCAGTTCGTCATGGGCCGGCGACAGCGGCTTCTGCGCACCGAGAATGGCGTCGAGTTGCAGGTAATCGCCATAACTCATGTCGCGGCTGAAGTCGAGCTGGGCTTTTTCGTCGGCGACGATGTCTGCCGGTCGCTGTGTGTTCATGATCAGGTCACCGCGTGTTTCTGGTTGAACTTGGGGTGTTGCCACTCGGCGCTTTCCAGCACCTGCTTCAAATGCTCGACCGCATGCCAGACGTCCTCGAAACCGATGTACAGCGGCGTGAAGCCGAAGCGCAGGATGTCCGCATGGCCCGCAGCGTCGCCGGCTCGGAAGTCCCCGATCACGCCGCGTGCGATCAGCGCCTGCACGATGGCATAGGCGCCTTCGCTGCGGGTGAGGCAGACCTGCGAGCCGCGTTGTGCGTGATCGCGCGGCGTGGCCAGAGCCAGGCCGTGGCCCGCGCAGCGTTCTTCCACCAGCGCGATGAACAGGTCGGTCAGCGCCAGTGATTTCTTGCGCAGCGCCGCCATGCCCCCCAGCGACTGTGCGGCACCGAACACATCCAGCCCGCATTCCAGCGCGGCCAGGCTCAGGATGGGCTGGGTGCCGCAGAGGTAACGCGTGATGCCGGGCGCAGGCCGGTAGCCCGGTGTGAATTCAAAAGGTGCGGCATGGCCCCACCAGCCCGACAGCGGCTGCTGGAAGCGGTCGGCGTGGCGCGGGTTGACCCAGACAAAAGCCGGCGCGCCGGGCCCGCCGTTGAGGTATTTGTAGCCGCAACCGACCGCAAAGTCGGCCCCGGCGCCGTTCAGGTCCACCGGCACCGCGCCGGCGCTGTGCGCCAGGTCCCAGACGACCAGGCAGCCGGCGGCATGGGCCGCCGCCGTCAGCGCCGCCATGTCGTGCATGGCGCCAGTGCGGTAGTTAACATGGGTCAGCATCAGCACCGCAGCATCAGCATCCAGCGCGGGCCCGATGCCATCGGGCTCGACCAGCTGCAGCCGGTAGCCGCGTTCCCGGCACAGCCCTTCGGCGATGTAGAGGTCGGTCGGGAAGTTGCTGCGTTCGCTGACCACGGTTTTTTTGCCCGGCGCATCTTCCGCGGCGATGGCCAGCGCGGCGCTGAGCACCTTGTAGAGGTTGACCGAGGTGCTGTCGGTCACCACCACTTCACCGGCCGCGGCGCCGACCAGCGGCGCTATCTTGTCGCCCAGGCGCTGCGGCAAATGAAACCAGCCGGCGCTGTTCCAGGCGCGGATCAGCTGCTGCCCCCATTCCTCGGTGATGACCTCGGCGACACGCGCCGCCGCGGTTGCGGGCAACACCCCCAGCGAATTGCCGTCCAGGTAAATCACGCCGTCGGGCAGCACAAAGTGATTGCGCAGGGTGCGCAGCGGGTCGGCGGCATCCAGCGCGCGGCAGTCGTTCAGGGTGGTCTTCATAAGGCTCTCAGGATGGCCCGGACCGGCGAGGCGTCGGCCCGCATCAGTTTCAGTGGCAGGGCGATCAGTTCGTAGTCGCCAGCGGGCACTTCGTCGAGAACCAGGTTTTCCAGAACACGCAGATCGTGTTTGAGCAGCAGCTGGTGGCTGGGCAGGTCCTGGCTGGTGGACGGGTCCACGCTGGGGGTGTCGATGCCCACAAGCGCTATGTTTTTGGTAGCTAGCAGCGCAAGTGTGGCGGGTGCTATAGCGGTAAATGAGGCCCAATCCTGGCTCGCTACGACAGACGTGCGCAGCAGCACCCGCGGCGGCAGGTCGGCCAGCGCATGGGCGATGTGCTGCGGCTCGACCAGCGGTCCGCAGTCCAGACAATGGATCACGCGGCAGGGCCCGAGGTAGGGGTGCAGGTCCACCGCACCGATGGCTGGCGCGCCGTTGGCGTAGTGCATGGGCGCGTCGGCATGCGCACCGGTGTGCGGCGACAAGCTGAGGGTGTTGACATTGACCGGGCAGTCGGGCGACAGCGCAAAGTGCAGCTTTTGCGTATAGGTCGCATCGCCCGGGAACACGGCTGAGTGTTCGTCCACCGGTGGCGAAATGTCCCAGATGCGGGCCTTGAAAGTTGTCATGTTTTTGAAGGTAGCACCATCAAAAACCCTGTGGTGTCGGTTATTTCCAACAGGCGCCTGAAATAGATGCAGCCAGCGCAAAACAGGGGCGGGCTGTACAGTGTCTGGCTGGCGCGCAGGGACAGGCGCTTTCACCATTCACAACCATCCAGAGGTAGAACATGACATCAGGCGGCAAGGGAAAAGTGGCGTTGGTCACGGGCGCGGGCACAGGCATCGGCAAGGCGGTCGCGCTGGCGCTGCTGCGCGCGGACTACAGCGTGGTGCTGGTGGGACGGCGTTCCGAACCGCTGAACGAAGTTGTGCAGGCTTCGGGTGCCGGCGGCCGCGCACTGGCCGTGCCCTGCGACGTGAGCCAGCCCGACGCCGTGCGCGCGGCCTTCGACCTGGCGCAGCAGACCTTTGGCCGTCTCGACCTGTTGTTCAACAACGCCGGTGTCGGCGCGCCGCCGGTGCCCATGGAGGAACTTACTTTCGAGCAGTGGCAGAACGTGGTCAACATCAACCTGACCGGTTCCTTTTTGTGCGCGCAGCATGCCATCCGGCTCATGAAAGCCCAGTCGCCCCAGGGCGGGCGCATCATCAACAATGGTTCGATCTCGGCCCACGCGCCGCGGCCGAACTCGGCGCCCTACACGGCCACCAAACACGCGATCACCGGCCTGACCAAATCGATCTCGCTCGACTGCCGCAAATACGACATTGCCTGCGGCCAGATCGACATCGGCAACGCCCAGACCGAACTGGCCGCCCGCATGGCCAAGGGCGTGCCGCAGGCCAACGGCGAGATCGCCATTGAGCCCCTGATGGATGTGGAGCATGTGGCCGATGCGGTGGTGCACATGGCTGCGTTGCCGCTGGCCACGAACGTGCAGTTCATGACCATCATGGCGACAAAAATGCCGTTTGTGGGGCGAGGCTAGGCGCCTCGCGCTCTACCTGTCATCCCGGACTGGATCCGGATCCATGTGGGCGCCCCGACATCGTTCGGGCTGAGCCTGTCGAAGCCCTCTTTTTCTCAAGTTGGCAGGTGTGCCAGCAAGCCGGGTCTCGCCCCGGCGGGCGAGGCACTTTTCTTTGCGTCGCCAAAGAAAAGTACCCAAAAGAAAGGCGACCCGATGGTCTGGGTCCCTCCGCTGCGCTCCGGGCAACCTGTGGTGCTCGCCGAAAGTGGGGCCGAGCTCGAACTCGCTTCGCTCAGACAATCGCTCGTCCTGATCCGCTTTCGGCTGCGCTCCTCGGCCCAGCCCGACGGGTGGGGAACAGCAATGCGGGGACAAGAATCCGGAGTCCTTGAAGCGCGTAGCGCTTCAAGGACGGGAATCCCAACGAACGGTCATGTGTGCACGCGAGCGCAGCGCACGCGGCCAAATGAAGTCCCCCTCCATCGCCCAGCGGGGCGAGGGAGGGGTTAGGGGTGGGAGTGGGGAGTTGAAACTACTGCCCGAAGTGAGCCGGGGACGGAGCGTGATGCTTGATCAGAGCCTCGGTCAAACCAGCTTGCCGAGCAGAAGGAACTCCATGAGTGCCTTCTGCGCATGCAGACGATTCTCCGCTTCGTCCCAGACCACCGACTGCGGCCCGTCGATGACTTCGGCTTCGACTTCTTCCCCGCGGTGCGCCGGCAGGCAGTGCATGAAGAGGGCGTCGGGCTTGGCGGCCTTCATCATGTCGCTGTCAACGCACCAGTCGGCGAAAGCTTTTTTGCGTTCCTCGTTTTCGGCTTCGTAACCCATGCTGGTCCAGACGTCGGTGGTCACCAGGTCGGCGCCGGCGCAGGCCTGCATCGGGTCCCTGAACACCTTGTAGCTGTCGGCCGAACGGATGCCGGCCACCGACTGGTCCACCTCGTAGCCGGAGGGCGTGCTGACATGCACCTTGAAGCCGAGGATTTCGCTGGCCTGCAGCCAGGTGTTGGCCATGTTGTTGCCATCGCCGACCCAGGCCACCGTCTTGCCCTTGATGCTGCCGCGGTGCTCGATGTAGGTGAAGATGTCGGCCAGGATCTGGCAGGGGTGGAATTCGTTGGTCAGGCCGTTGATCACCGGCACGCGCGAGTGTTCGGCAAACAGCTCGATCTTGGTCTGCTCGTAGGTGCGGATCATCACCAGGTCGACCATGCGGCTGATGACCTTGGCGCTGTCCTCGATGGGCTCGGCGCGTCCGAGCTGGCTGTCGCCGGTGGTCAGGTGCACGACGCTGCCGCCCAGCTGGTACATGCCGGCTTCAAAACTCACGCGCGTGCGGGTCGAGGCTTTTTCGAAAATCATGGCCAGCGTGCGGTCCACCAGCGGCTGGTGTTTGTCGTAGGCCTTGAATTTTTTCTTGATCAGCGCCGCGCGCTCAAACACATAGGCGTACTCGGCGGCAGTGAAGTCGCTGAACTGCAAATAGTGGCGCAGGCCGGCCCCCACGCTTGTCACTCCGTGTACTGCGCTGCCCCCCGAGGGGGCTGAACTTGCTTGGGGCGGCCCTGCGCTGCGTTCGCTGTTTGGTTTGCTGCTCATGGCTTTTCCGCCAGCAACTGCTTGATCAGCGGACACAGGATGGCCACGATGTTGTCGGCCTCGGCTTCGCTGAGGATCAGCGGCGGCACCAGGCGGATCACGCTGTCGGCGGTGACGCTGAGCAGCAGGCCGTTATCGGCGGCGCGCTGCAGGATTTCGCCGCAGGGCACGGCCAGGTCGATGCCCAGCATCAGGCCAAAACCGCGGATTTCCTTGACGCGGCCGGACTTCAGTTCAGCAGCCAGTTCGCGGCTCAATGCGGCTTTGAGGTGGGCGCCGACCCTGGCGGCATTGGCCAGCAGGCCGTCTTCTTCCATGATTTTCAGCGTCTCGATGCCGGCGCGCATGGCCAGCGGGTTGCCGCCGAAAGTTGTGCCGTGGTTGCCGGGGCCAAAGATGTGGGCCGCGCGCGGGCCGGCCACCACCGCGCCGATGGGCACGCCCGAACCCAGGCCCTTGGCCAGGGGCATCACGTCAGGCTGGATACCGGCCCACTGGTGCGCAAACCACTTGCCGGTGCGGCCCATGCCGCATTGCACTTCGTCGATCATCAGCAGCCAGTCGTTCTGGTCGCAGAGCTTGCGTACCTGCTGCATGTAGCCGGCGTCCATCGGGTTGATGCCGCCTTCGCCCTGGATGGCCTCAAAAAACACCGCAACCACATTCGGGTTGCCGGCGGTGGCGGTTTCCAGCGCCGCCACATCGTTCAGCGGCACGCGGATGAAACCCTCGACCAGCGGGCCGAAACCGGCTTGCACCTTGACATTGCCGGTGGCGCTCAGGGTCGCGATGCTGCGGCCGTGGAAGGCCTTTTCGTAAACCACGATTTCCGGACGTTCTATGCCCTTGTCATGGCCGAACTTGCGCGCGAGTTTCAGCGCCGCTTCATTGGCTTCCAGCCCGGTCGAGCAGAAAAACACGTTTTCCATGCCGGACAGCTCCACCAGTTTGGCCGCCAGCACTTCCTGGCCGGGCACATGGTAGTAGTTGGAGCTGTGGATGATTTTCGAAATCTGGTCCTGCAGCGCCGGCACCAGGCGCGGGTGGTTGTGGCCCAGGGTATTGACGGCAATGCCGCCCAGGCCGTCCAGGTATTCCTTGCCATTGACATCCCAGACGCGGCAGCCCTGCCCGTGCGACATCGCGATGGGCAGGCGGCCGTAGGTGTTCATCACATGCGGAGAGGCAGCTTCGATGTGGGCAGGCAGGGCAGTGGTCATGGGGAAAGCTCCGGGAACGTGGCAAAAAACAGGAGGCTGCAGGCGATGCGGCAGGTCTGCAGTGATTTTAGGCGCAGGCCTTGTGGTCTTTCGTGACGATGCTGCATCACAGCCATGCGTCGCTGCGGCGGTTTAACGGCGGAGCTCAAGTCTTATATAAGATAGAATCATGGTGCACTGCAGCATGAGGCCATACCCGCGCCTCTGGCAGGCGACACACCTTCAACCCGAATGGTCTCCAACTCCGCCAAAGAAGTCTTTATCCAGGGCGTCACCCGCGACGGCAAGACCTTTCGCCCCAGCGACTGGGCCGACCGGCTGTGCGGGGTGATGAGCCAGTTCCGCCCGGGCGGACCGCAACCGGGCAGCCACCTGACCTACTCGCCCTGGTGTGTGCCCACGGTGATCAATGGCGTCAAATGTGTGGTGGTCAACAGCGAGTTGCGCGATGCCGAACCCATGGCCTGGGACTTCGCGATCAATTTCGCGAAGGACAACGACCTGCAGATGGCGGAAGCATGCCTGCTTCCAGACGTGCCCAAACCCTGACGGAACTGCCGAAGCCGGAAACAAAAAA
>JAKFXR010000124.1 GCA_021731285.1 Polaromonas sp. | reverse complement strand
CGTGACGGACTGCTGGGCCGCATGTTCACATTCAAGGGAGCCGGTAAATGAAGCTGTATGCACTGGCCCTGGCCCTGCTTTTTTCTTCCGCGAGCGCTCTGGCGGTGGAGTACCGGCGGGTAGACCTGGGCGCCAGCCAGATCCGCTTTACCTCCCGCCAAATGGGCGTGCCGGTCGATGGCAGCTTCCGCAAGTTCGACGCAAGCGTGGCTCTCGATCCTGACTCGCCTGCTGCAGCGCGCGGCCTGTTGCGCATTGACCTGGCCAGCGTGGACGCCGGTCTGCGCGAGGTCAACGAGGAAGTGCTGGGCGCCCAGTGGTTTGACGCCAAACGCCACCCCGAAGCGCGTTTCGAGATGCGCCAGATCCAGCCCCGGGGCGGCGGACGCTTCCAGATCACCGGCACACTCACCATCAAGGGCGTCACCCGCCCGGTTGCACTGGAAGCCGTGCTCAAGCGCGCTGCCAGCCAGGCCGTGATGGATGGTTCCTTCGTGATCAAGCGCCTGGACTTCGGCATTGGCGGCGGCGTCTGGGGCGATGTGAAAGTGGTGGCGGACGAAGTGACCGTGCATTTTCAGCTGGTTCTGCGGCCCTGACGGACTGCTGATCGAAAGGCAATTGTGAAAAAACTCATCGTCATGCTGCTGTGTTGCGCGTCACTGACCGGCGCAATCGCGGCCGATATATACGACCGCGACCCCGACCACACCTTTGCCTTTTTCGAGTTCAACCACCTGGGCTTCAGCACCCAGCGTGAGCGCTTCGACAAGGTCGATGCCACCGTCACCCTGGATTTGCCCAACCAGACCGGCGCGGTCGAGGTAACCATCGACGTGCGCTCCATCAGCACCGGTTCGGCCATCTTCAACCAGGTCCTGCTGAGCGAATCATTTTTTGATGCAGAAAAATTCCCGGTGGTCACCTTCAAGTCCACCAGGCTGCACTTCGGCAAGCTCGACGATGTGACTTCAGTTGACGGCAACCTGACCATCAAGGGCATCACCCTGCCCGTGAGCCTGACAGTCACCAACTTCAAATGCGCGATACATCCCATGCTGCGCAAACAGGCCTGCGGGCTCAACGCCACCGGGAAAATCCGGCGCAGCGAATTCAACCTGGGAAGGTTTGCGCCGCTGATCAGCGATCAGATCACGCTGCTGGTGGCTATGGAGGCGCTCAAGCGCTGACTACCGCGGCAGTCAAACCGGCTCTATCGTGATGTCCACGGTCATGGCTTCTTCTCCGCCACCGTGGCGAATGCCTTTGATCGGCGGGCAGGCGTTGTAGTCGGTACCCACCGCCAGCCGCACATGGCGCTGGTCGATCAGGCAGCCGTGGGTCACGTCGATGCTGACCCAGCGGCGGGTCGCAACATCAAGGCAGACATCGGCCCAGGCGTGGCTGGCCAGATCGGGCTCGTTGGCGGCGTAGAAATAACCGCTGACATAACGCGCCGGAATGCCCAGGCTGCGGCACACCGCCACCATCACATGGGCCTGGTCCTGGCAGACACCGGCCCCGGCTTCAAAGGCCTGCAACGCCGTCGTCTCTACATTTGTACTATCTTTTTGATAGCGAACTTTGTCCGCCACGCCCTGGCTCAACGCCAAAAACATGCCCAAGTCACCGCCCCCGGCGACAAAGCGTCTGCCAAAGTCTGCCAGATCCGGGTGCGGCGCTGCGAGTGTTGTGGGCCGCAGAAAAAAAGCCGGGTGCGGCATGCTTGCCTCATCGGTAAATTCAGCCACGCCCAGAGTGTCAACCTGCCCGGCCGCATTGACCAGGCTGCCGGTCACGTGGTCGGCCACCTCACCCACGAAGGTGTAGGAGTGGATGGCATTGCCGCAGCCGTCGTGTTGTTCATGCAGCGCTCCGGGTGCACCCAGCGTCCAGAAAAGCACGTTTTGCGCAGGGCCAGACTTCGGTGTCAGCCACAGGGTTTGCAGCGCATACCGCAAAGGCTCGGTGTAGCGATAGCGGGTGGTGTGCCTGACGTGTAACTTCAAAGCAAGCAGCCTCGGTGGATCAAGGCCGTTGCTGTTCGAATCTCAGCCATCAAGCCGTGGCCGGAACCAGAAAATCGCGGCTGATGCAGGCTCCGAGTTCGTTCACGCGGTCCAGAAACTGGGTGAGATAGCCGTGCAGTCCGCTTGAAAGAATTTCGTCGATGCGTGCGTACTGCAGGTCGGCATTGAGCTTGCCGGCGCGGCGCACGGTTTCGGAGTTGGGGTCGTCGGTGACCTTGGCCAGATTGGTCACCACGCCGTGCAGGCTGGCAGCCAGCGAGCGCGGCATGTCGGCTCGCAGCATCAGCAGCTCGGCCACACGCTCGGGATTGATCACATTGCGATAAACCTTGCGGTAGATTTCAAAAGCACTGACGCTGCGCAGGATGGCGCTCCAGTGGTAAAAATCGTACTCCTGGTCTTTCTCGCTGGCAGCGCCGTAAAAGTCGCTTTGCAACGCATGAAACTTCACATCGACCAGCCGCGCAGTGTTGTCGGCGCGCTCGAGGAAGGTGCCCAGGCGCATGAAGTAAAGCGCCTCGTCCTGCAGCATGGTCCCCACCGTGACGCCGCGCGACAGGTGCGAGCGGAATTTCACCCATTCAAAAAACTGGCCGGGGTCGCGCTCGAAGTCGCCGTTGCGCAGCATGCGGAAGATTTCCAGGTAGGTCTGGTTTTGCGTCTCCCACACCTCGGTCGTCAAGGTGCCACGCACAGCGCGCGCATTTTCACGCGCATTTTTCAGGCACGAGATGATGCTGGACGAGTTTTTTTCGTCGCGCACCATGAAGTCCATCACATCTCTAGCGCTGACCGCGCCGTATTTGGCTTCGTAAGCCGGTGACAGCTCGCTGATGCTCAGCAGGCCCTGCCAGCCGACCTGCGCCACGCCAGTGGATTGCGGCAACAGCGAAGTCTGGTAGTTGACGTCCAGCATGCGCGCTGTGTTTTCGGCTCGCTCTGTGTAGCGCGACATCCAGAACAAATGATCAGCAGTTCGTGACAACATGGTTTAACTCCTTGCCTCAAACCCAGAAAACGCTGGCGCGCTTTGCGTGTTCTGGTGATGCCATGACAAGCGCTGCGCGCAGTTGTCAGTCATCCCCGCGAATGCCTTCGGCATGTCGCCTGCCCGCTCCGTATAACGCGACATCCAGAACAAATGATCGGCGGTACGTGACAACATGATTAAGCACCTCCGGACTGTGATTGAGACTGCGATTGACGCGGCGCATGGGCGTCTTCCAGCACCCAGGTGTCCTTGGTACCGCCGCCCTGCGAAGAGTTGACCACCAGCGAGCCGTCTTTCAACGCAACCCGTGTCAGGCCGCCCGGCACCATTTGCACGGTCTTGCCGCTCAGCACAAAGGGGCGCAAGTCGATATGGCGCGGCGCGATACCGCTTTCGACATAGGTCGGGCAGGTGGACAGGCTCAGCGTCGGCTGGGCAATGTAGCCGGCCGGATTGGCCTGCACCGCCTTGCTGAAGTTTTCAATCTCGGCCTGGGTGGCGGCCGGGCCCACCAGCATGCCGTAGCCGCCGGCGCCGTGCACTTCCTTGACCACCAGGTCTTTCATGTTGGCCAGCGTGTACTTCAGGTCATCGCTATTGCGGCACATGTAGGTGGGCACGTTTTTGAGGATGGGTTTTTCTCCGAGGTAAAACTCGATCATCTTGGGCAC
The DNA here is from genome assembly GCA_021731285.1 of Polaromonas sp. Lineage (GTDB taxonomy): Bacteria > Pseudomonadota > Gammaproteobacteria > Burkholderiales > Burkholderiaceae_C > Polaromonas. The sequence continues at coordinate 6,300 of JAKFXR010000124.1, read as the reverse complement.
ATAGGGGTAGATCGACTTGTCGTCGGCCACGCCCGTCCCAATGGCATTGCACAGGGCGACATTGCCGCTGCGGTACACATTGAGCAGGCCTGCGCAGCCCAGGGTCGACGTGGGCCGGAAGGCGAGCGGGTCCAGAAAATCGTCGTCCACCCGGCGGTAAATCACATCGACCCGCTTGGGGCCGCGCGTGGTGCGCATGTACACAAAGTTGTCCTTGACGAAAAGGTCCTGTCCCTCGACCAGCTCCACACCCATTTGCTGCGCCAGAAAGGCGTGCTCGAAATAGGCCGAGTTGTACATGCCAGGTGTCAGCACCACCACCGTCGGCTCGGCGCTGTGTGCAGGCGAGTTGTCGCGCAGTGTCTCCAGCAGCAGGTCGGGGTAGTGGGCCACAGGCGCCACCCGGTTTTCACTGAAGAGGTCGGGGAACAGCCGCATCATCATCTTGCGGTCTTCCAGCATGTAGCTCACGCCGCTGGGTACACGCAGGTTGTCCTCCAGCACGTAGTACTCGCCCTCGCCCTGGGCATTGGGCGCGCGCACGATGTCGATGCCGCTGATGTGCGAGTAGATGTTGCCCGGCACATCCACACCCATCATCTCGGGCCGGAACTGCGCGTTCTGGAAAATCTGCTCGGATGGCACCACCCCGGCCTTGATGATCTCCTGGTCGTGGTAAACGTCGTGGATGAAGCGGTTCAGTGCGGTCACACGCTGGATCAGGCCGCGCTCCATGCTGGCCCACTCGTGGGCGGGGATGATGCGGGGAATCAGGTCAAAGGGAATCAGCCGCTCGGTACCACCGTTTTCGGAGTTGCCGTCGTCCTTGTCGCCATACACGGCAAAGGTGATGCCGACACGGCGGAAAATCATCTCGGCTTCTGCACGGCGCGCCTGCATGACGGGGTCGGGCTGCCGGGCCAGCCAGCGCTGGTAGTTCTGATAATGCGCACGCACTGTGGCGTCGCTGGCATTCATCTCGTCAAACATCGCTCGGCTCATCGATTTATCTCCGCAGTTTTTTGGGCGAATTGTTTTCAACGCCTTGTCTGTGTCTAGCTTAGCAAGTAATGCGCCAGTGTCACGTAGGCCGATCGATCTTTTTGTGCCAGCCCCTCTGTCAAGGAGGGGGCTTGGGGCTGTGGTGCCAGTAGCGCCGGGCCGTCTGCCGCTGACAAATCGCCTCACCCGGGCGCTGGCTGGACCAGGTGGCGGCCCCGCAGGTGGAGGACTGCAGTACCGTGATGCCACGCTCGTGATAGCGCTCCAGCACTGGCGCAGCCGGATGACCAAAGCGGTTGCGGTAGCCCGCCTGAGCCAGCGCCAGCCGGGGTTGCACCGCCTCAAGAAAGGCCGCGCTGGATGAGGTTTTGCTGCCGTGGTGGGGCACCAGCAGCACATCGGCCTTCAGCGCCGCCCCTGCCACCACCAGACGCTGCTCCTGCGCCAGTTCCAGGTCTCCCACCAGCAGAACCGTGCTGATGCCGCTGGAAATGCGCAGCACACAGCTCATGGCGTTGGACTTTTGCGTCAGATCGTAGTCCCCGGCCTGCGGATGCAGCACCTCAAAAGCGATGCCGTCCCACGACCAGCGCTGGCCGGCCACGCAGCGCGTTGAAGGCCGCAAGGCCTGGAGCGGGTGGCCGTCCTCGATGGAGCTGAGCAGCGCCGCCTGCGGCTGCATCGCCAGCACGGCCGGTGCACCGCCCACATGGTCGCTGTCGCGGTGGCTCAGCATCACGGTGTCCACCCTCTCCCCCAGCGCCCGCAGCAGCGGCACCAGCACCCGGTGGCCGGCGTCGCTCTCTCGAGAGAAGCGGGGTCCGGTGTCGTACACCAGCGTGTGCGCAGCGGTGCGCACAATCAGCGCATTGCCCTGCCCCACATCGGCAGCAATCACCTCAAACTGCCCTTCGGCGGGCCGCGGCGCCTGCCACAGCAACACCGGCAGCAACAGGGGCAGGCCCAGAACACGCCAGTGCCAGGGCAAACGCAGAACCAGCAGCAAACCGCCCGCAATACCCGCCACCGCACACCACAGGGGCACGGCCGCCACACTGACGCTGGCCAGCGGCCAAGCGGCCAGCCACTGCAAAAAGGCCATCAGCGCAGCGACCGATCCCGCCGCCAGATCCCAGAGCGGCGCCCACACCATACCCAGCATGGTCAGCGGCGTCACCAGCAAAGTCACCCAGGGGATGGCCACCGCATTGGCCAGCAGGCCGACCAGCGAGGCCTGGTTGAAAAGAAGCAGTGACAGCGGCGTCAGCGCCAGCGTGACTATCCATTGCTCTCTGGCCATGCGCAACGCACCCGCCAACAGGGGTGACAGCCAGCGCAACCACCCCCCTCCGGCCCAATCATGAGAGCCAAATCGGCCACCTGCCCTTTCGTGACGGGAATAGTTTGCTATTGAATCAGTAGCGATTCCATCCACATCCGTTAAAGCCTCATGCCTTTGCAGAGGACCTCCAGCCGCGAACAGCACACTGACCGCCACAAACGACAGCCAGAACCCCGCCTGCATCAGCGCCCACGGGTCCAATGCCACCACCGCCGCCATGGCCAGCAGGCAGACCTGCGGCCAGGGCCAGCGCCTGCCGCTCTGGCGCAGCAGCACCATGACCGCCAGCATCAGAATCGTGCGCTGCGCGGGCACGCCCCAGCCAGAAAACAGCGCATAAGCCGTTGCCAACAGCAAACCACCCCAGGCGCCCGCGCTGCGGGCCGGCCAGACCAGGCACAGCGCCGGGCTCCAGCGGGCCGAAAGCCCCCACAGCCAACCGATGCCAAGGGCCGCCAGCCAGGCAAACATGGTGATGTGCAGGCCGGAGATCGACATCAGGTGCGCCACGCCCGTGGCGCGAAACACGTCCCAGTCGGCCCGTTCGATGGCGTTCTGGTCGCCCACCAGCAGCGCTGCGACGACACCGGCCAACTGGCGATCCGCAATGCGCGCATACACCGCATCGCGGGCCGCATGGCGCGCGCGCTCCACCGGATGGCGCCAGCCGTCGGACAGAAGTTCGGGGACCGGATCGTGCAGCCCTGCGCGCACATAGCCGGTGGCCTGCAAGCCCTGCTCCCACAGCCACAGTTCGTAGTCAAAGCCATGCGGGTTGCTGTTGCCGTGCGGCGCCTTCAGCCGCACCGTCATGCGCCAGGTCTCACCGGCGCGCATGGGCTGCGGCTGGCGCTGCAAGGCCGCAGCCGCTGCAGGCGCATCGGGGTTGTCGGCATCCTGCAAGGCCGGTACGGGCTCGCGGTTGCCAAAACCCGCATACCAGCCCAGGTAAATATGCTGCGGCAGTGTCACCCCCTCACCCGCCACAGTAGCCGTGTCGACAGCGAAGCGAAAGCGTACGCCGTCATCGCCGCGCTGCGGCATGGCCAGCACCCGCCCGGTGACGGCGATGTCTTTGCCCTCCAGCGCCGGATGGAGAGCGCTGGCCTGAAACAATGTGGCGCGCAATTCGGTCAGCGCAAAGCCAAAGCCCACGGCCAGCACGCACACGGCCGTGGTGCCGGCAAGACCGGGCAGCCGGCGCCGATACACCCAGGCCAACACCGCAGCCGCCAGCAAGAGTCCCAGGACAAGTGCACCCGCAGTCGCCAGATCAGGCAGCGATGACTGCTGCAACTGGATGGCGACGCCCGCCACAAAGCCGCCACAGATCAGGCCGGTGAACCGGGTGGTCGGCAGTGTTGCTGATGGCTTTTGATCCACGCTCCCCCCTAGTACTGCTTGTTTGGCGCAGCTCTTGCTTGCATGTCCCGTATTAAAACCTCGATTTGAGGGCGTCCTGCCCCGTTTTCTGCGGCATAGTGACAGGACGTACCGAAAATCCGAAAAAGCGAGATCGCCTTGTCCATCCACGTCGCCCTGAGCCATATCACCCACTACAAATACGACCGGCTGGTCACACTCGGCCCCCAGGTCGTGCGCTTGCGCCCGGCGCCGCACAGCCGCACCCGGGTGCTCTCGTATTCGCTGACGATTGAGCCCAAAGAGCATTTCATCAACTGGCAGCAGGACCCGTTTGCCAACTACCAGGCGCGGCTGGTGTTTCCCAAGCCAACGCGTGAGTTCAAGGTCACGGTGGACCTGGTCGTCGAGATGGCGGTGTTCAACCCGTTTGACTTTTTTCTGGAGCCGGAGGCCGAGGAGTTTCCCTTCAAGTACAGCCCGGCCCAGGCCGTCGAGCTCGCGCCCTACCTCGCAACAGAGGGCGCCACGCCTTTGCTGAAGGCCTACCTGGCCGCGATTGACCGCAAGCCCAAACGCACCATCGACTTCCTGGTCGGCCTCAACCAGAAGCTGCAGGGCGACATCCAGTACGCGATCCGCATGGAGCCCGGCGTGCAGACGCCCGAAGAAACCCTCAAGCTCGCGGTCGGCTCCTGCCGCGACACCGGCTGGCTGATGGTGCAGCTGTTTCGCCACCTCGGGCTGGCTGCGCGTTTTGTTTCGGGTTACCTGATTCAGCTCAAGGCCGACGTCAAGTCGCTTGACGGCCCCAGCGGCACCGAGACCGACTTCACGGATTTGCACGCCTGGTGCGAGGTCTTTTTGCCCGGCGCCGGCTGGATCGGTCTGGACCCAACCTCCGGCCTGATGGCCGGAGAAGGTCACATTCCGCTGGCCTGCACGCCCGAGCCGTCCAGCGCCGCGCCGATTGAAGGCGGCGTGGACGAAAGCGAAGTCGAGTTCACCCACCACATGGGTGTGGAGCGCATCTACGAATCGCCCAGGGTGACCCAGCCCTACACCGACGCCTTGTGGGCAGACGTGCTCAAGCTCGGTCACCAGGTGGACCAGGACCTGGTGGCCGGTGACGTGCGGCTGACCATGGGCGGCGAGCCCACCTTTGTGGCCACGCAGGACCGCGACGCGGCCGAGTGGAACATCGATGCGCTGGGCCCCACCAAACGCGGCTATGCGACCGAGCTGGTTCAAAAGCTGAGCGCCGAATATGGCGGTGGTGGTTTTTTGCATTTTGGCCAGGGCAAGTGGTACCCGGGCGAGCAGTTGCCGCGCTGGGCACTGAGCGTGTTCTGGCGCAAGGACGGCCAGCCGGTCTGGAAAAACCCCGCACTGTTTGCCGACGAGCGTCAGCCCTGCAGCTACACCACCGCTGACGCCAAACGTTTTGTCAACACCCTGGCCGGCAAGCTGGGACTGGGCACGCAGCACATCACGCCGGGTTATGAGGACACCTGGTACTACCTCTGGCGCGAACGCCGCCTGCCGGTCAATGTGGACCCGTTTGACACCAAACTCGACGACGCGATGGAGCGCGAACGTCTGCGCCGTGTGTTTGGCCAGGGGCTGGACGCGGTGGTGGGTTATGTGCTGCCGCTCAAGGTGCGCGAAGCGTCGGCGAGTGATGCATCGAAAGGCTCGCAGTGGGCCACCGGGCCCTGGTACTTCAGGGACGGGCGCATGTACCTGGCGCCGGGCGACTCACCCATGGGTTACCGCCTGCCGCTGGACGCCATGCCCTGGGTCTCCAAAACCGACAACCCCGGCGTCAACGAGGCCGACCCGTTTGCGCCACGTGAGGAGCTGCCCCCGGCAGAAGTCATCACCGAACGCCTGGTTGTTGTCGCAGCAACTGCTGCAGCAGACGCGGCGGTGCCGGTCAAACCGGCCGCTGCCGCTCTGGCCAAAGACGCCGAGCGTTTGCCCGCGCCCCAGCAATCGGCCCCCTGGCTGCCACGCATTGCGCTGTGTGTGGAGGTGCGCGACCCGGCCCGCGCCAACGGCCCCAAAGACAAACCCAAAGCCAAAGCAGGCGACAAGGAAGCAGGCACCAAGCCGCAAACCGGCGCGCTCTACATCTTCATGCCGCCGCTGGAGCGTCTGGAGGACTACCTGGACCTGCTGGCCGCCATTGAAGCCAGCGCGCAGTCGCTGGGCCTGCAGATCGTGCTCGAGGGCTACCCGCCACCGCGCGACCCGCGCCTGAAGATGCTGCAGGTCACGCCCGACCCCGGCGTCATCGAAGTCAACATCCACCCGGCCTACAACTGGAACGAGCTGGTCGAGCACACCGAGTTTCTCTACAAGCTCGCGCACGAGACACGCCTGTCCGCCGAAAAATTCATGACCGATGGCCGCCACACCGGCACCGGCGGCGGGAACCACTTTGTGCTCGGCGGCGCCACGCCGCCTGACAGCCCGTTTTTGCGCAGGCCCGAAATGCTGGGCAGCCTGATTGCGTACTGGCACAACCACCCGTCGCTGAGCTACCTCTTCTCGGGCATGTTTATCGGTCCGACCAGCCAGGCGCCCCGCAT
>JAKFXR010000127.1 GCA_021731285.1 Polaromonas sp. | reverse complement strand
ACCACGGTGCCCCCGCCGTCGCCACCCTCCGGTCCCATGTCGATCAGCCAGTCGGCGGTCTTGATGACGTCGAGGTTGTGCTCGATCACCACAATCGTGTTGCCCGCATCCCGCAGCTGGTGCAGCACCTTGAGCAGCAGATCAATGTCGGCGAAGTGCAGGCCGGTGGTCGGCTCGTCCAGGATATAGAGTGTGCGTCCGGTGTCGCGCTTTGAAAGCTCCAGGGCCAGCTTGACACGCTGTGCCTCGCCGCCCGAGAGGGTGGTCGCTGCCTGACCGAGCTTGATGTAGGACAGGCCGACATCCAGCAGGGTCTGCAGCTTGCGCGAGATCGTCGGCACCGCCTTGAAAAACTCGGCCGCCACCTCGACCGTCAGGTCCAGGATCTGCGCGATGTTTTTGCCCTTGTACTGCACTTCCAGCGTTTCGCGGTTGTAGCGCATGCCCTTGCAGACGTCGCAGGGCACATAGACATCGGGCAGGAAGTGCATCTCGACCTTGACCACGCCGTCGCCCTGGCAGGCCTCGCAGCGGCCGCCAGCCACGTTGAAACTGAAGCGGCCCGCGCCGTAGCCGCGCTCGCGCGCGGTGTTCATCTCGGCCATCAGTTCGCGAATGGGCGTGAACAGGCCGGTGTAGGTGGCCGGGTTGCTGCGCGGTGTGCGGCCAATCGGCGACTGGTCCACATTGATGACCTTGTCGAAATGCTCGATGCCTTCGACCGCTTCGTGCGCGGCCGGTTCCTCATGCGCGCGGTACAGCGTGCGCGCCACTGCGGCGTACAAGGTGTCGTTGACCAGCGTCGACTTGCCGGAGCCGGACACGCCGGTGACGCAGGTGAGCAGGCCGACCGGGAAATCAACAGTGACATTTTTCAGGTTGTGTCCGCTGGCCCCGATGATCCGGATGGCCTGCATGTCGCCCTGGGTGAGCAGATGGGCGGCTTCCCGCGCGGCGCGCTTCACACCTGCTGCGCTGGGGGCAAACTTTGACGGCTTCTTCGGATCGCGGTAGGGAGCTTTGACCACCGTCGGTAGCCAGGGTGTGCGGCGCTGGGGCACGGCAATTTTCAGGGTCTGTGCCAGGTACTTGCCGGTGAGGGAGTCGGGGCTGGCCAGCACATCCGCAAACGTGCCCTGCGCCATCACGCGGCCACCGTGAATGCCGGCGCCCGGCCCCATGTCGATCACGTGGTCGGCTGCGCGGATCATGTCTTCGTCATGCTCGACCACCAGCACGCTGTTGCCAATGTCGCGCAGGTGCTTGAGCGTGCCGATCAGGCGGTCGTTGTCGCGCTGGTGCAGGCCGATGCTGGGCTCGTCCAGCACATACATCACGCCGGTCAGACCCGAGCCGATCTGCGAGGCCAGCCGGATGCGCTGCGACTCGCCACCCGACAGCGTTTCCGCGCTGCGGTCCAGGCTCAGGTAATTGAGGCCCACATCGTTGAGAAACTTCAGGCGCAGACCGATCTCGCGCACCACCTTGCCGGCAATCTCGGCCTTGGCGCCTTCCATGACCAGGGTGTTGAAGTAGTCAAAACTTTCGCGCAGCGTGGCGCGGCTGATCTCAAAAATCGCCTTGCGGCCGGGCGCAGCGCCGTCAGCGGCAGGCGCGCTCACCAAAAAGACATGGCGCGCTTCCTTGCGCAGGCGTGTGCCGGCGCAGTCGGGACAGGGCTGCACGCTGCGGTAGCGTGCCAGCTCTTCGCGCACCGCTGCCGAGTCGGTTTCGCGGTAGCGCCGCTCAAAGTTGGTGATCACGCCCTCAAACGGATGCTTTTTGCTGTGCTTGCGGCCCGCATTGGCGCCGGACTCCAGCACATAGCTGAACTTGATCTCTTCACCGTCCGAGCCGTGCAGCACGACTTGCCGCACCTTGTCGGACAGGTTTTCAAATGCCGTGTCGATGTCAAAGCCGTAGTGCTTGGCCAGGCTCTCCAGCATGGAGAAGTAGTAGCCGTTGCGTCTGTCCCAGCCCTTGACGGCGCCACTGGCCAGGCTGAGGGAGGGAAAGGCCACAACCCGTGTTGGGTCAAAAAATTCCATGTGCCCCAGGCCATCACAGCTCGGACACGCACCCACCGGCGAGTTGAACGAAAACAGGCGCGGCTCCATCTCGCTGAGCGAGTAGCTGCACACCGGGCAGGAAAATTTGGCGCTGAAGAGGTGCTCCTTGGCCGAATCCATCTCAAGCGCCAACGCCTTGCCGTCCGCCAGGCGCAGCGCGGCTTCAAAACTTTCTGCCAGGCGTTGCTGCATGTCAGGCCGCACCTTGAGGCGGTCAATCACCACGTCGATGTTGTGCTTCTCGGCTTTCTTGAGCTTGGGCAACTCGTCAAATTCATAGGCTTGACCGTCTACGCGGAAGCGCACATAACCCTGGGCCTGCATTTCTGCAAACAGCTCGACAAACTCGCCCTTGCGCTCCCGCGCTACCGGCGCCAGCACCATCAGTTTGGTGTCTTCCGGCAGGGCCAGCACATGGTCGACCATTTCGCTGACACTTTGCGCCTGCAGGGGCAGGTCATGGTCGGGACAGTAGGGTGTGCCGGCCCGCGCAAACAGCAGGCGCAGGTAATCGTGAATTTCGGTGACCGTCCCGACGGTGGAGCGCGGGTTGTGCGAGGTGGCTTTCTGCTCGATGGAAATCGCCGGCGACAGGCCCTCGATCATGTCGACGTCGGGCTTGTCCATCAGCTGCAAAAACTGCCGCGCGTAAGTCGACAGGCTTTCGACATAACGGCGCTGGCCCTCGGCATACAGCGTGTCGAAGGCCAGGGAAGATTTGCCCGACCCGCTCAAGCCGGTGATAACCACCAGCTGGTTGCGCGGAATATCCAGGTCAATGTTCTTGAGGTTGTGCGTGCGCGCGCCGCGGATGCTGATCGCATGCGCCCCCACGCTTTTCACTGCGTGTAATACGCTGCCCCCCGAGGGGGCTGGACTTGCTCGGGGCGGCCCTTCGCTGCGTCCGGGCGATGTGTCGGGCTCGGCCGCCAGCCTGCTTTCAGCAACTGCGGGAGCGAGGTATTTGCCGTCGGTAGAAGAGTTCACTGTTTGGGGCGCCGCAAAACCCTCCATCATAGACTGCCGGCGGTTTTCAGGCACTGTCGCCGGCCACACCTGGCCGGGGTGGCGCCATTCCGGCGTGGTTTGTGCTTGCCCGTTTCAGGCGCCGCCTTTTATTCACGGACAATAGGCTTCCTTCCCCGCAGCCGGTGCCTGGGGGCCGAACTGCTTTCTTCCTGCCCAACTCTTGTGTCTTCAGCCCTGCCTTCTTTTCCCATGACCGCTAACGAGCGGCGCGCCAGTGTCTCGCTGGCCTCGATTTTTGCGCTGCGCATGTTGGGCCTTTTTCTGGTGCTGCCGGTGTTTGCACTGGAAGCTGCGCGTTACCCGGGCGGTGATGATCCGGTTCGTATTGGACTGGCCATGGGCATTTATGGGCTGACACAAGGGATTTTGCAAATTCCCTTTGGCATGGCCTCGGACCGGCTGGGCCGCAAGAAGGTGATTGTTTTCGGGCTGGTGGTGTTTGCGCTGGGCAGTTTTGTCGCCACCTGGGCGCCTGACTTGAACTGGCTGATCATTGGCCGCTCCCTGCAGGGCGCAGGCGCCATCTCGGCGGCGGTGACCGCGCTGCTGGCCGACACCACCCGGGACGAGGTGCGCACCAAAGCGATGGCGATGGTAGGGGCCAGCATTGCGCTGATGTTTGCGCTGTCTCTGGTGCTGGCCCCGGCGCTGGCCGCGCGCATTGGCCTGGGGGGGCTGTTTGCGCTGACCGGCGTGTTGGCCCTGATGGGCATTGCTGTGGTGATCTGGTGGGTGCCGCCCGAGCCCTTGCACCCGGTCAACCGTCCGCGCGGCAGCCTGGCGGAAGTGCTCAGACACAGTGCCCTGCTGCGGCTGGATTTCGGTGTGTTTGTGCTGCATGCCGTGCAGCTCGCCATGTGGGTGGCCATCCCTGCGCTGCTGGTGCAGGCGGGGCTGGGCAAAAATCTTCACTGGCAGGTTTACCTGCCCGCGGTCCTGCTGTCGTTTGCAGTGATGGGCTTCAGCCTCTTTCCACTCGAAAAGCGGGGCTACCTGCGGGCTGTTTTTCTTGCCGCTGTGGGCTTGATTGCGCTGGTGCAGTTTGGCTTGATGGCTTTGGCGGAGGCATCCGGCATGCCCAGTCTGGCTGGTTTGGGCGTCCTGCTGTTTTTGTTCTTCTGCGGCTTCAACGTGCTGGAAGCCAGCCAGCCCAGCCTGGCCTCGCGGGTCGCGCCAGCCCATTCACGCGGCGCCGCGCTTGGGGTTTACAACACCCTGCAGTCGCTGGGTTTCTTTGCCGGTGGCGCGCTGGGCGGCTGGCTGGCCAAAACCTGGGGCGCGCAAGTTCTGTTTGCAGCCTGCGGCGGGCTGATGCTGCTCTGGCTCCTGATCGCCTGGCCCATGAAGGCTCCCCCGCGTTCGCTCCCTGCGGGCCCAGGTTCCCCCGGGGACACCGATCTGGATGCAGGCATTTCGGCGGCGCCCGCGCAGCCAGTTAAACTGTGAAAAATTAGGAGAACACGCCATGGCATCCGTCAATAAAGTCATTCTCGTCGGCAACCTGGGCCGCGACCCGGAAGTGCGTTACATGCCCAGTGGCGACGCTGTTGCCAACATCGCATTGGCCACCAGCAGCAAGTACAAGAACAAGGCCGGTGAAATGGTCGAAGAGACCGAGTGGCACCGCATCAGCTTTTTTGGCCGCCAGGCAGAGATCGTCGGCGAATACCTCAAGAAGGGGCGTTCGGTTTACATCGAAGGCCGCCTGAAAACCCGCAAGTACACCGACAAGGACGGCGTTGAAAAATACGCCACCGACATCATCGCCAGCGAGATGCAGATGCTCGGCAGCCGCGAAGGCATGGGCGCGCCCGGCGGTGACGGCGAGGGTGATGGCGGCGAGCGCCAGTACACCCGTCCGCCGGCGGCGGCTCCCCGCGCAGCGCCGGCAGCTGCGCCCCGCGCTCCCGCCCCGTCCAAAGCCGCCAGCGGCTTTGACGACATGGACGACGACATCCCGTTCTGACTCGTTTGCGCTACGGTTTTGTCAACCGTGGCCTTGAGGCGATGTAGGCCCCGTTCGCATTCGTTGCCTGGGGCTGCATCGCAGGCTCATTGCTGGCTAGGATGGCGTTTTGCCATCCTACAAGACCACTGACATGAGCCACAAGCCATACAAACAAAAGCCACTGGCCGCACTTCTGGGTGCCTGCCTGCTGGCCCTTGCCACCCTCGCACCCGCACACGCCAACAACGACCCCCTCAGCGATTTGCTCGACACCGAGGGCAGTGCCGGTCTGGGTTTTGCTGTCCGTTCCGAGCAGTCGCCGTATGCCGGAGGTGGCACGCGGTATGACCTGCTGCCCCTGTACCTCTACGAAGGTGAGCGCGTGTTTCTGCACGGCAGCCGCGCCGGTCTGAAAGTTTTCAAGCACGACTCGCAGCGCATCGATCTTTTTGTCGAGCAGCGTTTCGAAGGTTTTCCCGATGACCGCATCCCCGCCAGCCTGGCTGGCATGGCCGAGCGTGGCGCCGGTCTCGACGCCGGTGTGTCTTACCGCTACCGCCAGCCCTGGGGCACGCTGGGCGCGGAGCTGGTGCACGACATAGGCGGGCTGTCGCGCGGCACCGAGGCGCGTCTGTCTTACAGCTACGACTGGCGCGTGGGCGCGCTGACCTTGCGGCCCAGCTTGAGCCTGGCCCTGCGTGACGCCAAGCTGAACAATTACTACTACGGCGTGCGGCCCGGCGAAGCCACTGCCACCCGTCCGGCCTATGAGCCCGGCAGCGGCATCAACACCACGCTGGGCCTGTTTGGCACCTATGAGCTGAGTGAAGGCTGGCGCTTGCTGGCGGGCGTGTCGCGCACCCTGCTTGCCAGCCGCGTGCAGGACAGCCCCATCGTCGGCAAGTCCGGGCAAACCGCCGTGTTCGTTGGCGCAGCTTACGATTTCGGCACGCACAAACGCAGCTGGGCTGAAGAAAGCACGCCGCTGTATGTGAAGGCCATGTATGGCAAGTCCTCTGCCGACGGCTGCCACCTGATCAAGATTGCCACCTTGCGCTGCACGTCGACGGCGAAGGTCAACTCCACCCGCATTGCAGGCGTTCAGATCGGCAAACCTTTCATCGAGAGGTTCAAGGACATGCCGCTGGACTTTGTCGGCTACCTCGGCGTGCTGCAGCATGACGACCGCGGCCTGGCGCCCAATGGCCTGGAATTCAACGCCATGATGAAGGCCTATTACTACGGATTTCCGTGGAGCAGCAGGGTCAACACCCGGCTGGGTCTGGGTATTGGCCTGTCCATGGCGCAGCGGGCGCCCTACATGGAGTCCAGCAGCCAGGCCGCCCGTGGACGGCAGACCTCGCGCCTGCTCAACTACCTGGACCCGAGCATTGACTTCAGCCTGGGTGACCTGATTGGCAACCGCGCGCTGAAAAACACCTACCTGGGTATCGGCGTGTCCCACCGCTCCGGCATCTTCGGTTCGTCACGCCTGCTGGGCAATGTCAACGGCGGCTCCAACTACATCTATACCTACCTCGAGACCGCGCTGTAAGGCGGCGCCGAGGAAATTGCTATTTTATTTATAGCAAACAATTGACATCAATCAAGGGCAGGATTGCGATTTGATCCTCATCTTCGGATGACAGGATCTCAGGAGAGCGCGGGGGCATTGCTGGAAGTGATCACGCCACCACCGAGACACACCTCACCGTCATACAGCACGGCGGACTGACCGGGCGTCACCGCCCATTGGGGCGTGCCAAACACCAGTTCGCAGTGCGCTGCGTCCACGCCGCGTAACTCGCAAGGTGCATCCGCCTGGCGATAACGTGTTTTGGCGGCAAGCATGCCGGCGTCAGGCGGCGTGCCTGCGACCCAGCTACAGTCCTGCGCCTGCAGCACGGTCGATTGCAGCCAGGGGTGATCGTGGCCCTGCACCGCCCACAAGGTGTTGCTGTCCATGTCCTTGCGGGCCACAAACCAGGGTTCGTGCTCGCCCACGCCGCGCTGGCCCAGCGCCTGCACGGCCTTGAGCTCGGCGCCGCGCGCCTTCACGCCGCCTATGCCCAGGCCCTGGCGCTGGCCCAGGGTGTAAAAGCTCAGGCCCACATGCTCGCCCAGCACACGGCCCTTGTCGCTTTTGATCGGCCCCGGCGTTCTGGCGATGTAGCGGTTCAAAAATTCGCGGAAAGGCCGCTCGCCGATAAAGCAGATGCCGGTGGAGTCTTTTTTCTTCGCGTTCGGCAGGCCGATTTCGTCGGCGATGCGCCGCACTTCGGTCTTGCGCAGCTCGCCAACCGGAAACAGTGTTTTCGACAACTGCGCCTGGTTCAGCCGGTGCAGAAAATAGCTTTGGTCCTTGGCCGGATCCAGGCCCTTGAGCAGTTCATGGCGGCCGGTGGCTTCATTGAGGCGCACGCGCGCATAGTGGCCAGTGGCGATTTTTTCTGCGCCCAGCCGCATGGCGTGGTCCAGAAAGGCCTTGAACTTGATTTCGGCGTTGCACAGGATGTCGGGGTTGGGCGTGCGGCCCGCCTGGTACTCGCGCAAAAACTCGGCGAACACGCGGTCTTTGTAGTCGGCGGCAAAGTTGACATGTTCGATTTCGATGCCGATCACATCGGCAACGGCGGCGGCGTCCACAAAGTCGATGTTGGACGAGCAGAACTCGCTGTCGTCATCGTCTTCCCAGTTTTTCATGAAGATGCCAATGACCTCGTGCCCCTGCTGTTTGAGCAGGTGCGCAGTCACCGCGGAGTCCACGCCTCCGCTCAGGCCGACGACGACGCGTTGCTTGTGCATCGCAGCATTTTAGGTGGCTGGCTCCGACCCGTGCGTTTCAGGGCTTGTAAACGCTGGCAGAGGTGGTGACGAGATCCAGGGGATAACGCTTGCCGGCCAGGTAGTCGTCCATGCAGGTCAGCAGCAGGGGGCTGCGGTGCAGATGCGCGCAGGCCCGGATCTCGTCCGGGCTCAGCCAGAGCGTGCGCACAATGCCGGTGTCCAGCGCCTGTCCGGCCACATGCTCGCCCAGTACGCCGGTGAAGGTAAAGCGCAGGTAGGTGATGTCGGTGGGAACTTCATTCCCCGGCGCTGGCCGCTCGAAGCGCGACAGGTAAATGCCGACCAGTGCGTCGGGCGTGAAATGGAAGGCGGTTTCCTCCAGCGTTTCGCGCGCGCAGCCCTGGGCCGGGCTCTCGCCCGGGTCCAGGTGGCCAGCAGGGTTGTTCAGCCGCAGGCCCTCTGGTGTGTGCTCTTCCACCAGCAAAAATTTGCCCTTACGCTCGATGACGGCGGCCACGGTGACGCTGGGTTTCCATCGGATGTTCATGCAGGGATTGTCGTTGCTGCTCAAACTTTGGCCGCAAAGCCCCCGGCAAAACTCTCGCGCAAGTGGGCCACAAAGCATTGCACTGCTTTGGGCACCTGCGCCGACCAGGGCCGCAGCGCGTAAATGCGTTCACCAAAAAACCCCTGGACCTGCCAGTCGGGCAGGACACGCACAAGGGGAGACTGTTTTTTGTCGTGCCCGCTGCCATGGATAGAGAAGTCGGGCAAAAGTCCTATGCCCAGGCCGGCCAGGAGCGCGTCGCGCAAGACCTCGCTGTTGTTGGCCCTGAGCGAGCCGCTGATGCTCACGCCCACCCGCTCGACGGTCTTGCGTTTGCTGTTGCGCGCAAAGGTCCAGTTGCCCGCGTGGCTGCCGAGGTAAAGCAGACAGTCGTGGGATGTCAACTCGGACGGGTGGCCGGGAACACCGCGGCGCTTGAGGTACTGGGGGCTGGCCAGCAGGACGGAGTGGGTCTCACACAGCGTCCAGGCCACATGGGTTTCGGGCGGCGTGCTGGTGTGGCGTATGGCCAGATCAAAGCCCTCGTTGGCCAGGTTCACAAAACGGTCGGTCAACTGCAGCTCGATCTGGATCTCCGGGAACTGCTGCAAAAAGGTGGCGACACAGGGCGCGAGGTGTTGACGCCCCAGGGCCACGGGCGCCGTCACGCGTATCAGCCCGCGTGGTGTGCCGACGAGGTCACGCGCGCCGGTGTAGCTCTCGCTGATGCGGGCAAAGGCGGGCTGCATCTCGTTGACCATGTGCTGGCCGGCTTCGGTCAGCCCGACCGAGCGGGTGGTGCGTCGTACCAGCGTGACGCCGGCAGAACGCTCCAGCTCGCTGATGCGCATGCTGGCCGAGGCCTTGGAGACGCCCAGGCGGCGCGCGGCCTCGGTAAAACTCCTGGTGGCGGCGAGCACAGTCAGCAGGTGCAGGTCGGCGATGAGGGGCGAAAGCTGGTCGGTGGACATGACGATCAAGCGTGGTGATTGTTCAATTATATGAACAATGTAATCAGCCATCGGGGGATTATCAAAGCGCTCGCGGCCCCCTAGACTGGCGGCAACCGGGCAGCCCGTCTGCCCCCTTGCAACTCATTCCCTGTCAAAGGACTCTCCATGTCGTCATCCCCCGCAATGATTGGCCACCACGTCAAGGGCCGCGCCGCGCCCGGCAGCTCCGGCCGCGCCCAGGATGTGTTCAACCCTGCCACCGGCGCTGTCACCGGCCGGGTAGCCCTGGCCAATGCCTCTGACGTGGATGCGGCGGTCGCCGCCGCGCAGGCGGCTTTTCCGGCCTGGGCCGATACGCCGCCGATTCGCCGCGCACGGGTGCTGTTCAAATTTCTGGAGCTGCTCAACCTCAACAAGGACAAGCTGGCGCACATGATCACCGCCGAGCACGGCAAGGTGTTCACCGACGCCCAGGGCGAGGTCTCACGCGGCATTGACATTGTGGAGTTTGCGTGTGGCATTCCCCAGTTGCTCAAGGGCGACTTCACCGACCAGGTCAGCACTGGCATTGACAACTGGACGCTGCGCCAGCCGCTGGGCGTGGTGGCCGGCATCACGCCTTTCAATTTCCCGGTGATGGTGCCGATGTGGATGTTCCCGGTGG
>JAKFXR010000108.1 GCA_021731285.1 Polaromonas sp. | reverse complement strand
AGCGTTCAAGCCGGGTTCTTCCGTCAATGTAGGCTCCCTCATTGCCACCACGGGGGTGATCGATGAGAACCATTTCCTCACTAGTGGAAACAATGGCAACGGGAACGGGAACGGAAACGGAAACGGAAATGGAAATGGAAATGGAAACGGGCCGATCCAGGTCCGCATTACGCCGGATACCGGTGGCAGCATCATCAATGAAGGCACCATCACTGCGGCCGATGGTGGCCTGATCGCTCTTGTGGCACCGTCGGTGGTCAACAAGAAACCTGCTAATGTGCCGGGCGGGATCATCGCCGCGGTCAACGGGACCATCGCCTTGCTGGGCACGGACTCAGCCACCATTTCACTGAACAACGGCCTGTACGAGTTTGCATTGCCCCCAGGCGCAGCCGGAGTTGCCGTGTCGAACATGGCTAACGCCAGCCTGAACGCCGCAAATATCCGCCTCGGCGTTGGAGATGCAGCCAACCTGTTGTCGGGTGTGATTAACCTCGAGGGCGTGCAACAGGCGACCAATGCCATCATCGTTGATGGTCATACCGTGGAACTCAAGTCGGCGTTGCAGGCGGCCAACCTCAGCGGCAATTCCAATACCGTGAATGTTTACAGCGGCGCGCGCATCCAGGACGCCGTCAAGATCGCCAAAACCGGCACACCCGGCAACGGGGCAAGCGTCAATGTGCGTGGTGGTTCCTATACCGAGCAGGTGGTTCTCAACAAGGCCAACATCACCCTGAATGGCATGGACGGGGCCAACCTCAACGTGCTGGAGGGGCAAATCGGCGTTGATATCACCGCCAATGGCGTGACGGTGGACGGCATGCAGATCACGGGTCCGTACAGCCAGAGTTTCACGACCGTCAACTGGGATGCTGTGCCAACAACGACCGCCGCCATCACCGTGAGGGAAAATGTTTCCGGGGCGCGCCTACAAAACAACAGCATTAGAAATGTCCGGACCGGTGTGCAAGTTCTGGATCACGCCGCAGTCGCAATCACCGGAAACACCTTCGACAACACCAAGGGCTCGATTCTCGTGCGCTCCAACGACGTGACGATGTCGGGCAACACCAGGGGCCCGTCGGGCAACGAGTGGGATATCGTGTTTTTGAACCACGTGAGCGATGGAGCCTACTTTGTGTCGCCACATGTCAGCCAGACGCAGTACGGAAGCGGGATGATGGACATGTCCCGCGCCAATGGCGACATGCACATTCTTGACCGCCGTTATGGCTCCAGGGGGCTGTTGGGTTCGACGCCGCAGTTCGGAAACCGCACTCACATTGTTGTCAGCGCAGGCGAAACCTTCACTGCCGTGGACGATTTCAATCTCGGTAATGGTCTCGGCAATGCCCGCCAGCCCCTGGGCTTCATAGGCGACGGCATCAATGCGGTGGTCTCTGGCGGGGTGGTTGAGGTCAAGGCCGGGACCTACGCAGAAAGCCTGAGCATCACAAAGGCACTGACCCTGCAGGGAGCGGGCGCCGGTCAATCCCTCATCACACCGGCGGCCGGTAACGCAGTCACGGTGAGTGGCAATATCGGTACGTCTGCCGACGTGCTGATCGACGGCTTCACTTTCCGCAATGCACCGGACTCAGGTGTGCGGGTCAAAAATGACACGGTCCTGCGCAAGCTGACCGTCCAGAATAGCGATTTCCTTCATAACGGGAAATTTGGCTTCTTCGCCGACGGCCTGCCGACAGCAGGCATTCCGGGGCTTCAGAATGTCTCGCTTCTCAATAGCACGTTCACCGGCAATGGCGCGCCCTACACAAGCGCGACGTCGCTCGGCCAGGGCGACATCAACTTCAACTATTACAACGGCAACGCCACGCTGAAGGATTTGCGAATTACCGGGGAGAACGAGTTTGTTGGGATCCAGTTCCGCGGCTACCACGACAACGTCCCGAGTGGAGGTGTTCACGGTGCCGGCAGACTTGAGTTCGACAACGTCACTATTGAAGGGAGCTTCCGCCGTCCGGGTGGCAGTGCCGGAAGCTGGAACCCGCAAGGCCCGGGCGACGCGGTACACCTGCTTGAGTATGGGTCAGTCGCCGACGTCTCTTTCAACAATGTGGTCATCAATCCGTCGGTGGGCCACGGCATGTTTCTGGAAGGGCTGGGCTCGACACTGGACATCGGCAATACCCGCTTTGGCGTGCCCGACAGCACGGTCGCAGGCACAGGCAGCAGTCCGACTCGGTCGTGGAATATCTATGCAGGCTCCAATGACCGGAACAACGTGAAAACCAATGTCAATGCGACAAGCGCCAGTTTCACCGGCACCGCCAACGGCTTCGCCATCGAAGATCGCGTGCACCATGCGCTTGACGTCGCGGGACTCGGTGTCGTCAGCTGGGATGCAGGTAATCTGTATGTCACGCAGGCCAGCGGAAGCATTCAGCGCGGTATTGAAGCAGCGAGCACAGACAAAACGGTAAACGTCGCCGCCGGGGTTTTTGCTGAAGATGTGGTTCTCAACGACCGCTACAACCTGCTTTTCCACGATACGCGTTTGCGTAGCCTGAGGCTCAATAGCGCCGCGCAAGGCTCCGGTATCGGCGGTGCGGTGACCGCAGAGGGTGCCGGTGGCTTCCTGTTTGATACGACGGTCAATCTTCTGGCCGATACCACGCTGACCACGCTGGGTGCGAATATTTCATTCAATGGCGACATCCAGAATGCAGGCGGTGTTTCACGCGGTTTGCGCCTGATCGCGGGATCGGGCGGTATCCGCGGCAACGTGTATATGACGACGGGTGGCTCCGAGGCCAGTTCGCTCGGCCAGCTCGATATCAGCGCCAATGAATTCAATCTGGCCAGCACTTTGTGGGTCGGTGGGTACAAAATTGATGCCCTCGGCAAAGTGGCCTTGAGCAACAGCACCTTGCGCGCGCAGGACACCGGCGCGGCCAATACCCTGAATGCCGGAGGCGACGTGACGGGGTCGACCATCAGTCTGGGTAGCGTGGAAGTGGTCAGCGCGGGGGACATCGCAGGAAATATTACCGGTACCAACGTGACGGCGGAGGCTCAGGGCGACATGAATGTGGTGGTAACAGCCTCCCAGACAGCTTCGTTGACGGCTGACACCATCAACGCCTCCATCACCGCCAGGGATGTGGTGGCGGATTCTCAGGGCAGTATGAATGTAGTGGTGACGGCCTCCAACTCTGCATCCCTGGCAGGCGACACGGTGGTGGCCAACGTGACTGCGCCTGTGGTGGCTGTGGAAGCTGTCAACGATGTACAAATTTCCGGCGCCGCGTCACAAATCACCCTGGATGCGCCCAGGGGCAATGTCAGTGGCAATTTTGGGCAGGTGACCAATACCGGTGGCGGTTTGGTCAACGTGAACGGCAAGCCGCAGGGCAATCAGGCGCTGTCCAACAGTACAGAAAACAATCGCATTATTCCCAACAGCAATGGAGCGGACGACGTCGGCTCCGGGCAGGGGGGGCAGCAGGTGGCAGGCGGCGGGGGCCAGATCGCACTGGCAGAAGGCGGTGGCGTCAGCCTGAGCTCACCCGAAGCGGCTGGCGAAGCCATCGACAGCGGCAAATCTGTCGAACTCGACATGTCGCCGCGCAAACAGCGCGAGGAAGAAAAAGACAAGCCCCTCAAACCGTAGAGCGCGCGCTTGCCTCACACCAGGGCAGGTGTCGCGCAGGCGTCAATCGGGCGCTGCGGCTGTCCGGCTTGGGGGCAAACCCCGGGACGTTGTCCGCGAGCAGTGGCCCAGAATGGGATTGCCCTTCTGGAGAAGTCATGTCCGAGCCCAAGTCCTCGTTGCCCCTTTCCCGTCGCCGTTTCAACGTCGCTGTCGCGGCGGGTGCTGCGTCTGTCTGTGTCCCCTTGTTGGCCCAGCCGGCGTGGCCGAACCGGCCGATACGCATCATTGTTCCGTACACCCCGGGCGGTTTCACCGACCAGATGGCGCGGCTGGTGCAAACCGGGTTGCAAAACCGTCTGCAGCAGACGGTGACCATTGACAACAAGCCGGGCGCCAACAGCATCATTGGGGTGGACCTGCTGGCCAAAGCGCCCGCCGATGGCAGCACGTTTGCCGTGGTGATCGCCGCCTATGCCGCCAACACCACGCTGTACCCCAAACTGCCCTATGACCCGCGCAAGGATTTGACCGGCGTCTCGCTGATGGGGGTGTCACCCTTGCTGGCCGCGGTCAACAACGACGCACCTTTCAAGACGGCCCGGGAACTGATTGACTACGCCCGGGCCAACCCGGGCAAGGTCAGTTTTGGCTCTTCCGGCAATGGCTCAGCCGCGCACCTGACCAGCGAGCTGCTCAAGGCCATCACCAAAACCTACATGGTGCACATCCCCTACCGTGGCGCTGTACCGGCGCTGACGGATTTGATGGGCGGACAGATCCAGCTGTTTTTTGATGCGCCAACCGGCCTGATCAACCAGGGCAAGGCGGGGCGGGTGCGCCTGATCGGCGTGTCCAGCGATCGCCGCCTGCCCGCCGTTCCTGATGTGCCGACGTTTATTGAGCAGGGCTTCGCAGGCTTCACCGGCAGCACCTGGGCCGGCATGCTGGCTCCCGCAGCGACGCCCAAAGACATTGTGCGGCGCATGTCGGATGAAGTCGGGCGCATCATCCGCAGCGACGAAACACGTGCGCGGCTGGACGCCATGGGCACTTTTGGCGCCGGCGGCACACCCGAAGAGTTTGATGCGTTTATTGCGCTGGAAACGGCCAAATGGGCCAAGGTCATCAAGGACGCTGGCGTCAAGGCCGACTAGAGGGGAGAAGGACTGCGCGAACTGCTAACGCCCGGAACGCCCGGGGCTGGCTTATTCGCCGGCGTTGTTGGCAGGGGGCGTGCCCTGCACACGGCGGGCGCCGTCAAAGCGGCGTGCCCAGTAGGCCACGCCCATGCTTTCAACCCGCACTTCAGCGCCAGGCTTGGGTGAGTGAATGAATTTTCCCTCGCCGACATAGATGCCGACATGGCTGAAAGCCCGCTTCATGGTGTTGAAAAAAACCAGATCGCCCGGTTGCAGCTCTGCCTTGTCGATGTTCTGGGTGACGGCAGCCTGCTGCTCAGCCCGGCGGGGCAGGATCAGCCCGATGGACTGTTCATAGATGGCGCGCACAAAACCGCTGCAGTCAAAGCCGGTTTCCGCCGAGTTGCCTCCCCGCTTGTAGGGAACACCCAGAAAACCCATGGCATTGACTACCAGCTCGGACGCCTTGTGCCCCACCGATTGGCGAACCTGTTCAATCCGGTTGAGCAGGCCTTTGTCCGCGAGGAACTTGTCCATCTCATCGCCGGAATGGCCAGGGGTTGCCTGGGCCTGGAAGGCAAGGAGGAGGGTGCTCAGAAGGAGTGTCAAACGCATGGGCGCTAGAGTACTTGAAGGAATAGTCCTACGTCAAGCTAAAGTTTTTTCTTGAATATGCGTTCAAACCATTGATTTGTAACGATTTAATACGAAATTTGAAGATTGATAGCCCTGCCGGTACTGCTTTGCAGCGGCGCCTGGCCTCACACAGGTCGCCTTGAGATGGCATATTGGAGGTGTTTCACGGCTTCCGCCGTGCCTTATGACTTTCAGGGGTCAAATATGCCTTCAGCCCTTATCCGCCTGACCCAAGTTGCTATTGTTTTTATAGTGGGGTGTTGTTCAGGTCTCATCACCGGGGTGCATGCCCAGGCCGTCAGGCCAGAGGTGGTTGCCAACGGCATTCAAAACCCCTGGGCGCTGGCGTTTTTGCCCAATGGCCGATTTCTGGTGACCGAGAGAGCCGGTCGCATGCGGGTGGTGGAGGCCGGTGGACAGATGGGAGCCCCGATTGCTGGCCTTCCGGCCATAGACGCCGGCGGCCAGGGCGGCCTGCACGATGTCATCACGGATGCCGATTTCGGCTCTAACCGGCGCCTGTATTTTTGCTTTGCCGAACCGGCTGCTTCTGGTGGCGGTAACAGCACGGCCCTGGCGCGCGCCACGCTGACCGCCGACAACAGCCGGCTGGAAGACGTGCAGGTCATCTTCAGCCAGAAGCCCAAGGTCTCCAGCAGTGCGCACTTTGGTTGCCGCATTGTCGAAGCGCGCAAGGATGGCAAACCCGACGGCACGTTGCTTCTGACGCTGGGTGATCGTTACTCGCGCATGCAGGACGCCCAGAAGCTGGACAACCACCATGGCAAGGTGGTTCGCGTGGGCAAGGACGGCACGGTGCCCAGAGACAACCCTTTTGTTGGCCGCGCAGGCGCGCTTCCTGAAATCTGGAGTTATGGCCATCGCAACATGCAGGGTGCAACACTTGCTCCAGACGGCACCTACTGGACGCATGAGCATGGCCCGCAGGGCGGAGACGAGATCAACCTGCCCCAGGCTGGCCGCAACTATGGCTGGCCGGCCATCACTTATGGAGAGAACTATGGCGGTGGAAAAATCGGCGAAGGTGTCACGAGCAAAGCCGGCATGGAGCAACCCCTGCATTACTGGGTGCCTTCCATCGCACCGTCCGGCATGGTCTTTTTGAGCAGTGACAAGTACGGCAAGGCCTGGCAGGGCAATCTTTTCGTCGGATCGCTCAAGTTTGGTTATCTGAACCGGATCGAACTGAGCGAGCCTTTCAAAGGCAAGGTGATTCGGGAGCACAAATTACTGGAAGGCGGTGAGCGCATTCGCGATGTGCGCCAGGGACCGGACGGATTGTTGTACGTGCTGACCGACAGCCCGCGCGGTCGCCTGCTGCGCCTGCAGCCGGGCTGATCCGTCTGGGCCGATAGAATGAGCCACTTTTCCTGACCCAGAGTGAGCCCGCGTGTCCGAACGATTTGAAGTCTTGCTGCAATATGCGCTGCCCAAGCGGGCGATCACCGAATTTGGCAGTCACATCGCTTCCATGCGCGGTGGCGCGGTCACCACGGCCATCATCCGCTGGTTTATCGGCAAGTACGGCGTCAACATGGCCGAGGCCGCCAATCCGGACATCACCAGCTACGCCAGCTTCAACGACTTTTTCACCCGCGCGCTCAAGCCCGGAGCCCGGCCTCTGGCAACAGCCGACCTGTTGTGCCCTGTCGATGGCGCGATCAGCCAGTTCGGCGCCATTGAAGGTGACCAGATTTTTCAGGCCAAGGGGCACCATTACTCCACGGCCGCGCTGGTGGGTGGGGACAAGGAACTCGCTGCCCGTTTTCAGGGGGGCAGCTTTGCCACGATTTACCTCAGCCCCAAGGACTACCACCGCATCCACATGCCTGCGGCAGGGCGGCTGGTGCAAATGGTTTACGTGCCGGGTGAGCTGTTTTCAGTCAACCCCGCCACGGCCAGGGGTGTGCCTGGTCTGTTTGCCCGCAACGAACGGGTGGTGTGTGTTTTTGAATCCGCCCGCGGCCCGTTTGTGCTGGCGCTGGTGGGCGCCACCATCGTGGGCAGCATGGCCACGGTCTGGCATGGCGTGGTCAATCCGCCCCGCACACGGGAGGTGCGGCGATGGCACTACGACGCGCCGGTTGAGTTCGTACAAGGCGCGGAGATGGGCCGCTTTCTCCTGGGCTCCACCGTGGTGATGCTCTTTCCGGCCGGGCCATGCCGCTTCAATCCTGCGTGGGCGCCTGGCGCCCCGGTGCGCCTGGGTGAAATGATGGCCGACTGTTCGGGCGCGTAGCCATTCTTCGCTCCCGTCCTACACCGCGGCGCTTTGGTTCGTCGTAAGGTGTCAGCACCCCAACCGGAGGTGCCAGCGAGTGATTTCATTTCAACTTACCCTGCGGACAGTGCATTTGATTCGCTGCAGCTTTTGACGCCGGCGCAAGAACTGCCAGGCAGCGATGAGGCCTTACGTTCCCTGCTGGCGTATCTGCGTGAACACAGCTACGAGTTCACACCGGTGACGCCCTTGACTCACGCCAGGGTGCTGATCAATCGCGGTGGTGAAAGCGCCGAGGGTGTTCGCGATATTTTTGGCTGGTCCCTGCCGTTTGAAGCAAAGGCGCTGCCCGCTTCACTGATGGAGGCGCTCCTGCAGGGTCAATGGCTGGACGGTGAAGGCAATGGTTTCTTTCGCAGCCGCGTGCGGGTGGCCAGTCTGGAGGGCGACCTGTTTTTGCATTCGGCTTTCCCGGCGCGGGAGGCCGACGCGGTTTTTTTTGGGCCTGACACCTGCCGTTTTGTCACGCTGATCAGAAACAACCTGCCGGCCAACCGGCTGGACGCACCGCTGCGAATTGCAGACATTGGCTGTGGCAGCGGAGCCGGCGGCATCATGGCAGCCCGCATGTGTGTGGGTGCCGATGTCACGCTGAACGACATCAATCCGCAGGCGCTGCGTTATGCGGCCATCAACGCAGCCGTGGCGGGGTTGCAGGTTACGCTGGCTCCAGGTGATGCGCTCGAGGCACTGGCTGGGGACTTTGACGTGGTTTTGTCCAATCCACCCTACCTGGTGGACGAGACAGAACGCGCTTACCGTCATGGGGGCGAAGGGCCGGGCCGTGCATTGAGTGTGAAGATTGGCGCACAGGCCTTGCAGCGCCTGAACCCTGGAGGCCGCCTCATTCTGTACAC
The DNA here is from genome assembly GCA_021731285.1 of Polaromonas sp. Taxonomy (GTDB): domain Bacteria; phylum Pseudomonadota; class Gammaproteobacteria; order Burkholderiales; family Burkholderiaceae_C; genus Polaromonas. The sequence goes on along the minus strand of JAKFXR010000108.1, from coordinate 1,541 downwards.
GGGCGTGGCGATGGTGGAGGGCGTTGATCACTTCATCAGGGAACTCAAGCCCTTTCTGGGGCAGACCGGCTGTACCTACACCTACTCCGAAATCGATCCGGATGTTTTTGGAGAGGAGCTTGAACGTCCCGCCTACCGGCACGCCGAGCGTATCGCGGCGGTCGGTCTGGTGGCCGTCAAGACCTGAGCTGCGCCTGCGCGGGGCATCAGCCCACGCCATTTCAACTGCAATTTTTTGAGAAAAAGATTCGAATATATATGCCCTCCAAAATAATTTTTGTAGGTCAAAGCCTACTCTTTGTAAAGTGTTTGGCACACAGCAATTTAGCTCTGAAATGGGGCCAAAACCAGTGCTTATTAATTGCCAGTTTTTAAGGCAAACGGTAATCTCGCAACAGCGTTATTTACACATTTAATTACCAATCAGAGGATCCCGCCATGGAGGCTCTTGCAAGATTGCCAGTGGTCACGCGCGACAGCGAGACCGAACTACGGACTGTGCTCAAAGCCCTGAGCGCCTTGCGCCGTGGAGAAACCAGTGTCAGCTTGCCCACGGAGTGGGAAGGCCTTTACGGCAAAATCGCCGCTGAGTTCAACCAGCTGGTTGACGTCAGTTGCAGCACTTCGGAGCAGGTCAGGGAGCTCAAAGTGCGCAAGGGGCCAATCTCCAAAACACCGCCACGATCAGCGCAGGTGCGGGTGACGGGATTCTGGCTGGAGAGCCTGAACGCCGCCAACAAGGTGGTGCAGGAGGCTGAGACCAGTGCCGAGCAGAACCGGGTATTTCTGGCGGCATTGCTGGCGCTGAAAAAGGGTGATGGAAAGGCTTCGCTGCCCATGGACTGGACCGGACTTCCCGGCAAGCTGGCAGATGCCTTTAACGATGTCGTGGCAGAAAACGTTCGCATGGCCGATGAGCTGACGCGTCTGAGCCGTGTGGTGGGCAAGGAGGGAAAGCTCAAGGAGCGCGCCCGTGTGCCCCATGCCAGCGGTTTCTGGCGGGACTCTGCCGAGTGCATCAACTCCCTGATTGCCGACCTGGTACACCCCACCAGCGAGGTGGCTCGCGTGATCGGCGCTGTGGCGCAGGGCGACCTGTCCAAGTCCATGGCACTGGAGGCTGAAGGCCGGGCCCTGGAAGGCGAGTTTTTGCGTACCGCGATGATCATCAACAAGATGGTGGAGCAACTGGGTACCTTTTCTGCCGAGGTGACGCGGGTAGCGCGGGAGGTGGGCACAGAGGGCAAGCTGGGCGGGCAGGCCGATGTGCAGGGCGTGGCCGGTACCTGGAAAGACCTGACCGATTCGGTCAACTCCATGGGCTCCAATTTGACGGCGCAGGTGCGAAACATTGCAGAGGTGACCACCGCGGTGGCTGCGGGTGACCTGTCCAAAAAGATCACGGTGGACGTCAAGGGCGAAATTCTTGAGCTGAAAAACACCATCAACACCATGGTGGACCAGTTGCGGTCTTTTGCGTCCGAGGTGACGCGGGTGGCGCGGGAGGTGGGCACCGAGGGCAAGCTGGGCGGCCAGGCCGA